>JAYZDP010000139.1:0-81088 GCA_036337765.1 Acidobacteriota bacterium
CGATTCAATTCGGACAGTAGTCGAAGCGTAGCGCCTCTGGGTTGATCCTCAGCAGTGGGTGTCCGATTTGAGCTCGGTCTGCCTCCTTTCGTCGGTTGCTTCTACTCGGTTGTCGTCGTGGCTGTGGCAGGTGTGGGAGCCGGCCGGCCGGCTCCCAAGCGGCTGTGGGAATCGTTCTCACGATTTCCATAGGCGCGGCACCTTCCATAGCCATCCCCGGTTTGGTCACGGGGTCTCCTTCGGTGTCGTCCGGTCCGGGGCCGGCGCTGGGCGCGTTTGCGCCGCATCGACTCGCCCTGCGTTTCGACCGAAAACTCGAGTCCGCGTTCTGGCCATCTCCGGCAGAGATGTAGGGCCGGACCCTTGTGACCTAGGCCCTAGAGTCTAGAAGAACCACTCACCCACGACGATCGTATCGTTCTTGTCGAGCATGATATCGGCCGCCTTGCCCTTTCGAATCTTCTTGAGGTCCAGGTTGATCCTGTCATGGCCGCCGTCGGCTCGCCGACGGACGATGTGCACTTTGCTCCGGTTGGCCCTTTCCGTGGGTCCGCCTGCAGCACTGACGGCCTGCAGCACGGTGATGCCCTCGCTTTCAGAGAACTCAACAGCACCAGGGTTCCGGACCGCCCCGGTAACGTAAACCCTCTGCGTTCGTGCCTGCTGCACAATGAGAATGTCGCCAGGCTCAAGGACGATGTTGCTGGCCACGTCGCCCTCGCTGAGTACGTCGATGTTTATCGCGAGGCGCTGCTGCTGATCGTTCTTCCCGCCCCGCAAGACAAGAATCTCCCGACCAACATCATCGCGTCTCAGTCCACCCGCGGCACTGATCATCTCGAGGAGAGTCCCCTGTCCGATCAACGGGTAGATGCCCGGACTCTGGATCGCTCCCTGAAGCGAAACCGAACTGCTGATGAATTCCTCTACAAAAACGGAGACTTGAGGATCGTTGATGAGGTCTCTCTCAGCCAGCATCCGGGCAATCTCGGCCGCGGCCTCTTGCGGGGTGAGGTCGGCAATGCGAAAGGTCACTAGCAGAGGTATTGAGATTGTTCCATCCCTCAAGACCCGAACTTCCCGGTCGAGCTCGTCGTGCCGGAACACATCGATCCGCAGGACGTCGCGCGGTCCGATCCGATACTCGCCACTCAAGCCGGTCTGTCGGGGCTCAGCCTCCTGTCCCGGCTCAGCTACCACGAAGGGGCCGAACCCCAGACACGTGATCGCAACCGTCACGATTGTTAGCGCGCTACCCTTCATAGGCCTAGACTAGCCTGTTCGTCACCGACGGGACGCACTCACCCCCACGGCGCACCACTCTTAGAGCCAAATGTGAGACCCATCGTGAAGGTGGCAAAGCTCCGATTCAAACCTGCGTCCACGGCCGAATACTCCGTTTCGCGGGCGCTGGCTTGCAGCACTATGCCCCGACCAAAGTGCACGCGAACGGTTCCCCCAACCGAATCAAGGTCCTCGTTTCGCGTAGTAGCGCTTTCGCCCCCTGTGTAGTCGTTGTTCCCCCTCTCATAGAACAGGCGGACACTGGTGTTGGACGAGAGGCCCAATTCTGCAGCGATGCCTAGCGCGTCGTCTTGGTAGTACACCCACGTGGGGTCGAGCGAATACACGAGGTTACTGCGACCGAAGACCTGAAGCTGCCATCGAGGCGAGGTTCGCCAGGCGAAACCGAAGTCGCCTGACTCTTCGTCGTAGGCGACGAATCGAGACCCGACCTCCGGTTCGAGCTCGCGAAGAGCCAGGTTCGCGTCGAAGTAGAAAGGGTGGGCGTCATAGTGGAACTGAAGCAACGGGGCCACGCCAGAATTGGAGCGGTCGTTCGTCGACGAGTCGAAATCTGCCGCCGAATCCTCGACGCCCAGCGCGATCGAAAGACCCCGGGGAAGCTCGAGGCGAAACCCGGCTCGTAAGAGCTCCTCATCCCGCTCCTGGTCAACGAAAGTCACTCCCAGTGCAGCGATTGGTTCCGAGTACTCGTAGCGCCGCGGCTCGGCGGCGCCAAAGAGCGAAACGCCGCGACCGAGGTCGACCTCGAAAGACACTACGCCGTAGCCGATGTGGTTTGTGACGCGCCGATTTAGCTCTCCGCTGAAAAAGTCGTCTCTCTCTTCCTGGCGTGCGGAGAGCTCGAGCCCAATGCGACCGTAGTTGGAAAACAGGCCGACTCCATAGCTGAAGTTGAGCTGATTGCGCTCTGAGTTGTCGAAGTAGGCGCTGTACTCAGGAAGCGCATGTATGGCCACTGTCGTCGGGTTGCCGATTGGGAGGTACCCGCGAAGGCCTACACCAGCGGTCGCAGTTACGTCGGAGCCGAAAGGCTCCCCTTCGTCAATGTAGCCGATATCGCGCACAGACAGGTATGGGTCCAGCAGCAGCGCACCGAGTCGCCACTGCGCCTCCTGCATCGAGCGCTCCAGGGTTTCGGCGATGGACTCGCGTCTCTCCACGAACTCTCCGGGTGCTTGGTATTGCGTGAACTGCCCAAGCGCGGCGGTCGAACCGAAAAGAGCCACGTACGCCGCCCAAGATGCGGATCGACTCACAACACCCATATCCACTTCATTCCTTGCTATGTGCGCAGCGAAAGCCGACATCGCTGGCGCCCTTCCCCGGAGAGAGAAAGAGTCTCACCGTAGTCTCAACAGCAGACTCGGCTCCACCTCGAACCACCCGATGGGTGGTCCCATAGTGGCGTTCAGGATGGCTATTGCCCGGGTACGGTTCGTACCAGGAGACGGTCCACTCCCGAAGTGGGTTGTCGACGGCACCGGGGGTGTTCACGGCAGCTTCCCATTCGAACTCACTGGGCAGACGACTCTGGCGCCACGTACAGAAACTCTCTGCCTCTTCAAAGGTGAGGCCCGTCGCGAATGGTCTGCCGGAGGAAGAGAAGACATGCTCGGGCTTGAATCGGCGGTAAGCCTGGCTGCTGACGGGTGCTCGGTCGATCCAGTATGAGCGCAGCTCTCTCGAGTGCCGAGGGGTTTGGTTGTAGAACTCCGCCTTCTCTAGAAATACGCCGAAGGAATACGTTCCTGAGGGGACAAGCGACATGCTCCCGGGCTCCGTCCTCGACATTCTCAGGGCTTCCGGCCCTGTCGGGACATCGACCTGTCGAGCGAGTCCCTCGATCTCCTCGAGTCTCGACGCGACTCTGTCGCGAACCGCCAGAAGACGGGTCACCCCTGGGGTGCGCTCCTGCTCGTCGCTTCCTTCCAGTGCAGCTGCAATGACCCCCGAAGCTCTCTCATAGCGACCCTGGTCGAGATGGTGCTCGGCCAATGCCGATGCGAGAGAGATTGGCTTGGTTCGGGTGACAGGTATCGAGAGCTCCATATGAAGGTATTCGGGTGAGATCACCGAGCTTGGGAGATGGACCGAGGCGTTGTTTTCTTCGAGGGCGACAACCTCCGCCTCGCTAACGGGGACCTTCACCTCAGATGAGTCGGACCCCACCGTCAGGATGTAGAAAACACGACCCCGGTCGCCAACGGCAAGACCATCGGCGACGCCCGCATCCAACCTCGCTACCGACCCTTCCCCGCTGAGGAGCGCTGCGATGAGAACGATTGTGTCGCCGCCCTGCATCAGGACGACCGCTCATCCGACTGGGGCAGCTCCACGAACTCGGCCTCGATCACCCTCGGCTGACCCTCGGACTCCTCCTGTCGATCTCGTTCCCGGCGACGGATCGCGCCGAGGAGCTCTCCTGGCTCCGAGGCGCCGCTAGATTCCGGTGCTTGAGGGTCCCATGAGGGTTCCGGCGATTCCGAGGAGTCGCCATCGCCTGGAGCCGGGGGTGAGACCCCCAAGCGGTGTCGGAAGATCCAGGCCAGCGCGCCTACGAGCCCGAACGCCAGAAACGGGAGCGTGCTATTCCGGTTCGGCCGAGGCGGGTCCTGGGCCTGAGCTTCTTGCATGGGCTCCGGCGTGGACGTCGTCGGTTCCACTAGCTGGTCGACATTCCGAGCTTCCACCTGCAGAGGCTCGGGTTCAGTTTCGAGTGCGCGTTCGGGTTCGTGTTGGGTGAGGGTTTCCGGTGGGGCCACGTCGTCCACCGGCTCAGAAGGGCCCGGCTCAGGGAGTCGAACTGAGGGGGGAACAGCGGCAGCCAGTGGAAAGGTCAGTACCATGGGCCCCAGCTCTGCCACTCGCACCGGTTCGACCCTGTGCTGAAATCCGGGCTTCGAGAGCCGTAGCTCGAAGTCGCCCGGAGGCACATTCCGGATGACGAGCCGGCCGTCGTGCTCGACGGTACCGAGGCGAACCCCCTGCCAAAGAACCTCTGCCCCCGGCTCTGACTCGAGAGTCAGGGTCGCTCCACTCTGGGCGGCGAGTCCCGCTCCAAGAACAAGCTCGGCGGCTAGCAACGAAGCCAGGAGAGCCTGGGCCCGGACGGTCATGGTTCGACCTCTTCGACGAGCACCTCGTCGAGCCAGAGAACCCCGGAGAACCGCTTGTCGAGGCGTAGGCTCCGGTCACGGCGCAGCCGGACTACCACGCGTTCGGTGCCCGTTTCGGTGGCGAAAGACGCCTCGTAGAGCTTCCAATCGGAACTGCCCATGATCGGATCCGTGGAGGCCAGCCTCGCCCCCGAAGCCGCGACGACCACTTCCATATACGGCCCCTGGTCTCCGCTCAGTCCGAGCGACCGGGCTAAGAACGAGAGCCGATACGAGCGCGGTACTTCAACGTTAGCAAACTGCTCCAACCCCAAGGCGGTCGGGTTCTCGGCATTCTCAAAGGTGAGACGAGCGCAACCATCGCCCCGCGCGCAGTCGGGGTCGACCTGCTCGAAGTGCATGCCTGGCAGCTCGGGGATCCGCCACCCGAGACCGGCCTCGCTGAGAGGCGCCTCGAATCCACCGTTCCACAGTGCGTTCCGGTTCGACTCGAACAGCGGGTCTCGCACGCCACGCTGTGCCATGAACTCCGTCCAGGCTTGGCGAGCGCCTGCCACGTCGCCGCTGGCGGCCAAATAGTCGATGAACAGAGAGCCCAACCCGGGGGAGATCTCCTCACCCACCTCGACCAGCTGCGACCAGAGGCCTTGGATCGTTGGCAGCGATTCCTCGTCGCGAGCCTGTGCGTCGGCCAGGACGAGGCGCAGCAGCTGGCCTAGCGCGGGTGAGTCCTCCGGCCACACTTCGATCACCGTCACGAGATCAGATCCCAAGCCGCGAAGAAGGCCGTAGGCGGGAGCCCGGAGAGAGGCATCTTCACGGATGGCTTCGGCGAGCGGGGAAAGCGCCGAGTAGGTATTCCCCTCCCGAAGGTAGAAGTTCGCGAGACGCCAGTGGTAGCGGGATCCTGCCGGGCTGTGCTCGAGGCCACGTCGATAGGCGGCTTCGGCCGAAGAGGCATCGCCGAGAAGCTCCAGCGCCCGCCCGTGCTCGAAGTGATAGCTCCAGGCGTGAGGATTGAGCTCGATCGCCCAGCCGAGATGGTCTGCGGCAGCGTCGAGATCTCGGCTGCTCGCATCGTCTCGGAGCACGAGAGCCAGCCGGTAGTGGAACTCGGGATTGTCGCGATCGATCGCAAGGGCGCTCTCGTAGTCCGAGATCCCACCGGGAACAGACAGGCGGAGTGCCCTCCAACGTGCCTGCACAGACCACGCAGAGGCCGCCATGGCCACGACCAGGAGAGCCTTGAGGATTCTCGCAATCATTGTCGGTCGCCAGTCGTCGGGGAAGTCCTCCACGGCTCGAGGCTCCAGGCCAGCCCGACGACGGCGAAGAACGTCATCGCCACCGAAGGGATGTACAGGTTGAAGTCGACCAAGGAGTGCAGAAGCAAGGACAGGATCGAGCCGGCGCAGCCGAGGGCAAGCCCGCTATGCCAAGACCTAGGCGAGGTGAGGAAGACCCGTACGGCTCGCCACAACCGCCACACGAGGAAGCTCCAGAGGACCAGAGCCAGCGGTACGCCCCACTCCACGGCAGACTCGAGGTAGTCGTTGTGGGCGTGGTCGAAGCGCACTCTCCCCTCCTCGGCCTGATAGGGACGGAAACGCCACTTGTACATGCCCGGGCCCACTCCAGCCACGGGATGGTCCGCCACAAGACCCACAGTCTCGCGGTAGAGCTTCCATCGACCCTCGGCGCTCAGCTCCGTCTGAGAGAAGCGCTCAAGGAGCGGACCTATGCCGACCACGAGGCCGATCGCCAGAACGAGAACCAGGAGCAGCGAGGGAACCAGGGGCGTGAGGCTCGCACTTCCGGTACCGCGCCTTCTTGCCACCAGCAGCGCTGCGAGAAACACCAGCGTGGCGCCCAGAATGAGGCTTCCGCCCCGCGATCGCGACAGGAGCACCGCAAGGCCCATGGGCGCAAGAGCGAGAAGACCGATCCAGCTCCAGGCCAAGACCTCGGAGGAGCGGTGGCCACCTCGTGAACGGCGAGCCAGGCCGGTGTACATCGCCCCGATTGCCAGGGGCAGCGAGAGATTCATGAGGCCGGCGAAGTGGTTGCGGTTGACCAGAGTGCCGTGTGCCATGCTGGTTGCGGCGCCGTCGGGGTCGGGAGAGAGAGCCTGAGCGAGGCCGATAGCTCCTTCCAGAGCTCCGAGGACCAGCAGGACGAGCACCACGGTGCGCTGCGCCGACGGGCCAGACACGGAAACGGCCAGAGCAGCGAAGAGGGCAACCCAAGAGAGGGAGGCCACTACGTACCCAAGGGCCGCTACCGTCGGCTGGAGCCACACCTGCAGAAAGAGAGCGAGACCCACGAGCACGAGCAGGCCGACTCGGAGGTCAGAGAGAAACCCGGTTCCCGAAGAGACGACGATGACCGCGAAAGGTATGAGTGTCAGTAGATAGAGGCTGTAGAGAGTCGGAGTCGGAGTCGCCCCCAGATTCCAGAGTCCCCAGGCGTGGACCGCGACCATCGCAGAGCCGGCGGCGACGAGGGCGGGGGTGGCTCGACCTGCGCGCTCAACGGCACCGAATCGCACCATCCGCTGACCTACGACTCGGCGCTCTCGGAACTGTAGTACGAGCTGGAGGCCCTCTTGCCGTAGCCATAGCCGTACCCATACCCGTAGCCGTATCCGTATCCGTATCCGTAGCCCGTCATGTTCACGTCATTCAACACGACGCCAAGGAGAGTCGAACCGGTAGCGGTGAGATGGTCGGCAGCCCGTAGTACGGCCGGGCCGGGCGTTTTGCCGCTACGGGCCACCAGAACGACGCCGTCGGTTCTTGGCCCCAGGACCAGCGCATCCCTGAGCTGCCAAGTGGGGGGCGAGTCGATGATGACGTAGGTGAAGTATTCCTGCAGAAGCTCCAGGGCCGAGATGAGCCGCTGTGAGCCGAGGAGCTCGGGCGGGTTCGGCGGCTCGGGCCCTGCCGGCACCACGAAAAGGTCCTGGACACCGGTCTCGCGGATCTGGGATGAGAGATCGGTGTTGCCGGTGAGGTAGGTGCTCGCGCCCTCCGACACCGCCAAATCGAAGCTGCGGGCAAGGGTTGGGCGGCGCAGGTCGAGCTCGAAAAGGACTGTTCGGGCGCCGGTCTGCGCCAAGGCGATTGCCAGGTTGGTGGCCGTGGTGGTCTTGCCCTCTTCCGGCAGCGCGGACGTCACCAGAATAATCTTCGGGGGCTGATCCGAATGCGACAGGAGCAAAGAGGTGCGCATCGACCGGTAGGCTTCCCAACCGCTGCCCGAGAGTGCCTTGTGACCGAGCTCGAGCGCTCTCGCCAGGAATCGGGTCCGGGTCTCCACGGTGGATTCCGATCCCTTGAAGATGCGGCGGCGGCGCGTGGACACGGCCAGATTGGGGACCACGCCAAGGCTAGGCAGATCGAGGTTGCTGACGTCGTCTGTGGTTCTCAGCGAATTGTCGAGGCTGTGAACGAGAAGTACGACCCCAACGCCAAGGCCCAACCCGAGAACGAGGGCGAGCGCCATGCTTCGAGTCTTCTGTGGCGAGATCGCGAATCGAGGCAGGGTGGCTGCATCGACCAGGCTGATGTTTGTCGCATCGAGGCCAGCGGCCACGCCCGCCTCCTTGAGGCGTTGTAGCAGACCGTCGTAGAGGGTGCGGTTCGTTTCCACCTCTCGCTCGAGAATCTTGTACTGGATGGAATCGGCGTCGAGCTGGTCGACGACGGTCCGCTGTCCCGCGAGGGCGGCACGGAGCCGGTTGCGCTCGTCGAGAACGAAACGATAGTCGGCACCCGCCGTGGAGAGCACATCACGCAGCTCGCCATCGAGCTGCCCCTTGATCTCTTCGATCTTGCTCTCGACAATCTTGACGTCGGGCCATTGACCCCCGAACTCGCTACGCAACTCAGCAAGCTCACTCTCGCTGTCTGAGAGCTCGTCCTCGAGCGCGGCAATCCTCTCGGTTTTGAGGGCTTCGGGAAACTCGGCCAAGCTCTCACCGCCGGCCGCGGAGCGACGCGCGCCGAAGACAATAAGCTCCCCTTCTGTGCGACTGAGCTCTTCGTTCAGATTCTGGAGCGTTTCACCGGCGAGCGTCTCGCGCTCACTCAAGTTGACGATGCCCTTCTCACGCGCGTAGCGCAGCGCCTGCTCCTCCGAGCTCTCGACCTGGAGCTTGAGATCGTCCAGTTGCTCGCGGAGAAACTCGGTCGCGACAATGGTCGCGTTGTAGCCCTCGAGGAGATGCTGCTTGATGAACTCTTCGACAAAGGTCGTAACCACTAACCGAGACAGCGCCGGGTTGGGAGAGTCGTAGCCGACGCGCATCAGCCTGCTATTGCGAATCGGAACTACCGACAATCCGCGCTGCAAACCATTGGCCACGGCCATGTTAGCGACGGCCATGTCGCCACCGCCTTCATTCGAGCGCACTTTCGAGCTCGAGCTGCTGGCGACTGCCTGGCTCGGCTGGTCGGGGCTCGACGGCAGCACCTGCTGGAAGAGGGTCCGCATCGCACTCTGGGCGAATGCGACGGCGTCTAGCAGGATCCCCTGGCGGGTGTCTCCCCAGCGAGGATCGTCTTCGACCACTTCGAGACGCTCGACCACTTGCAGCGCGAGCGAACGGGTCGTCAACTTCTGGATCTGCGTCGTCAGGTATTCCTGGTAGTAGAAACCGGACGACGCCGCGGGCCCTGTCGCAACGTCCTGGTAGGGCAGGACGTTGACGTTCTCGGGGTTGATCTGGACCGTCGTCGTCGACCGATAAAGGGGGGTCGTGGTCTGGATCTGGAGACCCGCGAGAAAGACGACGCTGGCGACGATGGAGAGCAGCAGCCATTTATGCTCTCGCAGGATGCGCAGATAGTCGAGAAGTGAGGTTCCTTTCTCCTCCCAATACATCTGCGAAGGCGGAGCCTCCTGAACCGCGGGTAGCGGCCGCTCGGCGGTCGTTGTCGGAGCGAGCTGAGTGTTGGGGTCAGGAGTCGACATCAGAGGGCAACTTGAGCGACGTATAGCGCAGTGATAGCCTACATACTACTCCCTCGGAGCTCCACAGAGGTGACGACGACATGAGCGAAGTTAAGACCAGCCGCGTTCTTGCGCTTGCAGCAGCCATGCTGCTGCTCGCGCTGCCACCTCTGTCCGCTGCCTCGATCCTTGGCCAGGTCGGTACCAACGGCACCTCGGTGAACGGTCACTGGGTGCCCTCTGGCACGACCCTCCTGAGCGACTCCGTCGTTGCGACGGCCGAGTATCCTGCCGTTGTCCACCTCAACAACGGCCAGACGCTCAGACTCGGAGAAGCCTCTCGAGCGCTCTTCCAGGTCGCAGACGCGGGCCTGGAGGTTCACGTTCAGGCCGGAACGGTCGCCTTCAACGGTGGTGCGGGAGAGGCCATCACGCTCGCGCCGAAAAGCGTTCTGGTCTTGGACCAGCAGGGCCAGGCTCAGGAAGGAACGCGCGTGAACCGGGCTGGTGTTCGGGTCTGCGACCTCAGGAGTGCCGAGACCGGCGAGTACTTCACGAGCAGCGCAGATATCGCGCAGTGCCACGCTAAACCGGGTGGTGACGAGTGCGCCTGGGGCCCGGATGAGGTCCCGCAGTCCGAGCTCGAGAGCTATCTCGACCATGGTGCGGTTCAGATCGGTTTCTTGAAGAAGCTCAACGACCTGTGCGAGGCCACCGGCGGGTTCACATGGTGGAAGGCAACGCTCATAGGCGTCGGTGCGGCAGGGGCAGTTGCCGTGGCCGATGACGACGACACGCGGCGGGCGAGTCCCGACGGCTCCTAGTCGCTCTGCCGATCCGATTCAGGCCGCCGAGGCTCGAGAGCTCCGACGCCAGTCGATGGGCGTTGCTTCGGGCGTTCGGGCCGCCTGACCATGGCGCCGCCATCGACGCGCCCCCAAAAGCGGCGAACGTCTGCACCCTTCTGAGCCTGGCGCCTCGCGTTGCGGCGCGCGCCGGGAGGGCCAAGCTGGAGGGGGAGCTGGGGCCCGAGGGGAGCGTGAAGCTCTTCGCTGCTCGACGCACGGCTGCGTTTCAAGCCATCAGGGTACTCGCATGCGCCGAGCGGGTGGCGGAGATCGCTCAGGGCTCAGGAATTCCGCTGGTCTTTCTGAAGTACATGGCGCTACGCCTCACCAGTTCGGTGGCCGAAGGCTGCCGCCCAGTCGGTGACGTGGATGTACTGGTGCCACGAGAGCAGGCCGAACGCGTGCAGACGTTGCTGGAGAAGTTCGGCTTCCAAAGCGCAGGGATGCCTGCTACAAAGCAGCACCTGCCGCTACTGATTCATGCCGACCTTGGCGCGGTGGAGGTCCACACCACGGTGCCTGGTGTGCGGGTCGTCGCGAACCGCTCCGCTCGCTACGCGGATCTGTTGGGACGAGGCCTCCTGGACGCAGTCGACGACCTACCAGGCGACTGCTTCACACCCCACGCCGACGTTATGCTCGCTCACGCTCTCTCGCACGGGATCGCACAACACGGCCACAGTCCGCATGCCTACCCGATGATGCTCATGGTCGCGGATCTCGTCGATCTCGGCTTCGCGTCGTTGGAGCCTGGGCGTCTCGAGAACGTCACCTCGATGCTCGCGCGTACGCTGTCGACAGAGGAGATCGGGGCGGCTCGATCCCTCACCCAAGCCTTGGTCGAGGGAGTGGTTCCGCCTGATGACTCGGACGCAGGCGCACTGCTGAACCACATGCTCGCTGGCCGACTGGACGCGAACTACGCGCAGTCGCTCAAGGTCGTAGGCATCTGGGGGCATGCCAGCGACCGACCTGCCGTCTCCGCCCTCTTGCACGGCGCTCGCCAGGCTCTCTTTCCCACCCGCGCCCAGATCGCAGTCATCTACGGGGAGCCCTCTTCGGAGCTCGGATACCTCGCTCGCCGAGTTCTCAGACCATTCGATCTGCTCGTTCGGCTCACCCGCTACCTGTCGAGTCATCGACGCGCGTCGAGACCAGGATCGGCTAGCCGGTGGGCGCGACGCAGAGGACCCCGCTGAGGACCTGAGGCGACATGGTGTAGCGAGAGTCACCATTGACAACCTCGTCGAGCCATCGGTGGCACCGCTCATGATCCCGACTGTCCACACGAAAGGCATGGGCGAGCAAGAGCTCCTCGGCATAGCGCCACAGTTGATTCCAGATGTCGAGGCGATGGCCTGGGGACTTGTCTCGCAAGACCGCGGCCATCACTCGGTCCACGCACTCGACCTTGGAGAGTCGGGAGCTTGGATCTGCGTCGAAGGCTGACCTCTCCGCGACCGCATACGGCTGGATCCCCGCGACAGCTTCTGGTTCGCGCGAGCTTACGCTACAGTCCGGCGCCATGCCGCCTCGCGTTGTCGCTCTCGTGCTCGCAGCCGCGCTGGTGCCCGAGTCGACCTTCGGGGCGAGGCTCGGCAAGGCCAAGCAGGGAATCTCGGAGGGTCAGGTCGCGATCGAGAGCTCGGCGCCGATCCGGGTCTTTCTCGACTGCGATCGTTGCGACTTCAGCTACATGCGCCAGAACGTGGTGTACGTGAGCTACGTGCGCGACCGTATGGACGCGCAGGTACACGTGCTGGTGAACGTGCAGCCCAGCGGTGGCGGCCGCGAATGGACGGTCAACTTCATCGGTCTGGAGGAGTTCGACGGCATCTCGCAGGAGGTGGTTTTTTCGACCTCGTCAACCGACACCGACGACGAGCAGCGCCAGGAGTTCGCACGGATCTTCGGGCTGGGTATGGTGCGCTACGTGCTCGAGACCGACCTCGCCCGCTACCTCGAGATCGCCTACAACCCAACGCGCGAGGCACCCGCGGCCCGCGAGGCCGACGACCCCTGGAACCTGTGGGTCTTCCGCACCGGGATCTCCAGCGACATCAGCGACGAGGAGCTGCGCGACCGCCGCTCGGCAGATGGCTTTCTCGGTGCCAGCCGCACGACCGAAGCCTGGAAGATGGGCTTCGGCTTCTTCCAGGCCTATTCGGAGCAGAGCTTCGACTTCGACGACGGTACGAGCTTCAAGAGCGTTTCGCGCGCCGCCAATCTCAACGGCCGCGTGGTCAAGAGCCTCGGCGAGCACTGGGGCGTCGGCTTCGGCGGCTCGGCCCGTGAGTCGACCTTCCGCAACCTCGACCAGGCCTATCGCCTCGCCGCCGCCGTCGAGTACAACTACTTTCCCTACTCGCAGTCAGCGAAACGGGCGCTGACCTTCTCCTACTTCATCGGCGGCATGGACCTCGACTACCGCGAGATCACGGTGCTTGGCGAGACCACCGAGACGCGCGTCGATCACGGCGTGGTCGCCGAGTTCGATGCCGAGCGGCCATGGGGAGAGGCAGGCGTCGACCTCGAGGTGCGCAGCTTCCTCGACGATCTCGACCAGAACCGCTCGGTGCTGCGCGGCCGCCTGGAGTTCCGGGTCTTCCGCGGCCTGTCGGTCGACGTGCGAGCGGACTACTCGGCCATCGCCGACCAGATCTATCTACCCGCCGACGAGCAGTTGATCGAAGACATCCTGGTCGGCACACGGGCGTTGCGCACCGATTCGCGTTTCAGCCTACGGCTGGGATTGCGCTACACCTTCGGGTCGATCTACAACAACATCGTCAACTCGCGGTTGTCGACGCGGAGTGGTGGGTTTCATAGGATCTTCTAGTGACCACCGCTCGACGCACGGCCACGGTGGCCGTGGCGCTGGGCCTCGCGCTGTTTTGCTTCGCCTGGGGCTTCCTGAGCCACAGGCAGCACTGGTTCCCCTACGCGGTGTTGAGAGCAGCCTTCGTCTCAGCTCAGCCCGAGTCCACAGTCGCTGAACACAGCCAACGGCGTTCTCCCGCGACGCGGGCCCCCACCGACGGACTTACGAGCGCGAGGACTTCTTCTCGGAGACCCGGGGGAGCGCGCAGAGACTGACCAACGGCAACACGTTGATAACAGAGTCGAACTCCGGCTACGTCACCGAGGTCACGCCAAGCGGCGACGTGGTCTGGCGCTTCGCCAACCCCGATGTTCAGCCCGGCGGTCTGAGAAGGGCGATTTACAGGATGACGCGGTATCGACCCGAGTACTTCGAGCCCGACCTCTAACGCCGAGCAGACGAGAATGCGCGTCCTCCAACTGATCACTGCTCAGGAGCGCCGCGGTGCCGAGGTGTTTGCGCTGGGTCTCACTGTCCAGCTCGAGAAGCTGGGGAATGACACCAAGGTCGCTGCACTCTACGGCGGCAGCCAAGAGTTGCCACTGCGTGCGTGCGACACGAACCTGGGCGCCGCCAAGTCACACGCCTTCGAGGGGCTCCCCGGATTTCAGCCGAGCCTCGTCGGCCGCCTGCCCCAGCTGTGCATGGACTGGCAGCCTGACGTCGTTCAGCTCAACGGCTCTCGAACCGTCAAGTACGGCTGTCTCGGCGCGGGCTCTGCGAGTCGGAAGTGGGCGTTGGTCTATCGCAACATCGGCGACCCCGAGCAGTGGTTGCGGGACGGGCTGAAACGGATCGTCTACCGGCGTCTGCTCGCGCGAGCAGATGGTGTGGTCGGTGTCAGCGAGGCGTCGCTTGCCCAGGTGCAACGTATCTACGGCTTCACGGGTCCGGTCCGACAGCCTATCCACCTGGTCGTCCAGGAAGCGAATCTCTCCGTCGTAGCGAGACAGCTCGTCTCGCAGCTCCTCGCCACCCTCTGCGCTTCCCGATCGGCGTCGCGTCGGTGCCTCGTACGGAAGTCACGGTTATCATGGGGATCTCTTTACTTCGTCAAGTTAGTAGCACCGTAAGCCCCCCTGGGCGACGGAGGTATCTACATGCCTTCCAGAATCCGACGCTTTGCTCTCACCATCCTTCTCTTCGCAGCCTGGGTAGCCACACCCGGAGCCGTCTGCGCAGCCGAGACAGTGAAGTTCCAGGCTTCCGACGGGCACTCGCTCACCGGAACGCTGTGGAAAAACGACGACGCCCCGGGCGTTCTGCTCCTGCACCAGTGCAACAGCGACCGCTCGATGTACGAGGAGGTCGCGGGATTGCTCGTCGACGCCGGCTTCAAGGTGCTGACCGTCGACTTCCGCGGCTTCGGCGACAGCAAGGGAGGCGGCTACGACCTCGCCAACGCCGAGCGGGCGGACTGGGAAAAGGCGATGGAGGGCTTTCCGCTCGACGCAGAGGCCGCACACGCCTTTCTGGCTGGCGAGGGCAGCGGCGCAGTGCTCGGCGCCCTGGGCGCCTCGTGCGGCGGCTGGCAGGTGGTCAAGCTGGCGCAGGACCACCCCGAGCTGAAACACCTAGGCTTCTTCTCGAGCGGCCTGAACGCCGAGCACGAGCGGGATCTCCTGCAGATGCGCGATCGCATGATGCTGCTGGTCGCCGCCAAGGGCGACACCCGCGCCGCGGCCCCCGCCGGCACCCTTGCCTATCGCGGCGGCAAGGACCGCACGGACCTGCTGCTCTACGATGGCGACGCCCACGGCTACCCGCTCTTCGAGCAGGATCCGCAGCTGGCCTCGAAGATGGTGAAGTTCTTCGAGCCGATCCTCGACTAGAGCCCTTCGCCGACCACCAGGTTGCGAATTGTCTGGCCGCGGGCGTCCTTGACGTAGACCCGTACCTCGCCGTCGGCGGCGGCCGTAGTCACGATCATCAGATCAGGGGCCCCACTGCCAGCCGTGTGTGGAACCACGGCCAGATCGTGCGGCTGCTCCTTGTGGGGAATGGTAGTTGTCGTCAGTGTCGACCCCGAGGACGAGTCGATGACGAACAGCCGAGCGCGTACATTGGCTCGCCGCCGGCCCAGGATCGCCAGCTCGTCTGCCGGAGTGCCGGAGAAGTCCGGTACCCGCTCGAAGGCGCGGGGATGGAAGCGATCGGGGAAGTTGCGCATCATCAGCTCGGCGCCCGAGGCCGGGTCGAACACCCGCACTTGCGGATTGCCATTCTTTGCCCGCGACCCGAGAAGGGCCACCTCGTCGGCCCCCGTGCCGCCGAAGCTCGCCACCGCCCGGGCATGCGACGGTCGGAAGTCGTCATCCAACGAAGAGTCGAGGAGCTTCGCCCCGGAGACCGCGTCACGCACGTGCATCGAAGCGATGCCGGTTGCAGGATCGATGACGACCACCACGACCTCGGGCGCGGTGCCACCGCCGAACGACGGCACGATCGCGAAGTCGGCGACGAGCCCCTCTGGAAAGGTCAGGTTCGCGAGCACAGCCGCGGACTGCGCATCCTTGATGAAGACCTTGATCTTCCCGCTGGGCAGGATCGTCAGCACGGCGATCTCGTCGGTGGAGGATCCGCCGAAGTCCGGAACCACCAGCATGGCGCACGGGAAGGAGGTCGGGAAGTTGAGGGTCTTCAGGTGCAGGCCTGACGTCGAATCGCGCACGAACACCTGGACGCGCCGGCCCCGGGCAGACCAGGTGAGGATCGCGATCTCGCGCGCCGACGTGTCGCCGAAGGTCGACAGCGTGGCGATGTCCAGCGCGGTGGCATTGGCGTCGACGGCCATTTCCGCCACGCGGTTGTTGGTCTGGGGATCGAACACGCGCACATTGTGGCGAGCCGGGTTGTGGCCGATGCGCATCACGGCGATGTCGTCGGGGCCGAGCTGGTCGAGATTCTCGACCCCCACCACCGACAGGTGGGTGACGGCCCAGCCGAGATCCTGCAGGAGCCGCGCTGAGAGGAAAGGATCACCCCGTCTGACGAGAAAGGCCTCCATGGTCTCGTCGAGCTGCGCATTGAGGGAGGGGTCGAAGTGGTTGACCGAGCTTCCGCCCGAGAACTCCTCCGGCGCGTAGAGCAGTGGATGGGCACTCATGTCGCCCAGACCGCTGATCAGAGTTGCACCGTCGGTACCGGTGTTGGGCCCGACCCAGTGGAGCTGGCCGTCCTTTGTGATCGACGCGAGACGCTGTTTGTTGTTGAGCTTCGACCAAGTCCTACCGCGCTCGTGATCTTCGACGTGGACCATGAAGGTGTCGTCGAAACCCTGCAGCTTGGCTCCGGTTTCGGGGTCGACGTAGGTCAGGAAGCCGAAGCCATGGGCCAGCTCGTGCAGCATCACCTGAAAGAGGCTGAACGTGGCCCCGGTGTTGGGAACGCCGATCCGGTAGTCCCACTGCGCACCCGTGAGACAGTCGGCCGACCCGACGTCGATGTTGATGCGGGTCTCTATGTGGGCCTCTTCCCGGCCCGGTGCGGCTTCGAAGCCCAAGAAGGCATTGGTCTGCGCCCAGCTGTACCAGACGTTCGGCGCGGCCAAGAGAGCGGGGTCCCGGAACACCAGAGTCGGCGAAGCGAACGCCAGTACACCTTCCGACTCCTCACACTCGAGCGATTCCCAGGCGGCGTCGACGCGGATGTCGGGCATCGACACCAACCGGTTCAACCAGTCTCTGCCGGCGGCCTCGAGCACGTTGAGGCGCTGCTCTCCCACGGTGGTCCCGGGGTTGCCCGTCACCGGGCTGACCGGGCTCGGATCGTTGAAGCCCACGTCGGCCTCGTCGGCGACCTCGATGACGAGCTCACCGGCCCAGACAGTCGCGGGCACCAGCAGAACGAGAAGCGTAGCGGCGATCCGTAGCGTGCTCATGGTGACGGTCCCTCGGAGTCCCGCTCGGCTTGCGCGCGGTCGGCGTCGGGCAACTCCACCACCAGAGGAGCGGCGAAACGTCCCTGTAGGTCGATGACGACCATACCGTTGGGCAGGATCTCCTCGAACAGGCCCTCGTGGCTGTAGCGCAGGGACTCCTGCGTGCTCAGGGGGGGTGCTGGCGCGCTCGACTCCACAACCCTGCGTATCGCCTCGGGGTCGGAAGTCGGCAGACCGGTCTCGGGATCGAGAATCGCGCGAACCCCGGCCGCGCGGTTTTCGTCGGCCGCTCGGTCCGGGAGACTCAAGATCGTCAGGCCGGTCACCGCCAAACCCACTGCGCTGGCTACTGCCACTCGCCGAACGAGAACTCTGGTCATGCTGCGCCTCCTTTCTACCTATTGTGCCGCGACTGGAGCGATTCCAGACATGCGTCAAAAAGTCGCATCACTGATCCGAATCGACGCTCTCTCTAGAGCACAACCGCCAGGAAGACAGCGACCGGGCGCTCACCGTCTATACGGTAGACTCCCAAAACTCACGCGACAAACGAGGAAGTAGGCCCACAAGATGCGGAAACAGACCCCCACTCTGGCGATCGCGACGATTCTCGCGTTGGCTCTGTCTCCGGCCATCTTCGGAGCTGGCGCGAAGGACGCGACCCAGCCGGCGGAGGTAACGTTCGCGCGTGATGTCCTGCCGATCCTGCAGGAAAACTGCCAGACTTGCCACCGGCCGGGCGGCGACAACTTCACAGGCATGGTCGCGCCGATGTCGCTCGTCACCTACGACGAGGTAAGGCCGTGGGCGCGGTCGATCGCGAAGCAGGTCGAGTCGCGCAAGATGCCGCCGTGGTTCGCGTCGCCCGAGTACCACGGGGTGTTCTCGAACGAGCGCACGCTGACCGACGACGAGATCAGCTCGATCGTGGCGTGGGCCAAAAGTGGCGCCCCGATCGGCGACTTAGCCGAAGCGCCGGCACCGCGGGAATTCGGCTCCAAGGGCTGGCGCATTGGCGAGCCCGACCTGGTCGTCACGGCACCACGCTACTTCGTGCCCGACGACGTCGACACCCACTACACGAACCATCAGGTAGTGCTGACCGATGACATCCTGCCCGCCAGCCGCTGGGTGCAGGCAATCGAGTGGAAGGGCGGCGCATCAGCGGTGCATCACATCGTCGGCTACGCCTACCTCCCCGGCCAGAAGGTCGAACGCGGTCGTGGCTACGGTCTCGGCTCGATCGCCCCGGGTGAGGAGCCGATGCACTTCCCCGACGGCTTCGCGAAGCTCCTGGTGAAGGGCTCGACGCTGGTCTTCAACATGCACTACCACAAGGAAGCCGGGCCCGGCACCGGCGAGTGGGACGCGTCGCAGGTCGCCTTCAAGTTCTACCCGGAGGGGGCCGAGGTCGCCCACTTCGTCGACCACAACGCAATCGGCGCCGCGGCTTTCGAGATTCCCCCGAACCACCCCAACTGGAAGGTCGGCGCGGCGCGCATGATCGACGAGGACATCACGCTGATCTCCATGCACCCGCACATGCATCTACGGGGCAAGCGCGCGCGCTACATCGCCTTTTACCCCGACGGCTCGCAGGAGACGATCCTCGAGGTTCCGGAGTTCGACTTCAACTGGCAAACCGACTACTCGTTCGTCGAGCCCAAGGTGATCCCCGCGGGCACGCGCCTCGAGTACACGGCCTGGTTCGACAACTCGGTCGACAACCCGTCCAACCCCGACGCCAACAAGGCTCAGGGCTGGGGACGCGAGACGTGGGACGAGATGATGCTCGGCTACATCACCTACTCATCGACCGAGCCCAAGAAGCTCACGGTCGAAGAGGCCATCGCCCAGCACCTCGGCCGCAGGCGGGGCGGACTCAGCGAATAGCCAGCGAAGCGACATTCGTGCTCACTCGCGGGAGGGGGCGATCTAGATCTCTAGATCCGCAACACCCGATCCATCATCCCGGTCAATTCCGAGACTTCCCATGGCTCGTTCGAGCCTCTTCGCTCCACGCCTCTGGTGACCATCATCTTGTAGACGAAGATTCGCGTGCCGCCGACGCCGAAGACCTCTCCTGAGATGTTCGCCGCCTCGTCCGATGCGAGGTACGCGACTAGCGGTGCGATGTGCTGCGGGCCCTGGCTGTCGTGGCGCTCATCGGGATCGAGATCTCGGTTCGGAACCAGGTCTTCGGTCATGCGGGTGTACGCGATCGGGGCGATGGCGTTGACGGTGATCTCGTAGCGCGCCATCTCCCACGAGCCAATGCGGGTGAGCGCCCAGATGCCTGCCTTGGCGGCACCGTAGTTCGACTGGCCGAAGTTGCCCAGGAGACCCGAGCCCGAGGAGGTGTTGATGATCCGACCGCCGCGGCCCTGCTCGCGCATGCGGGCGCCGGCGACCTGCATCATCGAGAAGCTGCCCTTCAGGTGGACGTTGATCACCGAGTCCCACTCCTGCTCGGAGGTCTTGAGCAGCGTGCGGTCGCGCAGGATGCCGGCGTTGTTGACCAGGATGTCGACGCCACCGAAGTTGTCGGCCGCCGTGGCCACGCTCGACTCCGCCGCGTCGAAGCCGCCGACGGCGTCGATGTTCGAGACCGCCTCGCCGCCGTCGGCACGGATCTTGGCAACCACGACGTCGGCGTCGTTGCCGGTCCCCGCGCCGTGCCGATCGCAGCCCGGATCGTTGACAACGACCTTGGCCCCCTCGCGCGCGAAGAGCAGCGCGTGCTCCCTGCCGATTCCGTTGCCGCCGCCGGTGACGATCGCGATCTTGCCGTCGAGTGCACCCATATACGTTGTCTCCGTTTCGTTTCGGGGAAGGCAGCGAGCCTAACGCAGTCCAACGCCGTACACTCACGAGATGCGAACGCTCTTGATCGCGGCCCTGGCGTTTCTAGCCGTGGTTCCCGCGCTGGCGCACAAGACCGAGAACGTGATCCTCGTCACCTACGACGGCCTGCGCTGGCAAGAGCTCTTCGGCGGCGCCGACGAGACATTGCTCGACGAGGAGCACGGCGGGGTGCGCGACGTGGCCGCGCTGCGGCAGCGCTTCTGGCGGGGCGGACCGATCGAGCGCCGCAAGGCGTTGTTGCCCTTCTTCTGGAGCGTCGTCGCCGAGCGCGGCCGGATCTACGGCAACCCCGACGCCGACTCGCGAGTGACGGTCACCAACGGCAGGGTCTTCTCCTACCCCGGCTACAACGAGATCCTGGCCGGTGTCGCCGACGACCGGATCATCTCGAACGCCAAGAAGCCCAACGCCAACCTCACTGTCCTCGGCTGGCTGCACCAACAGCCAGGCTTCGCGGGGAAGGTGGCGGCCTTCGCCTCGTGGGACGTCTTTCCGTACATCATCGACGAGCCCGGTACGGGGGTCTACGTCAACGCCGGATGGGAGCCGCTCGAGCGCCCTCTCGATTCGGAGCGTCAGGCGTTGATGGCCGAGATCCAGCGCGACCTCCCGCACTACTGGGGCGCCGGCGTCCGCTACGACGCCTTCACCCTCGACGGCGCGCTGGCGCGGCTCGCGAGCCATCGCCCCCGAGTGCTCTACGTCGCCTTCGACGAGACCGACGACTGGGCCCACGGCGGACGCTACGACCTCTACCTCGACGCCGCCCACCGCACCGACGACTTCGTTCACCGGCTGTGGAGCGCGGTCGAGAGCGATTCGCACTACGCGGGCAAAACCAGCTTGGTCTTGACCACCGATCACGGCCGCGGCGGAGGGCTCGATGACTGGAAGAGCCATGGCGCCGACGTCGACGGAGCCAAGCGGATCTGGATCGCGGTCATGGGCCCCGACACTCCCGCCAGCGGCAGCGTCAACGGCGCCCAGGCGACGCAGGCTCAGGTCGCCGCGACTGTAGCGGCGCTTCTGGGACTCGATTTCGTCGCGGCGAGTCCATCGGCGGCGCCACCACTACCGGGAATCCGCTAGTCGATCGTCGGCTCGGCGCCGATCACACCCTGCTCGCGCAGAGCGGCGATGTCCTCGGCACCCAGGCCGAGATCGGCCGCCAGCACCTCGTCGGTGTGCCCGCCCAGGAAGGGAGCCGGCTCGATATCGACGCTCGACTCCGTCATCCTGGCGGGCCACGCCAGCAGGCGCATCGTGCCGCGCTTCGGGTGGGGAATGGTGTGAACGAAGTCGCGCTCCAGCAGATGCGGATCGTTGAAGAGGTCGACGGTGTCGAAGACCGCGCTCGCCGGTACCCCGGCCTCTCCGAGTAACAGCATCGCCTCGTGCTTGTCGTGCTGGCGGGTCCAGGCTGAGATCTCGGCGGCCAGTGTCTCGCCGTTCTCGAGGCGCAGGCGGGACTTGACGAACCTCGGATCCTCGGGCAGATCCGGGCGATCCATGACCGCGCACAGCGACTGCCACATGCGCGGGGTGATGGCGCAGATGTAGATGAAGTCGTTCGGCCCCTCGGGCTTGCAGGGATAGAGGTTCGCCACCGCACCGATGCCGTTGCCGTTGCGCTGCGACGCCTGCTCGCCGAAGTTCGATCCCATCGCGATCGCGGTGCGGATGTAGTAGGTCACTGCCTCCTGCATCGACAGCTCGATCATCTGCCCTTTTCCGGTACGCAGCTTCTGGACGTAGGCAGCGCAGAGCGCCAACGCCATCTGCACACCCGTGCCGGCATCACCGATCGTGGCCCCGGGGCGCACCGGTGCCTCGCCCGCCTCGCCGGTCACCGACATCGAGCCGCCGGCCGCCTGGGCGACCGGATCGAAGCACTTGAACTCGGCGTACGGACCGCTGAGGCCGAAGCCCTTGATACGCCCATAGATGATGGCGGGGTTGGCCTCCTTGAGCACGTCGTAGCCGATGTCGAGCTTCTCCACCACCCCGGGCCCGAAGTTCTCGACGAAGGCGTCGTAGCGCGGCGCCATCTTCAAGAGCAGCTCTCGGCCTTCTGGAGTGTCGAGGGCGAGAGTGACGCTGCGCTTGTTGGAGTTCCAGTTCAGAAAGTACTCGGAGTCCTCGAAGCCGTACTCGTCGAAGGCGCCGCGGCCGGGGTCACCCGAGCCGGGCCGCTCGATCTTCACGACGTCGGCACCGAGCCAGGCGAGCGCCTGCGTGCACGAGGTGCCCGCCTCGTACTGCGTCATGTCTAAGATTCTCATTCCATCGAGTGCAGGCATCGTCTTCCTCCCTAGGGCGCTTACTTTAGTACCAAGCTCCCTCGACCCGGCTCGGGGCCTGCGCGGCGAGCGGCCCCCGGAGGGACAGTAATGCAGTGGGAGCCGTGGCATGAGCACGGTACGTCTTAGCGACGAACGAACTGCACACTCGACACATTCCCCTGCGCGACTGGCCGCCCCGCCGTGACCGCCACGGCTCCCACTGCTAGAGTCCCCGCTCATCGTTATGCGGACAAGGATCGAGGTCGCCCTGACCGCCGCTCTGTTGTCGTGGCTGAGCCCGGCCGCCGCGCTGGCCCAGCAGGGCGCGTATACCCAGGAACAGGTCGAGCGAGGCCGGGCGCTCTATGTCGGCCAGTGCGGTGAGTGCCACCAGGCCAACATGGAGGGCGACCGCGAGGCCCCGCCGCTGCGCGGCTCGGTCTTCGTCACGGCATGGGAGAACGACACCTTGGCGGGTATCGCCGACACCATCCGTGTGACGATGCCGCCCGAGAGTCGAGGCTCTCTGACCGAGGACGACGCCTTCGACCTCGTCGCCTTCATCCTGTTCGCCAACGGTGCCGCCGCTGGGGGCGCTGCGCTCGGGGCCGCCACCGCATCGCCGACTCTCGGCGCCGTCGCCGGCGAGCCGCTCGATGTCGCCGACTTGGGGCTCGAGGGCGCGCGCTGCCAGGATCGTCGCGCCGCGCCCGTTTGGGAAGGCGAGATTGCCGACTACCGGCCGGTGACCGAGGCCGAGCTGCGCGAGCCCTCGCCCGACGACTGGCTGTCGTGGCGGCGGACGCGCGACAGTCATGGCTACAGCCCGCTCTCCGACATCGACCGCGACAACGTCGGCGGCCTGCGCCTCGAGTGGTCCTGGGCAATGGCACCGGGCGTCAACCAGCCGACGCCTCTGGTGCGTGACGGGATCATGTTCCTCGCCAACCCGGGCAACATCATCCAAGCCCTCAACGCGACCACCGGCGACGTCATCTGGGAGTACCGGCGCGAGTTCACCCACGAGCCGCGCTTCTTCAACCAGCTGCGAAACCTGGCGCTCTTCGACGACAAGATCTTCGTCGCCACCCTCGACGCCTACATGGTGGCGCTGGACGCGAGTACCGGAAAGGAGATCTGGGCGACGAAGATCGCCGACGCCGAGAAGGGCTACTCCAACACCAGCGGCCCGATCGTCGCCCGCGGGCGGGTGATCAACGGCATCGGCGGCTGCGCCCAGTTCTACGCGGACGGCTGCTTCATCACCGCGCACGAGGCCGAAACAGGGCGCGAGCTCTGGCGCACCTCCACCGTGGCGATGCCCGGCCAGCCCGGCGGTGACACCTGGGGCAACCTCGAGCCGATGTTTCGCGCCGGCGGCGACTCGTGGATCCCGGGTAGCTACGACGCGGAGCTCGACCTCTTCTTCTGGCCCACTGCCCAGGCGAAGCCCTGGGTGCCCGCGAGCCGCGGCATCGACATCGACCAAGCGGCGCTCTACACCAACTCGACCCTCGCTCTCGACCCGGCGAGCGGCAAGATCGAGTGGTACCGCCAGCACGTGCCCGGCGAAGCGCTGGACCTCGACGAGGGCTTCGAGCAGGTGCTTATCGACATCGACGGCGGCCGTTACCTCTTCACCATCGGCAAGCACGGCATCCTGTGGAAGCTAGACCGTGAGAGCGGCGCGTACGTCGCGCACAAGGAGACGGTGTATCAGGACATCTTCATCAAGATCGACTCGGAGACGGGCGAGGTCACCTACCGCGACGACATCCGCAATGCGAAGATCGACGAGTGGATCGACGTCTGCCCGTCAACGGCCGGCGGCCACAACTGGCACGCCATGGGCTACAGCCCCGAGACCGACACAGTGGTGATTCCGCTGTCGCAGAGCTGCCTGCGGATCGCCGCGCGCAAGGTCGAGTTCGAAGAGGGGTCCGGCGGCAGCGCGGCGCGGCGCGACTGGTTCGAGATGCCTGGCACCGACGGCAACGTCGGCAAGCTCGCGGCCTTCGACGTCCGCACGTTGGAGGAAAAGTGGAGCGTCGAGCAACGCGCGTCGTTTCTGACTGCGGCACTGACGACCGCTGGGAGGCTGGTCTTCGCCGGCGACCTCGGCCGGCGCTTCCGCGCCTTCGATGTGGAGAGCGGAGCCGAGCTGTGGGGCACCCGCCTGCCGACCTCGGTCCAGGGTTTCCCCGTGAGCTTCCGAGCCGGCGGCAAGCAGTTCATCGCGGTCTCCACCGGCACCGGCGGCGGCAGTCCGCGCATGGTGCCTGCGAGGATAAGCCCCGACGTCCGAAATCCCGGCTACGGCAACGCCCTCTACGTGTTCTCCCTGCCGTGACTTCGGGTTGGAAGATCGGCTCGGCGACCGTCACGCCGGTGATCGAGCTGGAGTGGCCGGTCAAGCCGCATTGGCTCATTCCCGGCGCCACCGCCGAGAATCTCGCCCCCTACGCCGACTGGCTCAAGCCGACCTACGTAACCGAGGACGACCGGCTGCGGCTGACGATCCAGGCGTTCCTGGTCGAGAGCCGCGGGCAGAAGATCATCATCGACACCTGCATCGGCAACGGCAAGACCCGCGGCGTGGAGGCCTTCAATCAGCTCGACACGGATTTCGTAGGCAGCATCACGGACGCCAGCTTCCCGCCCGAGAAGGTCGACCTGGTGATCTGCACACACCTGCACGTCGACCACGTCGGCTGGAATACGAAGCTCGTGGGTGGAGCCTGGGTGCCGACGTTTCCCAACGCCCGCTATGTGATGGCCCGCACCGACTACGACCACTGGTCGACCCAGACCGACGAGGACATGGGGCGCGAGGTCTTCGCCGACTCGGTGCAGCCGATCTTCGAGCACGGCCTCGCCGACCTGGTGGAGATGGACCACGAGATCAACCCCGAGCTGGGCTTCCTGCCGACGCCGGGCCACACGCCAGGCCACTGCAGCGTGACGATCTCGTCGGACGGCGAGGAGGCGGTGGTGACCGGCGACTGCATCCACCATCCCTCGCAGTGCATGCACCCGGAGTGGGGATGCACGGCCGACCTCGACCCCGAGCGTGCGAACGTGACCCGGAGGGCGTTCTTGGAGCGCACCGCCGACAGCGGCGTCCTGGTGATCGGCACCCACTTCGCGGCGCCGACGGCAGCCCACATCACCGCCGCGGGTGAGCGATGGACGCTCGTGCGGTAGCGGCCGCAATCGTCGCCCTCACCGCGGCCTGCTCGCCCGCTCCGGCGCCGCCCGCGGAGAGGGCCGGGGACAGGCCGGTGGTGCGCGTCGCGCTCTTCAACGTGCGCGAACTCTCGGTAGAGAAGATCGAGGTGGTCGACGACACAGGCGCGGGCGAGCACCCCCAGCTGCGCGCCGTAGCCGCGATCGTCGCGCGCTATGACCCGGACATCCTGGTGCTGCAGGAGATCGATGCACCCGATGCCACCGGCCCCGCTGGCCCGGCGCAACGCTTCACCGCGCTCTATCTCGAAAGCGGCGCCTACCCCTTCGTCTTTTCCGCTCCGACCAACACCGGCACCCTGTCGGGCCTCGACCTCAACGGCGACGGCATCGTCGCCACCGACGAGCACCGCGACGACCGCATCCACGGGGACGATGCCTTCGGCTTCGGCACCTACCAGGGTCAGTACGGAATGTCGGTCTTGTCGCGGCACCCGATCCGAGGCGACGACGCTCGCTCGTTCCAACGCTTCCTGTGGAAGGATTTCCCCGGCAACCACATGCCGCGAGACTTCTACAGCGACGAGGCGACCGCGGTCTTGCGGCTGTCGAGCAAATCGCATTGGGATGTGCCGCTGGACGTCAACGGAAGGATGCTGCATCTACTCATCAGCCACCCCACGCCGCCTGTCTTCGACGGCGACGAGGACCGCAACGGCCGACGCAACTTCGACGAGATCGGCCTCTGGGCCCACTACCTCGACGACGCGGACTGGCTCGGCGACGACAGCGGCCGGTCCGGGGGGCTTGGCAACGACGACCCCTTCGTCGTCGTCGGCGATCTCAACGCGTCGCCGGACAACGACGTGATCTACGCCGGGCGGGCGTCGATCTCACAGCTCCTCGACCATCCCCGGGTGCAGGAGTCCGGGCCCAACCTGACGAGTGACCGCGACTTGGAGGAGCGTCGGCCCGGACCGCCCACCCATCTCGAGCGGGCCACTGCGAAGTTTCAGGGGGGACACCGCATCGACTACTTACTCCCGTCGGTCGGAACGGAAATCGTCGATGGCGGTGTGCACTGGCCGAACGCAGCCACCGACCGGGCCGGCGCCGAGGAGGCGGAGACTGCCTCGGATCACCGCTTCATTTGGCTCGACCTGCGGCTAGGAGAAACCGACTAGATGGATCCGCAGTCCGACACGACCGCGCGCTTCGCCCGCTCGACCGGCGCCGCGACCTTCTCGCAGCTGTGGCGAGTAGGCGTCATGTTCGTGACCCAGATAGTCCTGATGCGGCTCATCGCGCCGCCGGACTGGGGTCTGTTCGAGTGGACGCTGGCGCTCTTCATGATCCTCGGCGCCGTCCGCGACCTCGGGCTCGTCTACCACGTCGTACGCGTGCAGCCGCGACCCTACGGCAACCTGCTCGCGGTGGAGCTGGTCTGGGGCGGCGTCCTGGCCGCGGCCGCCTTCGCCGGCGTCGGTGTGCTGGCGCTCGGTTTCAGCGAGTCCCACGAAAGCGTTGCGCCGGTGCTGCGCCTCTTCTGTCTGGTGCTCCTGCTCGAGGGAGTCGCGGCGGTACCTAAGGTCTACTTCGATGCCGAGCTCGAGGTCGGACGCACGGTCCTCCCCGAGATCCTCCGCAACCTGACGTTCGCCGCCACGGCCGTCGTTCTGGCCTTGCAGGGGTACGGCGTCTGGAGCCTGGTCGTGGCCCAGGTCGCGTGCTCCTTCGTCTACGCCGCGCACCTCTGGCTGCGGGCCTACAAGACCATGCCGCTGCATTGGGAGGCGGGCGCGACCTGGGAGCTGCTGCGCCACAGCCTGCCGCTGGCGACGATCTGGTTTCTCGCCATCCTGATCCAGCGTATCGATCCGTTGATCCTCGGCACGCAGTTCACGCGCGAGACCGTGGGCCTGTACACCCGTGCCTACTTCTTCGCCTTCCTAGTGCGCGCGATCCTCGTTCCCGCGGTGGGGCGCACGCTGTACCCGGCGCTGGTCGCGTACGCAACGAATCCGCCGCGCCTCCTCGAGGCCTATCGCCTGGCCACGCTCCTGGTGGTGGCGGTCGAGATCACCGGCGGCTACTTCCTCTTTCTCAACGCCGAAGCGGCACTGAGGCTGGTCGGTGGCGAGGTCTGGGTGTCGGCGGCCCCCTACCTGAAAGTGCTGGCGCTGGCGCCGCTGATCGACCCCTTCACGCGCCTCGGGGGAGAGGTGCTCAAGGTCTACCGGCGCGATCGGCTGTGGATCGTCGCTTCGGCCCTGACCCTCGCCGCCTTCGTGGCATGCGGCTTCGCCTTCACCGCCCGGTGGGGCGCCATCGGCATGGCCTGGGCGAACTACCTGCCGCTCGGCGGAGTGCTCATGACCTGGGGCCTGTACCGCATCGCACCCCGGCCGGTCCGGGTCCTGGCGCGCGACCTGCTGGTGGTCTACCTGGTGCCGATCCCGCTCTTCGCCATCACCTTTGTGCTGGCGGGCGACCGCATCTGGCTGCGCTTCGGGCTGTCAGCGGCCGCCGCTCTGATCGTGCTCGGCTTCTATGCGCGGCGCTTCGGAGCGCCCTTTCGGGAGTTCTTCCGCCAAGTCTGACGCCTACCAACTCTTCCAGGGGGCGCCTTCGGCCCACAGCATGTTCAGATACTGATAGTCGCGGTAGGTGTCCATCGGCTCCCAGCAGCCTTCGTGGCCGTAGACCGCGAGCTGATCGTCGCGCGCCAGCTGCTGCAGTGGCTCCAGCTCGAGCAGCAGCTCCGGCTCTTTACCAAGATAGTCGAAGACCTGCTTTTGGAAGACGAAGAAACCGCCGCTGACCATGCCGTCGGCGACCGTCGGTTTCTCGTTGAACTCGGTGGCTCGACCGTCGGAGACCACCATCTCGCCGTAGCGCGAGGTCGGGTGCACGCCGGTGACCGTCGCCGCCCGCGCCTTTTCGAAGTGGTAGGCCAGGAGTCGCTCAATGTCGATGTCGGCTACGGCGTCGCCGTAGGTGAAGAAGAAGGTGTCGGTGTCGATGTAGTCGCGAACGTTACGTAGGCGCCCTCCGGTGCCAGTCACGTCGCCGGTCTCGGCACAGGTGACCTCCCAGGCCTCTTCCTCGACCCGGTTGTGGAAGACCGGCGGCTGCTCGCCCCCGAGGGTGACGGTGAAGTCGCGCATCATCTCGTGGAAGCGCAGGAAGTACTGCTTGATCACCCAACCCTTGTAACCGAGACACAGAATGAACCGGCGCACACCGAAGTGACCGTAGATCTTCATGATGTGCCAGACGATTGGCATGCCGCCGATCTCCACCATCGGCTTCGGCTTGTACTCCGTCTCCTCGCGCAGCCTCGTCCCCTGGCCACCGCAGAGGATGACCAGTGGCAGGTCGGCGGGTTTCGGATGCTCGACGCTCATGGTGGGCTCTCCGATTGCGGCTCCGCCTCCGTCGAGACGACGAGCTCGTGGTTGTTCGTCACTTTCGCTCCCGCCGGGATGTCTTGTGTCACCACCGTGTTGGCACCGATGAACACGTCGTCTTGGATCTCGATATCGCCGATCAACCGCGCCCCGGCCGCGACGAACACCCGGTCGCCGAGCCGTGGCATCTGTGCGAGCCGCCGCAGGCTCGGCGCCCCGATGGTCACCTGCTGCAGAAGTGTAGCGTCGGCGCCGATGCGCACCCCGGCGCCGATCACCAGGCCTGTTCCGTGCGAGACCAGCAAGCCGGGGCCGATCGTCGCCGCCGGGGAGATGTCGGCGCCGGTCAGAGTCAGCGACACGCGGGCGATGAACGGCCCGAAGAAGGGAATCCGCCGATGCCGGAACCAGCTGGCGATGCGATAGAGCACCACCGCCTGATAGCCGTTCTCGAACATCAGCGACTCGACGATGTAGAACGGAAACGGCTTGGTCTTGAACTGCCGAAGGAGGCGGGTGTCGACCTTGAGGTTGTCGAGCATCACGACACCGGGCTGCCTATGCGGTCGAGGACGCGCTGCGCGGCATCCTCACCGCTGGTGAACGACTCGTCGGTCCAGTGATAGCCCCACTCGCCGTAGCGGCCGCAGGTCTCGACTCCGACGTCGGCGAGAAACCCCCTGACCCGATCCAGCGCCGCGGTTCGATCGTGATCGAAGATGACGTTCGCATAGCGAACCAGGGTGGCGTTGGTGTGCAGGATCGTGTCGTCGTCGCTGAGCACGCTGCAACGCTTCAGGTCAGCGATGACGGGCTCGATGAGAGCCTCGGGCTCCTCGGTCCGGGGCAGGTACTTGCGCGAGTAGTAGACCTCCGCCTGGACGCTTCCGGAGCCGGCCGGCACGTTGTTCGGCGACAGCAGATGGGGGTAGTTCACGCGCGTGAAAACGACGTCGCGATCGTAGAAGTAGGTCCAGTGGCAATCCGAGAGGTCTTCGCGGTCGACACCGACGTTGACCACGATGCACTCGGTACAGGCGAGCCGCTCGGCGGCCGCCTGGACGTCGTCGGGAACGTCCACCACCAACTTGACGATCTCAGGGAGCGGCAGTGACGACACCAGGTGGCCGTAGTCCACCTCGGAGTCGTCGGCGAAGCGCATCGTGCGGGACCCGGTGTCGACGCCCACGACGCAGCACCCGAGGCGCAGCTCGCTCGTGGCGGCGAAGCGCTCTAGGAACGAGACGAATCCGCCCCGTTTCGGGTAGCGGAACTGACTCACATAGTGGACGTCCGGAGTCGAAGGTGCCAGCGCGCCGCGCAGCACCTCCTCGAGCTCGGGGCGATACAGACGGGGACCGAGCCAGTCGGTCGTCATCTCCTCGGCCGCAGCGGTGTGGTACTTGCGCCCGTACTGCATCGGAAAGGTCTCGGCAAAGGTCTTGCCGTAGGTCGCGATCAGCCACTCACGATAGTCCTTGGGCTCGGGGTGGTCTTGCTGCGTCGCAGCGATGAAGTCGACGAGCACGCGGACCACGAGGTCCTCCGGCAGACCATACAGGTTGCACTGCGCGGGGTGCTTGATGCGGTGGCCGCGCCAGTAGTTGTCGACTCGCGTGGGCGACTCGAGATACTCACCGTCGACGCCCTGAGCGAAGAGCTCCCGAACCCGATCGCTCTTGGTGAACGAGATGTGCGGCCCGTCGTCGAAGACGAACCCGGTCGGATGGGCAAACGATGACGCGTGACCGCCGTGGAACGCGTGCTTCTCGAAGATCGCGGTACCGACGCCCTCGGCGCCGAGGCGATGTGCAGCGCCGAGTCCGGCCATGCCGGCTCCGAGAATGGCGATCTCGGTCATGGTGCCGCCAGCTCCAAACGGGATCGCCACCAGTCGATGGTGCGCTCCATCCCCCGCTCCAAAGTGAAGGCCGGTAGCCACCCGACATCGCGCTGCAAACGAACCGTGTCCGCCACTACGGACGAGGCCGCGTCGGATGCCTCGATGGCTCCGAAGTCGATCATGTCCGCGGCTTGGAGCCCGCTCGCGGCGGCTACGGCCAGATCGCGGACCCGAATCGGGATGCCCGAGCCGACGTTTAACGGTCCTGCCACGTCGGAGTGGAGCAACGCGACCATGGCATCCGCCACATCCTCCACGTAGAGGAAGTCGCGGAGTTGCACGCCGCTACTGCACCGAGCCCGCTCGCCCTTCAAAATCGAGCTGATCACGTGACCGACGAGAGTCTCCTCCCGCTGGCCAGGACCGTAGATGAAGAAGATCCTCCCCCATGCGCCACTGAGACCGGCCGACTCGACGAACGCCTCAAAGAGCAGGCCCATGGCTCTCTTGCAGGACCCATAGAGCGTCGCTGGCGCTAACTGCGTCGTCGCCTCGGAGCACGTCCCGTCGCTCCAGTCGTACTCCGCCGACGATCCCGCCATCACGACTCGCTCTCCACCGTTGGCGGCGAAGTGCCGTAGCAGGTCAAAGCTCGCTTCCACCCAGGCGAAGTTGTGGTCCGAATGGTAGAAGTCGCGCTCCCCGTACCAGGCGAGATGCAGTAGATGGCTCGGCCGGACGGTCTCGACCAACGCCTTCGCCGCATCGCGATCGAGCAGATCAGCGCGATGCCAAACCGCGCCCGAGCCCTCACCGCCCTCGACTTTCTTCGAGCGTACGGCGTGAACCTCGAAGCCCGCGCCCGCCAGCCTCTCGATGCAGTGGCGCCCCACGAATCCGCCGGCTCCAGTCAACAGAACCGACTTGGAGCCACGGTCGATCACGCCTTCTATGCCTGAGAACGGAGAGCGAGCGCGGAGAACCCGGCGCCGCAAATGGCAGTCTAGCAGGGGTGACTCGGCACCTCCGAACGCCCGCAAAGCACCTTACCAGGCGCTTTCTCAGGGGCATTTCCTCCGTTAACATCGCGCTGACCAGCATCCGCTGGCCGATCGTCTCCCTCGCCATGGAACCGCCATCGACGCCACAGCCCCGAGTCGTCGCCCTGGTGCTGAACTACAACGGCAAAGAGGTGACGCTGGACTCGATCGGCAGCCTCTTGGCCATGAACTATCCGAACTGTGACGTCGTTCACATCGACAATGGCTCGACCGACGGCTCGTTCGATGCGGTCGCAGAGCAGTTCCCGGATGCCATCCAGGTCCGGACCGAGGACAACCTGTGGGTGGCCGGAGGCGCCAATCTCGGCATGCGCTGGGCTCTGGAGCGCGACTACGACTACCTCATGATCCTCAACAACGACATCGAGGTCGAGCCCGAGATGCTGACCGAGATGGTGGCCGTGGCTGAGAGCGATCCGCAGGTGGGCTGTGTCGGCCCCAAGGCCTACTACTACGGAGACCGTGACCGCATCTGGTCCGCCGGCGGGCTGATCCGCTTCCGTGAGGCCGGCAGCAAGGAGCGCGGCATGGGGGAGATGGATCGCGGCCAGTACGACCGCACCGAAGAAGTCGAATACATCAACGGCTGCGCGGTGTTGATGCCGCGCGGGGTGGTGGAAGCGGTCGGGGGCTGGGACCCGAACTACCGACTGGCGCTGGAAGACACCGACTGGTGCCTGCGCATGAAAACGCTCGGATACCACTGCATGTACGCCCACAAGGCGATCCTCTGGCACCGGGTCTCGCACACGGTGGGTGGTTACGTCGCGGGGCGTACCTACCAGAGCGGCCGCAGCACCGCGATTTTGGTCCGTCGACATGGTGGCCTCTGGCAGTGGCTCACCTTCGTCGCGTTCATGTCGGCGGCCCTGCCCATGGCGTTCGTGCGTGAGCTGATCAAAGGCAATCAGGCCGCCGTCACGGCCAAGCTCCGTGGCGTGGTCGATGGCCTGCGAGCGACCCTTTCCGAGCCACCCAGCTTCAGCTCGGCTTCGTCGAGCTGAGCGAGCCAACGTTGTGAACGACTCCCTCCGTAACGTCGTCAAGGCGAGCCTGGATTGGATCTCGAGGACCACGAAGATCCAGATCTGGCGCGACGAGAACCGCTTCTACTCGCCCATCCCAACCCATGCCGAGCTCAAGAGCGGGCGTCAGCTCTGGGACCGGCCGAGCGAGATGATCGGTGTCCACCGCGACGTCGCCGCGATGAGACAACGGCTCGAGCGCTTGATGGCAACCTACCGCGACGAGCTCGAGGCGCTGGACGACTACTACGAGGTCAAAAAGAAGGGGCTCGGCGAGGGCTTCACCATTCTCGATTCGTTCCTCCTCTACGCCATGCTTCGCGATCTGAAGCCCCGCCGCATGATCGAGATCGGCGCGGGCTTCTGCACTTACTACTCGAGCTCCGCCCTGCAGCAGAACGCCGAAGAGGGCAGGCCCTGCGCGCACACCGTCATCGAGCCGAACCCGTGGCAGGGCCTCCGCGACGTCGCAGGCGACCTGGTCGCCAAGCCCGCGCAGGAAGTCCCGCTCGAAACCTTCGCCGAGCTCGAGGAAGGAGACGTGCTCTTCATCGACACGACCCACATGGTCAAGATCGGCGGTGAGGTCGTCTTTCTCTACCTGGAGGTGATCCCGCGCCTGAAGCCTGGCGTCGTGGTTCACGCGCACGACATCCACTTTCCACACAACACTCCCTACCCGGCGGAGCGCTACATATTCAAGCGGCTCTTCCCCTGGCTCTTCACAGAGGCCGCTTTGCTGCAGGCGTTCTTGGCCTTCAACAACGACTACGAGATCCGTGTCTCGAACTCTATGATCCGCCACGACGACCAGCTCGAGGGCGTCGACTCCCTGAGCCAGATCCCGGGGTGCAAGCCGCTCGAATGGCGGGACTTCGACACCCACTATGGCTCGATCTGGTTCCAGCGGAAGGTTCCTGGCCAGGGAGCCTGACGATGCGCTTTACATCGACCGAGATCTCCGACGTCTACGCCGTCGAGATCGACCCGATCGAGGATCCTCGGGGATCGTTCGCGCGTAGCTTTTGCGCTCGGGAGTTCGAAGACCTCGGCCTCGACCCCTGCGTGGCTCAGTGCAACGTGTCGTTCAACCTCCGGCGCGGGACGCTGCGAGGAATGCACTACCAGATCGCCCCCCACGAGGAGGCGAAACTGGTCCGCGTCACCCGAGGCTCCGTCTACGACGTCGTCGTCGATCTACGCCCCGAGTCACCGACCTTTCGCCGCTGGGTCTCGGCTGAGCTGCGATCCGACCTCGGCAACGCCCTCTACGCGCCGAAGGGTGTCGCACACGGGTTTCAGACTCTCGAAGACGACACCGAAGTCTTCTACCAGATGTCGTACCCCTACCACCCCGACGCCGGGCGTGGTGTCCGCTACGACGATCCCGCATTCGGTATCGATTGGCCGATCGGGGAGATCATCATCTCGGGCCGCGACCGGGCCTTCGAGCTCTTTGAGCCCTAGAGGTGTACGCGCGGCTCGGGGATCGCGGTCAGGAAACGTCCGCCCCACTCCCGGATCACCGCCATCTGCTCGGTGATCTCGTCGACGAGATTCCACGGCAGGATGAACAGCCAGTCGGGCCGGGTCTCGAGCACTGCCTCGGGCGAGCGCACCGGGATGACCGAGCCGGGAAGGAAGCGACCTTGTTTTTCGGGATTGCGGTCCACGGCGTAGTCGATGAAGTCAACGCCAATGCCGCAGTAGTTCAGGAGCGTGTTGCCCTTCGCGGCGGCTCCGTAGGCGACGATCGTCTCTCCACGGTCTCGGATCGCAACCAGCTCGGCCAAGAGCTTGCGCTTGGTCTCGGCCACGCGCTCACCGAAGCCCCTGTAGCCATCGAGAGAGTCGAGCCCCGCGGCAGCCTCCGCGGCCTCGAGCGCCGCTACACTCTCGGCGGCCGGATGCCCGCTGGCGCTGTGGCAGGCGAACACCCTCAGCGAGCCACCGTGGGTCGGTAGCTCCTGGACATCGAAGACCCTGAGCCCTTGCGCCTCGAGCACCTGCTTCACCGTGCCCAGCGAGAGGTAGGAGAAATGCTCGTGGTAGATCGTGTCGAACTGGTTTTCTTCGATCAGGCGCGCGAGGTGCGGAAACTCCAGCGTGAGTACGCCTTGGGGGCCGAGGACGATCCCGAGCCCGGCGACGAAGTCGTTGAGGTCGGGAACGTGAGCCAGGACGTTGTTGCCGAGGAGCAGATCGGCCGTGCGTCCCTCCTCAGCCAGGCCGCTGGCACATGCACTTCCGAAGAACTCGACCCGAGTCGGAACCCCGTCGGCAACGGCAGCAGCCGCCACGTTTGAGGCCGGCTCGATGCCGAGCACGGGCACACCGCGTTTCTGGAAGAAGCGCAACAGACAGCCGTCGTTGCTGGCGACCTCGATCACCAGGCTCGCCTCGTCGAGCTCGAGCCGCTCGCACATCTGCCCGGCATAGGCCTCCACATGACGGAGCCAGGTGTCGGAGTAGCCCGAGAAGTAGGCATAGTCGGAAAAGATGTGCTCAGGGCTCGCGAACTCCGGAAGCTGCACCAGAAAGCACCGCTGGCACACGTAGACCCGCAGCGGCCAGGTCGGCTCCATGTCGAGCAGCTCGTCCTCGCGCCGAAACGAGTTGGCCAGCGGAGACATCCCGAGGTCTACGAGCACGTGCTCGAGCTGCGCCCCGCAGAACCGGCAGCCGAGCTGCTTCACGTCAGACCAACCAAGTCTTCGTAGCGCAACAGCTGCGTCTCGGTCAGGGTCCGCGCATCCGCGCCGTCGCGAAACTCCCGGTACCACTCGACGGTCCAGCGCAGCGTGTCCTCGATCTCGAGCCGCGGCTCCCAGCCGAGAGACTCGCGAGCCTTGGCGCTGTCGAGCTGTAGTAGCTGCGCCTCGTGCGGGTTGGGATTCGAGTCCAGGGCCCAGTCGATCGGCTGTCCCCAGATCGACGAGAAGCTGTCGCAGATCGAGCGCACCGACTCGCCGCCCTCCGACGGTCCGAAGTTCCAGGCGCTGCGGGCGGTCATGTCACCTGCGCAGAGGCGTTCGACCAGGCTCAGATAGCCCCACAGCGGCTCGACGACATGCTGCCAGGGGCGAATCGCATCCGGATTGCGGATGCGAGCCGGCTCGTTGCCCAGCGCTGCGCGAACGATGTCGGGAACCAGGCGGTCCGCGCCCCAGTCTCCGCCGCCAACGACGTTGCCGGCTCGCGCCGTGGCAAGCGCCGCGTGCTCCGGTGCCGCCAGGAACGACTCGCGGTAGGCAGAGGTGACGAGCTCCGCGCAGGCCTTGCTGCTCGAATAGGGATCGCGACCGCCAAGGCGATCCGACTCACGATAGCCCCGTGTCTGCTCGCGGTTCTCGTAGCACTTATCGCTAGTCACCACGACCGCAGCGACCACGGAATCGGTCTTGTGAACCAGCTCGAGAACCTGGGCCGTTCCCACGACATTCGTAGTGAAGGTCTCGACCGGGTCGCGGTAGCTCTCACGTACCAACGCCTGGGCCGCGAGATGAAGCACTACCTCGGGCTGCGTACGGGTGAAGACCTCACCGAGCCGCTCGGCGTCGCGCACATCGCCGATCACCGAGTCGGTTACTTCCGCGACCCGCGCATCGGCAAACAGCGACGGCGAGGAGGGCTCCAGCGCGTAGCCGGTGACCCGAGCTCCGAGGCGCGCCAACCATAGGGCCAACCAGCTTCCCTTGAAGCCAGTGTGGCCGGTTACAAGGACTCGCCTGCCGGTCCAGAAGGATCTCTCCGGGATCAGAGACTTACCCATTCGTCGAACTCGGCCCGCGCGGCGATCCATCGCCGAATCGAGTCGAGTTGTTCCGGGGTGAGTGGGTCGCCCTCGGCCGGCATGATGTCGAGATCGTCGGCCGGCAGGCTGGGGCGCACGAACATCGGGCTCCTGTCGGGCTCTTGTCGGGATCGGCGGGGACGACGATCTTGCCCATGTCGCCGCCCTTGAGGATGCGCTCCTTGGAGTCGAGACACAGCTCGCCGAACGAGTCGACCGGGCCGTGGCAGACGACGCAGTTGTCCATCAGGATCGGCCAGACGTCTTTCTCGAAGTCCATCGGATCCTGAGCGACCGTCGATGACGGTGCAGCCACGAGCAAGATGCCGGTCAGGGCAGCGGCGGCGAGGGTGAAGTAGGTGGCTTTGTTCTTCATCCAGAGCTCCAGCGTGACCAGAATCTCCCCAATCCGACTCCGGCTGGCGACACTAGCAAACAAGGTACACGCACAAGGCCGGGAATGCCACAATGCACCCCCCCATGACCGCCCCCGCACTGCCGAGGCTTCTCGCCTTCGACCTCGACGGCACTCTGTTGCCCGCCGACAAGCAAATCACACGGCACACGCGCGCCGTGTTGGAGCGCATCCGTGAGCTCGGCACACAGATCACTCTGGCGACCGGTAAGTTCCACCACCTGACCGTCGGTCACGGCGACGAGCTCGACCTCGACACTCCCCTGATTTCGCTCGACGGCGCCTGTATCGGCAATCGGGATCATCCGGAGCGCAAGCGCGGCATCCCGGCCGAGGTGACGCGCGACGCCCTCGGTCGCTACCAGGGACTCTGCCAGCACGCCTTCGCCGACGACGGCGAGGACCGGATGCTGCTGCGCTCAACTGACGGCGACCACTTCCGTCACGTCACGCGTTTCTGGGCCGACGACTTCCGCCACGTCGACGATCTTGCCGAGGCGGTGCGCGCCGATTCCGCGATCGTCACCTTCTACGGCGACGAAGAGCCAATGCGAGAGATCGCCGACGACATCCGCGGCCAGCACCCCCGACTACGAGTAACCGAGTATGCGTCCAATCTGGTGGCCAGCTACCGGGTGTCGATCCAGCCCGATAGCACCCACAAGGGCTCCGGCGTGCTCGACGCGGCCGAGATGCTCGGCATCGATGCCAGCGAGGTGATGGTCTTTGGCGACTGGCTCAACGACCTGCCGATGTTCGGCGTCGGCGCGATCGGCGTGGCGATGTCGAACGCCATGCCCGAGGTGCTCAAAGTGGCAGACTATGTCACCGACCGCACCTGCGAAGAGGACGGCATCGCCGACTTCCTCGAACGCAACTATCTTTAGCTATGGAACGCCGGCAGGACTTGCTCGATGAAGGCCTCGAAGGCGTCGAAGTCGATAGGCGGACGAAACGCCAGGTTGACCCCGCCCACGCCGACGTCGGCGTACTCGCCGAGCCTGTCGATGGCTTGCTGAGATGAGCCCGTCAGCGACCCCGCCACTAGGTGGGGTGGCGGCTCGCGGCCATCCATGTAAAAGCCGAGGTTGACGCTGGTCTCGATCTGCGCCGGATCGCGACCGATCGCCGCGCACTCGGCGGCCAGGGTCTCGAGCCGTCTACCTGCCATATCGGGCGGTACGTAGGGGAGGTTGTACCCATCGGCGTAGCGCGCCGCCATGCGCGGGGTGCGCTTCTTGCCACGACCGCCCACCCAGAGGCGCATGTTCGGGTTCAGCGGCTTGGGTCCGCACACCGCCTCGTGCAGCTCGTAGTACTCGCCCTGGAAGTTCGTCACCGGCTCGCGCCACAGCGACGTCAGGACCTGCAGCGCCTCCTCGAGCTGATCGAGTCGCTTGCCCAGTGGCGGGAACCCGTAGCCGAAGTCGCGGAACTCCTCCTCGAACCAACCGGCGCCCACCCCGATCTCGGCACGCCCGCCCGAGAGGTGATCGATCGTCACGGCCGCCTTGGCGAGCACTCCAGGGCTGCGGAACAGAGCGCAGAACACCAGGCAGCCCACCCGCACGTTACGCGTCGCCCCGGCCAGCGCCGCCATCGAGGCCACCCCTTCGAAGCACGGATCCTCGCGGTCGCTCAGCGGGTTGGCGTAGAAGTGATCCCACACCGAAGCCCAGTGAAACCCCGCCTCGTCGGCGCGCCGCCAGACCCGCATCAGATCGTCCATCGACAGATCCTGCGGACCGGTGTGGATTCCTATCTTCAGAGACATCTCTCCTACCTCTGAGCCGTGCTCAGATTCGCCGAACCGAGTTCAGAGCCTGCTCTACGAAGCGCCTTTCGCGTCGAGAATCGCCTGGTAGGTCAGGCGCCGCGACAGTGTCCTGGTGTCGGCGCGGCCGTAGCCGTTGCCACCGAAGTGCTGGATCATGCCGACGAAGACCAGGTCCTCGACCGGATCGATCCAAAACCAGGTACCAGCGGCGCCGCCCCAGTAGTACTCGCCTTTCGAGATGCCGTCGGCCTCCACCGGGTCGAGGATTACGGCGAAATCGAGACCGAAGCCGGTGCCAGGCGACTGCTCGATGCCACGCGGCATGTGGTCGCGGTGCATCAGATCGACGGTGAGCGGCGACAGGATGCGCACACCGTCCAGCTCGCCGCCGTTGAGCAGCATCTGACTGAAACGCATGTAGTCCATCGTCGTCCCTACGAGCCCGCCGCCACCTGACAGGAAATTCGGTGGGTCGAGGTAGTTACGACTGCCCCCGAAACCCTCCTGAGCGACGAGGTTGCCGTCCTCGTCGTGGGTGTAGACCGCCGAGAAGCGATCGGCCTTGTCCGCCGCGACGTGAAACGCCGTGTCGTCCATACCGAGCGGATCGAACAGCCGCTCCTGCAAGAACTCGTCGAAACGCTGGCCGGAGAGGACCTCGACCAGGTAGCCCTGAACGTCGACGGCGACACTGTAGTGCCACATCGAGCCCGGCTGCTGACGCAGCGGGATCTTGCCTAGCTTCCCGACCATGTCCTTGAGCGTCGAGTCGTTATCGAGGATGTTGGCTTCTTGGTACAGACTGTCGACCTGTGAGCGCGAGAAGATGCCGTAGCTCAGACCCGCGGTGTGGCTCATCAGCTCACGAATGGTCATCGGATGGTCGGCATCCTCGACGATCGGCTGACCGTTGGGGCCTTCGCCGGCCGCGACCTTCAGGCCCTCGAACTCGGGGATGTACTTTTCGACCGGATCGCGCAGGCGAAACTTGCCCTCTTCGTAGAGGATCATCAGAGCGACGCCGGTGATCGGCTTCGACATCGAATAGATGCGAAAGATCGTGTCCTCGGCCATGGGCGTCTCTTCGGCGATGTTCTGGTGGCCGAAGGTGTCGAAGTGCACCAGCTTGCCGTGGCGCGAGATCGCGGTGGTGATGCCGGCCAGCTGACCGTCATCGACCAAGCCCTGCATGGCCTCGGACAGACGCTCGAGACGCTCGCTGGACATTCCGGCGTCCTCTGGCGCGGCCACGGCCAGGTTGCGCGGACCGTAGTCGACATCCGGGATGTCGGCACGGGTGACCCCCAGGTCGCAGCCGGAGGCGATCAGGGTGAGCGCGAGAATCGCGAGCAGCGGAAACAGACGAATCAGTTTGAACCTCATGGACAAGGCTCCCTCCCTTTCAGACGTGGGCGTTCGCGGAACGCCCATCCTACCTTGGGAGGCGACTGCCTTGGAGCTGGTCTAGCGACCCTTGAAATCGGGGAGTCGCCGCTCCGACATCGCCTTGACGCCTTCCTTGAAGTCGTCGGTCTCGCGTAGCCAATCCTGCTCGACCAGCTCGTGGTCAGTAGCTAGCCGGATGCGATCGGCGAGGCCACGGCGCATGGTGCGCCGAATCGAGCGCACCGCGAGCGGGCCGGAGCTGGCGATCTCCTGGGCCAGCCAGCGCGCCTTGTCGCGCAGCTCGTCGGCGGCTACGAGGTAGTCACACAGCCCGATCTCGAGCGCCTCGTCACCCTTGATCCGACGGCCGGTGTACATCATCTCGAGCGCCTTCTGTTGGCCGACGATCGCCGGCAAGGTGACGGTCAGTCCGAATCCCTGATGGAAGCCGAGGCGCGCGAAGTTCGACGTGAAACGGGCTTCCGGGCTGGCGACGCGGAGGTCGGCCGACAGCGCCAGGCCGAACCCGCCACCCACCGCCGCACCCTGAATGGCCGCCACCACGGGGGTCTGCGCGTCGAACACACGTACGCCCTCCTGGTAGAGGTGCCCCGAGCCCTCCCGGCTCTTCACCGCGCCGTCGGAGGTCGTCGTGCCGAGCTCGCGGTTGCCGCCGAGGTCCGCCCCGGCGCAGAAGTTCTTTCCCTGGGAGCACAGAACGATCGCCCGCGCGTCGCTCTCGCGATCGATGTCGAGATAGGCATCCGCGAGGGTGCGGATGAGGTTCACGTCGAAGAAATTGTGGGGTGGTCGCTGAATCTCGACGGTCGCGATGTGACCCTCGATTTCGACCGACAGGTCGTTGTAGTCGCCGAGCTGAGTCATCTATGTCCTCCTGAGGAACTCGCAAAGTCTAGCGTCAATCGACGGCGTGACTGCGCCTCTGCGCTCAACTTGCTCCTTTTTAGTCCAGGGGGTCTCCCATCTGACGCCTGTGCAGACGATAGAGCGCCGCATAGCCACCGTCGCTCGCCAACAGCTCCTCGTGCGTCCCGGACTCGACGATACGACCCTCCCCCATGACGAGGATGCGATCGGCCATCCCGATAGTGCTGAAGCGGTGCGAGATTAGTAGCGTCGTGTGGCCTCGTGCCAGGTCGCGAAAGCGCGAGAACAGCTCGAACTCCGCGGCGGCGTCGAGGCTGGCGGTTGGCTCATCGAGGACCAAGAGCGACGCGTCACGCGCGAAGGCGCGGCCGAGAGCCAGATACTGCCACCGTCCTCCCGACAGGTCGTAGCCGCCGAACCTGCGGCCGATGAACGTGTCGTAACCATCGGGCATCTCCTCGATGATCCGCGCAATGCCCGCTTGGCGCGCCGCCTCCTCGACCCGGCTGCGGTCGGTGAGCAGCTTTCGCCAGTCGCCGTAGGCGATGTTGTCGGCCGCACTCGCCTCGTAGCGTCCGTAGTGCTGGAAGATGAAGGCGACCTGGGACCTGAGCTGATCGACCGCCAACTCTCGGATGTCGACGCCGTCGAAGCGGATTGCCCCTCGATCAGGATCGTAGAGGCGACACAGGAGCTTCACCAGGGTGGTCTTGCCGGAGCCGTTCTCGCCGACGAGCCCGGCGATCTCGCCCCGCGCAATCTGCATCGTCACCCCCCGCAGGGTGGCCTGCTCGGCTCCGGGATAGGTGAACCAGACGTCTTCGAACTCGATCGAGCCGACGTGGTCGAGGGGGCGAGGCTCCGGCGCATCGACCACCTTCGGCTCAAGAGCCAGGAACTCGATCAAGTTGGCGATGTGCAACGCGTTTTCGCGGGCGGAGGAGATCGACAGGATGGCCAGATCGACACTCTGGCGGAGCCGGCTAGAAACGGCGCCGAACACCGCGACGTCTCCCAGCGTCAGGACGCCCGCCACAACACGTTGCACGACGCGAAAGAAGAGCCCGAAGAAGACCAGGGTCATGGCTGCCCCGAACAACCAGCTGCCGAAGAACTCGCGACGATGCAGCAGCCGGTCGCGATCGCGGAACGACTCCATCAACTCGCGGAAGCGCAAGACGAGCTGCGGTGCGAGATCGAGCATCTTCGACTCTGCGACCGCGTCCCGATCCGTCAGGAGATTGACGAAGTAGGCGGTCCAGCGCAGCTTCGCGGTGCGCTCGTGGACCTCCCGGTAGCGCTGGGCGGCCAGACGCCACTTGAACACCACATACGGAAGCGCGAATGGCGCCACCAGCAGAGGCACGAGTGGCTCGATGACGGCCAGGATCCCGACCAGGGAAGCCAGCTGCAGTCCGTTCGTGCCGATCTCGATGGCGTTGTGGAGGAAGTGGGTGGCCCGCGCCGCCGTGTCCTGGCGCGCGCGCTCGAGGATGTCCTGATGTTTCGGGCTCTCGAAGAACTCGAGGTCGAGCGTGGCGGCGTGCACCAGGACGTCGCTGGTGATCCTCAGATTCAGCTCGTCCACCAGACGACGGTGGCAGAGCTGGGTCGCCGCTGGCGCCATGGCGTCGATCAGGCTCACCATGCAGCCGAGGGCCAGCCACATCACGATCGGTCGAAGGCTCGTCGTCTCGCCTGCCGTCAAGGCGACCGTGGCGTTGACCAAGCCCCGGGCAAACAGCGCCAGCCCGGCGGGCACCACCCCGCGCACGAGGGCGAGGAGCCCGATCGCGACGGTCAGGCTGGCACGCGTGCTCCAGGCCAGTGCGACGGTCCAGACCGTATACGCCCACAGCGACCGGAAGTCCATCCGCGAACCGTTGCCGTCATTGGCGCCTACGGCATTGATCGGGGCTCGGCTCATTGGACGACAACGCCCACCAGCCGGGCGAGGGGACTAATGCATACGGTTACGGCCAGGATGCCCCCGAGGCCAACGCTATACTGAGTAGACGCGCACAACAATGCAACCCTTCGCCCTCCTTCTAGTCGGAATGCTGACCCCCGCGACCGCTATGGCGGGCGACAGCACTTGCACCGACTGCCACCGGTCGAACCCCGACCTGCCCTCCCACCCCCACATCGAGGACTGGCAAGCGTCCGTGCACGGGCACAACGAGGTCGGATGCGAACAGTGCCACGGCGGCGACGCGACAACCTTCCGCAAGTTCCTCGCCCACCGCGGCATGCTGCGGCCCGTCGATCCTCAGGGCCATCTGCAGGCGACTAACCTTCCAGCGACCTGCGGCAAGTGTCACGCGGCCGCTTACAGGGCGTTCTCGACCAGCACCCACGGCGAGCTGGTCTCCGAGGGCGACAACCAGGTGCCGACCTGCACCAGCTGCCACGGCCCCTTGGCACTACAGGGCCTGGGGCCGAACGGACTGCAGGTGGCGAGTGCGCAAGGTGCGCGACCCGGCACGGCGCCACGACCTCGAGGCGGCGGTTCACGCCGCAACCGGTAGCCTTGCCGAGGCCATCGAGAACGGCCACGCAATGGATCTGACCGGAATGCTCGAAGAGAGCCGCGCCGCACAGACCGAGATCGACGAACTCCTGGCAGCCATCCCCAACCGTTGAGCCCACTTCCGGCGTAGCCAACGCCGCCAAGAGCCTACATGCGTCTCACTGGAGTCTTTCTCTACTTCGGCATTCTCGTGGTGATCGGCATCGTCGCGTCGCGGCGAGTGCACGATGTGCGCGACTACTTCGCGGCAGGCAAGAAGTTGGGCTACTGGGTCGCGGCCTTCTCGGCGCGCGCGACCGGCGAGTCAGCCTGGCTGCTGCTGGGGCTGACCGGCATGGGGGCGGCGGTCGGCGTGCAGGCATTCTGGGTCGTCCTGGGCGAGGTCATCGGTGTCGGTGGTGCTTGGCTCTTCATGTGCCGACGATTCAAGAATCTCACCGATCGCTACGACTCGATCACGGTTCCCGACTACCTCGAGAGCCGCTTTCGCGATGACTCTCACCGCCTCCGCCTCGCCTCCGCGACATGTCTGGTGGTTTTCGTCACTATCTACGTCAGCGCCCAGATCGACGCGACCGGAACCGCCTTCGAGAGCTTCCTCGGTTGGAACTACTACGTCGGGGCGCTGCTGGGTTTCGCCGTGGTGCTGGCCTACATCCTCGCAGGAGGCTTTCTGGCGGTGGCCTGGTCGGACCTCTTCCAGGGCACCCTCATGGTGCTGGGCCTGGTTGCACTCCCGCTGATCGCCCTGGCGACGATCGGTCCGTCCGAAGTGGCTCACAACCTGGGCGAGATCGACCCGAATCTGCTGTCGTGGTCGGGCGCCGATGGCTGGAGCGCGCTGGCGATCGCGAACACTCTGGGCCTCGCCTTGATCGGGCTCGGTTTTCTCGGTTCGCCCCAGGTGTTCGTGCGCTTTCTGGCGATGCGCACCGCAAGAGACATCCCGAAGGGAACGATCATCGCGATCGCCTGGACGCTACTCGCCGATAGTGGCGCCGTATGCATCGGCCTCATGGGCCGGGCGCTTCTCACCCGCTCGGGAGCAGACGTCACGGAGATCCTCGGCCCGAGCGGCCAGGAGGTGCTGCCGCTCCTGGTCGAGTCGGTGCTGCCGACGTTTCTGGTCGGCGTCTACATCGCCATCGTGCTGGCGGCGACCATGTCGACCGTCGACTCGCTCTTGATTCTGGCGTCTAGCGCCGCGGTCCGCGACTACGTGCAGAAGGTGCGTCGACCCGATCTCTCAGATGCGTCTCTGGTCCCCGCCAGCCGACGAACGACCCTGGTCATCGCCACCTTCGCCCTGGCGGTGGCCATGACTGTGGCCGTCACGAGCCCGAACCGAACGATCTTCTGGTTCGTCATCTTTGGCTGGTCGGGCATCGCAGCGACCTTCTGCCCGGTCATGATTCTGTCGTTGTACTGGTCGCGTTTGACGGTACGCGGGGCACTCGCCGGCATGTTCACCGGCTTTCTGGGCGTTCCGATCTTCAAGTTCGCAGCACCCCTTCTTCCCGGAGTCGGGCACCTGTTCGTCGGCCTGGCAGAGCTCGGTCCCGCCTTCGCCGTTTCCGGATTGATCGCGATCCTCACGAGCCTGGGCGACCGGCGTGGTCAGCAAAGGCTCCACGGGGTGGCCGAAGAGATCGCCAGCGCGTAATGCCCGCCCGTTGGGGCGCTATACTCCCCAGCCGTCGAGGAGGAAAACCTCGCCTCAACGGTCACTTGGCGGTGTAGCTCAGTCGGTAGAGCAAGCGGCTCATATCCGCTGCGTCAGGGGTTCGAGTCCCTTCACCGCCACCATGAACCTTCTGCCGCACATCGAGCGATTTCTCGTCGATGACGCGGGCATCGAGCCGGGAGACGGCGTCGTGGTCGCGTTTTCGGGTGGGGGCGATTCGACGATCCTCCTCTGGAGCTTGGCGCAGCTCGCCGAGAGGCTGCGACTCCGCCTGGTCGCCGCGCATCTCGACCACAACAGCGATCCCGACTCGTCCGACCGCTGTGAGAAGGCCGCGGGAGTCGCGGCGGAGATCGGCGTCGCGTTCGAGAGCGGCCTCGCCGCGGGCCAGATCGACCCGCAACGCAACGGTCTCGAGGCCAGTCTCCGGCGGCTGCGCTATCGCTTTCTGTCCGACGCGCGCCACCGGCACGGCTCGCGATTCGTCGCCACCGCTCACCATCGCGACGATCAGGCGGAGACCGTGCTCCTACGGATGCAGTTCGGCTCGGGTCCCCTGGGCCTTGCCGGCATCCGCGACCGCGATGGCCAGACCCTGCGGCCGCTCCTACCCTTCACCCGCCTCGAGCTCATGCAGGCAGCGCGAGAGGTCGGCCTCACCTGGGTCGAGGACCCGACGAACCGCGACCTCACCCGGCCGCGCAACCGGCTGCGCCATGCGACTCTGCCGGCCCTCGAACTAGGCGTGGCGGATCTCAGACCACGCCTCGACCGGCTGGCGACGCAGGCTGGGCGGGCGCGCGAGGCCACCCGCGACAGGCTGCACACGGCGCTGCGGCCGATCGTAGTGCGAGACGGGGCAAGTGTAGTGCTCTCGACCCTCGCCGGTCTACCAGACGCCCTTCTGGGGCCGGCCATGGCCCTGCTTCAGGACCTCGCTGGGGCAGAATATCCGCCGCCGGCGAAGGCAGTGGAAGAACTCCGGCGCCAGATCGGCGCCGGGCACGGAATTGGCTGCGACTGCGGAGCGTTCTGGCGTTGGGAGGGGTGCGAAGGCCGCATCCACATTGGTCGTCGCAGAACGAATGCCCCGGTTTTCCCGTATACTTTAAAGCTATCCGGAGGTCGCGCACATGCTTCCTCAGCCGGGTAAGGAGCAGTGTAGGGGAGGATTCTCCAAGCACCCGTACTCATGTACCGGTGAAATCGACGCCCGATCTTTTCTGCACGGAGCCGAAAGGTCTCTAGTTTGAGTTCAACCATCAAAACGCTTCTTCTCTGGGCCGTCATCTTCGTGGTGGTCATCCTGCTCTGGAACACGTTCCAGACCGGGAAAGCGGCTCCCGAGGAACTCACCTACACGGACTTCGTCGCTGAGCTCGACGACGGCAACATCGAGACCATCACCATTCAGGGCGCGCAGATCACGGGCAAGCTCACACCGTCCGGCCGCTTCCCCGATGGCGGTGACTTCGTGACCCAGGCCCGTGTCACCGACGGCCTGGTCGAGAAACTCGAGGCGCACGACGTGATCGTCACCTTCGAGAAGCCGCGCGAGTCGACGCTCGTGACCATGCTGATCAGCTGGGCGCCGATCCTGGTTCTCGTCGGTCTGTGGATTTTCTTCATGCGCCAGATGCAGACCGGCGGCAACCGGGCGCTGTCGTTTGGCAAGTCGAAGGCGAAGCTCCTGAGCTCGACCGGCAAGAAGGTGACCTTCAAGGACGTCGCCGGGATCGAAGAGGCGAAAGACGAGCTGCTCGAGATCGTCGAGTTCCTCAAAGATCCGCAGAAGTTCCAGAAGCTGGGCGGCAAGATCCCGAAAGGTGTCCTGCTCATGGGCCCGCCGGGAACCGGTAAGACGCTCCTGGCGCGGGCGATCTCGGGCGAGGCCAACGTTCCCTTCTTCTCGATCTCGGGCTCCGACTTCGTCGAGATGTTCGTCGGAGTTGGCGCGAGTCGGGTGCGCGATCTCTTCGAGCAGGGCAAGAAAAACGCTCCCTGCATCATCTTCATCGATGAGATCGACGCCGTCGGCCGCCACCGTGGTGCTGGCCTCGGCGGTGGCCACGATGAGCGCGAGCAGACCCTGAACCAACTGCTCGTCGAAATGGATGGCTTCGAGACAAATGAGGGCGTCATCCTGATCGCCGCGACCAACCGGCCCGACGTGCTCGATCCGGCTCTCCTACGGCCCGGCCGCTTCGATCGGCGGGTGGTCGTCGACCGGCCCGACGTACTCGGCCGACTCGGCATCCTGCGGGTACACACCCGCAACATCCCGCTCAACGAAGACGTCGATCTCGAGATCCTGGCCAGGGGCACGCCCGGCTTCGCCGGCGCCGATCTCGCCAACCTCGTCAACGAGGGCGCTCTCATCGCTGCCCGCCGCGGCAAGAAGACGGTCGAGATGGAGGACTTCGAGTACTCCAAGGACAAGGTCCTGATGGGCGTCGAGCGCAAAACGATGATGCTGACGGAGGGCGAGAAGGAGATCACCGCCTACCACGAGGCCGGTCACGCCATCGTCGCCGTTTTCCAGCCCGAGGCCGATCCCCTGCACAAGGTCACGATCATTCCCCGTGGCCGCGCGCTCGGTCTGACCATGCAGTTGCCGCTGGACGACACCCACACCTACAAGAAGAAGTACGTCCAGGCGCAGATCGCCATCCTCATGGGCGGTCGCGTAGCCGAAGAGCAGACCCAGGACGACATCACCACTGGCGCCGGCAACGACATCGATCGTGCCACCGAGCTGGCGCGCCAGATGGTCTGCGACTGGGGTATGTCGAACCTCGGGCCGCTGTCCTACGGAGGTGCCGGCGACGAGCCCGTCTTTCTCGGCCGAGATCTGAACTCCCGCAGCGAGTACTCCGACGAGACCGCACGGCGCATCGACAAGGAGATCGAGTCGATCGTCGACACCGGCCATCAGAAGGCCCGCCAGATCCTGACCGATCATCACGACGTCCTCGACCGGGTCGCCCAACAGCTCCTAGAGCACGAGGTTCTGGACGGCGACGAGGTCTACGGCATCGTCGAGGAGATGACCGGCAAGGCGCTGAAGCCGGTTCGTTCCCGCCTCAGCGAAAGACTGCCGGAAGAGGCCGAAGAGGAAGACTCGGCGGCGGCGATGGTGACGGAAGAGGAAAACGAGGACGGCGGCGCCTACCCCGGCTCACCCGAGCCGGCCCCCGCGCAGTTTTCCTCCCTTCCCCCGCAGGCCCCCGGAAACGACTAGATGTCCCAAACGGGATGACCTCGAGCCCCCGAGCCGCGGTTGAGGGATCGAGGCGCCGCGGCACGTCGCCGTGGTCGCTACGCCTGCCGGGCGACCGCCGCATCGTTCGCGGGTCGCTCCCCCCGCTCATGGCGCTCGTCAATCTGACGCCGGCCTCCTTCAGTGACGGCGACCGGTTCACCGGAGCGGAGCCGGCAGTCGCCCCCCGGCGCGACAAGCTCCGTGACGGAGCCGACATCCTCGACCTGGGAGCCGCGTCGTCGAGGCCAGGCGGCGGCGTGTACGGCGGCGGCGCCGACGAGGTCTCCGTTGACGAGGAGTGGCACCGTCTGGGTCCTGTTCTCGAAGGCCTGCGCGATCTCACCGACGCCCCGATCTCGGTCGACACCCGCAAGGCCGAGGTCGCTCGACGTGCACTCGACGCCGGCGCCGACCTCGTTAACGACGTCTCGTGTCTCGGCGACCCCGACATGGCACCGCTGGTGGCGCAGCGAGACGTCCCGGTAGTGCTCATGCACAGCCGCGGCGAGCTCCGGACCATGCAGCGCGGTATCTCCTTTCGAGACGTTGTCTCAGAGGTGACCGCCGAGCTCGCGGCAGCCGTAGAAGGCGCGTCCGAAGCCGGTATCGCGCGCGATCAAATCGTCGTCGACCCGGGCCTCGGCTTCGGCAAGACCTACGAGCAGAACCTCACGCTTCTCGCACAGCTTCCCAGGTTGGGCGAGCTCGGCCTGCCAATCCTCGTCGGCGCGAGCCGCAAGAGCTTCCTCGGCAAGCTGGGCGGCGACCCAGCGCCGCAGAGGCTGATCCCGAGCCTCGCCGCCGCGGCCTGGTCGGCGGCCAAGGGCGCCGACATCGTAAGGGTTCACGACGCCGCCGAGACCTGCGCTCTGCTCCGGGTCTGGAACGCGATCGCAGGTGCCGAGTGATGTCGCTGGCCGATTTCCTCGACACCGTCACGGTCCTCGACCTGGTCGACATCCTGGCAGTGACGCTGATCATCTACGCGCTTTTGCTGCTCATTCAGCGCACCCGGGCGGTGCGCGTGCTACTCGGCATCCTGGTGATTTTGGGCGTCTACTTTCTCGCCCGGGTCCTCAACCTGAAAACGCTTGAGACCCTGGTAAGCAACGTCATGGTCTTTCTGCCGTTCGCAGCGGTCGTGCTCTTTCGCGACCAGATTCGGAGCGCATTGGCGCAGTTCGGCTCGACCTCACTATGGGGGTTGGGCAACCGCGCCAACCCAGAGTCGACCCTGAACGAGATCGTGCTCGCGGCCACGGCGCTGGCGCGGGAACGCACGGGGGCATTGATCGTAGTCGAGCGCGAGCTCGGCCTGCGCGAGTTCATCGAAGGCGGCCGCGAGCTCGACGCGGCCCTCGTCTGCGACCTGCTGGTGAACATCTTCACTCCCGGGGCGCCGCTTCACGACGGCGCTGTGATCGTGCGTGACGATCGAATCGCCGCCGCCGCTTGCTTTCTCCCCCTCACCCGTCAGACCGGCCTCCCAACCGATCTGGGCACGCGCCACCGAGCTGCAATCGGCATCTCCGACGAGAGCGACGCCTTGGCGGTCGTAGTCTCGGAAGAGACGGGCAGCATCCGCGTGGCGTACCGTGGAGATCTGACCGCCGGGCTCGACACGGACACCCTCCGCGACACCCTCTTCAAACGACTGATTCACGTGGACGAGAACGATACCGAGGAGGGCGACGGTGGGTAACGGCAACTCTGCGGGTCCCCGGCCCGACGGGCACTGGCCACTGCGCTTTCTCAGCGTAGCGATCGCCGTGGTGTTGTGGCTGGTGTACTCGTACGCCGACCGCGAACAGTCGCTTCTCGAGCGTGCCTTCAACGAGGTGAACGTCACCTATGAAACGCCCGACGGCTTCATCCTCCTCAATCCGGTGAGCACCGTCGCGCTGCGGGTCAGCGGTCCGGAGGATGCGATCCAGGGTCTGCAGCCCTTCGATCTAGGCTGCACGCTGACGCTCGTCGCCGAGGCGGGTATTCAGGAGGTACTGCTCGAGGAGGATTGCGTAAGCCGCCCTGCCAGAGTCTCCGTCACGAGCTTGACCCCGGATCGGTTGTCGCTCGAGATCGACCGGGAGATCGAAAAGACGCTGACGGTGTACGTCGATCCGGTCGGCGAGCCCGCGGCAGGCGCCCTGGAGGGCGAGCACGGGGTCTTTCCGGCCCAGGTGACCCTGGTCGGTCCGGCAAGGCTCCTCGAGCGCCGCGACCGCATCGCGGCTACGGTCGACATCGACGGTCGCGCCCGCAGCTTCGACGGCGAGGTCAGCCTCGACCCCGAAGACCCGCTGCTCCGCATTCTCGGCTCGTCGACGGCGCGAGTCCAGATCGTGCTCGAGACCCCGCTGCTGCCATCAGAAGCCGTCAACAGTGCCAACGGCGCTGCGGCCGAGGCGCAGTAGGCCCAGGCGGCCCACCTTCGACCGTGAAACGGATCTTCGGCACCGACGGTGTGCGTGGGCGGTTCGGCACCCCGCCGATCGACAGGGCCACCATCCGCGCCCTTGGCACCGCACTCGCCGCCGAGCTCGAATCCCGCGTACAGCCTCGAGCTGCTCACGTCGTCATCGGTGGTGACACCCGCGCCTCGACGCCGACTGTGGCGTCCTGGATCTCGGCGCCTCTGCTCGACCGAAACACCAGGATCACCTTCGCCGGAGTTGTCCCGACCCCGGCTGTGGCCTACCTGGTCCGAGAGCTGGGCGCCACCGCAGGGATCTCCATCTCCGCGAGCCACAACCCGTACCCCGACAACGGAGTGAAGCTCTTCGATCGGCACGGCTACAAGTGGGGTCTAGCGGCAGAGCGAGAGCTCGAGGCGCAGATGCGACCGGATGCACAGAGCGGACCCGGCGACGATCCGAAGCTCGAAGCGGATGCCTCACTAGCCACGCGTTACGCCGACTCTCTTGTCGCAGGTCTCGGCGACCGGCGTCTCGCCGGAATGCGTGTAGTTGTCGACACGGCGCAAGGTGCCGCCTACGACCTCGCTGGACAGGTCTTCAAGGCCGCCGGTGCCGACGTCACGGTTATCGGCAACGAGCCCGACGGGCACAACATCAACGTCGGATACGGCTCGACCGACACGAGGGCCTTGTCGGAAACGGTCATCGCGCGAGGCGCGCAGATCGGCTTCGCGTTCGACGGGGATGCCGACCGGTGCCTGATCGTCGACGAATGCGGTCGCCTCGTCAACGGCGACGCCGTGCTCTACATCTGGGCCCGAGCATTGGCGGAGCGCGGCCAGCTGGAGCCCTCCGAGATCGTGGCCACAACCATGTCGAACCTCGGCCTGGAAACGAGCCTTCTTGCGCTCGGCATCTCTGTGCGTCGCTCGGATGTCGGTGACCGTGAGGTGGTGACCGAAATGAAGCGGAGCGGAGCAATCCTCGGGGGGGAGCAGTCGGGCCACATCGTGCATCTCGGCCTCGGAACCACCGGCGACGGGACGATGACGGCGCTGCACATCGCAATGCTGGTCGAAAGAGCCCAGCGCCCCATCTCGGAGCTGGTCTCCGACCTGACGCTTGTCCCGCAGACGCTGCGCAACGTGGAAGTCGCCCAACGAGTCCCCTTCGATGAGGTGGCAGGCCTGGACAGGATCCTCAGCGACATCCAGGAACGGCTCGGCAACCCGAGTCGAGTGCTCCTGCGCTACAGCGGAACCGAGCCTCTGGTGCGGATCATGATCGAAGGAAGCAGCGAGAGCGAGATCGAGGCGATGGCGGCCGAGATCGCCGAGCATCTCGACCGCTCACTTCGCTGAAGACCCTCGTCGCTTCGGAGGCAGCGGCCTTGGCCTTTCCATCTGCAAGCTCCTGGTCGGATTGATGGGCGGTCAGATGCATGTGGAGAGCCAAGGTGGGGTGGGCTCCCTGTTCTGGTTCACGGTTTCTCTCCCAGCGGCCTCGACGAGGCCACAAGAGCCCGCGGAGTCCAACGACGTTGTCGCGGCGGGCGAGCTCGGCGGCCGCTCTCAGTACCGAGTCCTGATCGCCGAGGACAACCCGGTCAACCGCCTGGTTACTCACAAGCAGCTGCGCAGCCTCGGATACGAAGTCGACGCAGTGGAAGACGGGTTTCAGCCTCTAGAGGCTCTCGATCAGAAGCGCTACGAGCTCCTACTCATGGACCCCCAGATGCCCCAGGCTACGACACGGCTCGAAGAATCCGCGCACAGGAGAACGGCGACGGTCATCGCCCTCACGGCTCACGTTCTTCCCGACGATGCGGCGCCTGCGCCGCTTGAGACAGGCCGGCGGTAGGATCCCGCCATGCCCGAAAATGTGAAAAGCGTATGTATCGTGATCGGAGCCGGAGCCGGTATCGGCGGCAATGTCGGCAAACGATTCGCCGAAGCGGGGTACCACGCCGCTCTCTGCCGACGCTCGGACGAGGACGGCTTGAAGCGGCTCGTCGATTCGATCGAAAGCGACGGCGGCTCCGCCTCGGGCTACCTGCTGAATGCCGTTCACCCGGAAAGCATCGAAGAACGCGTCGCCGCGGTAGAGGCGGAGATCGGCCCGATCGAGGTCGCGGTCTTCAACCTCGGCGCGCAGATCGGCGACCGGGCGCTCGTGGACACGACCTACAAGGCGTTCGAGCTGGGATGGCGTATGGCGACCTTCGCGCTGTTTCGGCTCGCCGCGTCGCTGTGCCCGCTGATGGAAGCGCGCGGCAGGGGAACCCTGCTCGTGACCTCCGCGACCGCCGCGATGCGTGGCAACAGCGGCCAGCACTCGCACGCCGCCGCCATGGGTGGACGACGGATGTTGTGCCAGTCTCTCAACGCCGAATTCGGACCCAAGGGCATCCACGTCGCCCACATCCTGATCGACGGCGCCGTCGACGCACCCGACACTCTGGGCAAGATGCTCGGCCCCGAGCGTTTTCAAGAGCTGCGAGAAACCCGCGGTAAGGAGCACGACGGCCTGATGCTGCCCGAGAAGATCGCCGACACCTACTTCCACCTGGCCCAGCAGCACCGCTCGACTTGGTCCCACGAGATCGACATGCGCTCCTTCTCAGACCGCCCCTGGTGGAACCACTAGCGGGGGGCGCTGGCCGCGCAGGCCCGAAGGGGGTCGGCTCCCACGTCCTCGCCGCTAATCCTACTCAGGGAGAACAAGACACAACCGGCCCGTCGTTCGGATCGAAGCACGGGCACTTCGTTTCGTCGATGCAGCTGACGCAGATCTGAAAGTCGAGGACGCACAAGCCGATGAACTCGCTGTCGACCGGCTTGCCTTTTCGCAGCGATCCACCGCATCGCCGCGGGAATTCCTTAGGCTCTCGGTGAGCCGAACGGGCGCTCGCGACCGTGGAAGGTCTCAGTGACAGCGAGGCCTACTTCATTCGAGGGGCCTACTACTGCCGACCGGCCTACGCGAAACCCACGAGCGAGGAAGTCTGGTCCGACTTCGCCGAGGCCACTGACAGCTTCCTCGCTTTGATGCAGGTGGACCCCGATCACTGTTGGCGCAACCAGTTCCTCCAAAGCGCCCTGGGCGCGCTGGGTCGCTTCCAACAGAGCAACGAGGTCCAAATCAAGCTGGCTGAGCTCTTGCCCTACCGGGTGCTCAACCAGCAGGCAGCAGCGAGGGGTCTGCAGCGTCGAGGGGACCTCGCTCGCGCCGAACAGGCTGCCGTAAGCTTAGGTTGGCGATTTCGGGGAAGCCGCCAGATTTGGAGAAGGCCAGCTCCGTCGACAAGCGAGCCGTCGTACATCCGGCGCTCTTGTTGCGAGTGCGTTCGCGGCTTCTAACCCTGTATGGACGGCGCGGGATGGTCGACCAGAAACAGCAACTCGCCAACGAGCTCGTCGGCCTACTGGTCTTCGCTGATTCCGACCATCCCATTGCGCTCCAACTCCAGGGTCTGGAAGGCTCCCCCCCGATCGAGGGGTCATCAAGCCCTGGCGGCGGCCCCTAGGCCCCGACCACGGTCGCAAGCAGGTCGTCGTCGCGCAGAACTGGACGGCCGGGCTGACCGAGTAGGATTCGACTATGCCGAGGGCACGACTCTCCGTCAACGTGGACCATGTCGCCACCCTGCGCCAGGCGCGGGGGGTCGACTATCCGGATCCGGTGGAGGCGGCGGCGATCGCCGAGGCGGCGGGCGCAGAGGGGATCACGATCCATATCCGGGTGGACCGGCGCCACATCCAGGAGCGCGACGTGCGGGTGATGCGTGAACGGGTGGCGGGCAAGCTCAATCTCGAGATGTCGACCGCCGAGGAGATGGTCGACATCGCGCTGGAGACGCGGCCTCACCAGGTGACGTTGGTGCCGGAGCGGGCCGAGGAGGTGACGACCGAAGGCGGGCTCGACCTCACGACTCAGATGGACCGCATCCGCGAGGTCGCCCAGCGGTTGGCGGCTGGCGGCATCGCGACGTCACTCTTCATCGACCCCGATCCCGAGCACGTCCGGATCCTGGCCGCCGAGGACAGATCGATGCTACCCGGCTTCGAGATCAACACCGACGCCTACACCCGGGTGAGCGGTGCCGAGCAGGATGGGGAGCTCGAGCGAGTACGGGAGGCCGCACTTCAGGGCGCGGATGCGGGGCTTCTGGTCTACGCGGGGCACGGGCTGACGACCGCGAACGTGGGGCCGATCTCGGCCATCGAGCCGATCGAGGAGCTCAACATCGGCCACTCGATCGTGTCGCGCGCCGTCCTCGTCGGCCTCCATGCCGCTGTAGGCGAGATTCTCGAGCACATGTATCCGGGCACCTGACCACCTAGTCCGGAGCGATCATCTATGATCGCGATCGATGACCATCCTTACCGAAGGCAAGACCAAGACCATCCGCACCGGTGACGTTGCGGGCGAGGTGATTCTCGAGACCAAGGACGAGCTCACCGGCGGCGACGCGGCGAAGCGCGAGACCATCGAGGGCATCGCGGCCCACAAGACGACGCAGACCTGCAACGTCTTCGGCCTGCTCGAGGCGAACGGGATCCCGACCTCGTTTCTGCGCCGCAACGACGCCACCTCGTTCGTCTGCCGCGGGTGCGAGATGCTGCCGCTCGAGCTCGTGATCCGACGCTACGCCTGGGGCAGCATGCTCAAGCGCGAGCCCGATCTGGTCTCTACGCGCGAGGCGCCGTACCGTTTCCCCGATCTCTTGTGTGAGCTCTACCACAAGCACAGCGCGGTCACTCCGCCACTAGTCGACGAGCCGCTACAGATGGACGAGGGCGCCGCCCGCGAGCACTACCTACGCGACGGCGTGTGGGCCGAAGGCGTCTACACCGATCCCTTGATCCGGGTCGAGGACGGCACCTGGCGGCTCTACTCCGCCAAGGCCCCGGCGGCGACCGCGCAACCGCTGATGGAGACCGCGGCGATCCTGTCGCCCGACGAGCTCGAGAACGTGCGCACCCAGATCATGCGGCGGACCTTCGAGACCCTGGAAGAGGCCTGGGCCTCGATCGACACGGCCGATGGCCCGGTCTCGCTGGTCGACATGAAGATCGAGATCGGCCGCACCCGCGATGGCGATCTGGTGGTGGCTGACGTCATCGACAACGACAGCTGGCGCATCTGGCCCGGCGGCGACCCGACGAAGCAGTTGGACAAGCAGTGCTTCCGCGAGGATCACCCGCTGTCGGAGGTGGCTGGCAACTATGAGCTCGTAGCGGCCCTCACCGAGCAGTTTCAGCGAGCCGCCAGCGCCGCCTCCTGAGCCGCTGATGAAGTGGATTGGCAACGTCCTGCGGGGCTTTGCCATGGGGTCGGCCGACGTCGTGCCCGGCGTCTCGGGCGGCACCATGGCCTTCGTCCTCGGTATCTACGAGGACCTGGTCGCGGCGACGCGGCGATTGACGGACGTCGAGTTTCTAACCCGGTTGCGCCGCTTCGAGCTCCGAGGCGCGCTCGAATACGTCGACTGGCGCCTGCTGGTGTCGGTCGGCGCCGGCATCGCGCTCGCTGTTTTGACGCTGGCCCCGTTTCTCGAGTGGGCGCTCGAGAACGAACCGGCGCTTCTCTGGTCGTTTTTCTTCGGTCTCGTACTGGCGTCGATCTGGGTGGTCGGCAGGCGCGTGCCGTCCTGGAACACTTCGAAGGCCGGCCTGGTGGTTGTCGGTGCCGCGTTGGCCTGGATCGTCGTCGGCCTGGTACCCGTCTCGACTCCCGACGCGGCCTGGTTCGTCCTGCTGAGCGGCTCGCTCGCCATCTGCGCGATGATGCTGCCTGGCATCTCGGGCGCCTTCATCCTCGTTCTCCTGGGGAAGTACGAAACGGCCCTGAGCGCGGTCAACGAGCGCGACCTGCTCACTCTGTTGCTGCTCGCGTCCGGCGCAGGCCTGGGACTCCTGGTGTTTGCCAGGTTTCTCAACTGGCTCCTGGCCCGCTTCCACGACGCCACGGTGGCAGTGCTCCTCGGCCTCATGGCCGGCAGCCTGCGTAAGATCTGGCCGTGGAAGGAGACGCTGACCACGCGCCTTGATCATCACGGCGATCTGGTTGCAGTGCTCGAGCACAACGTCGCACCCGCGCTCGACAACGCAACCCTGATCGCGATCGCCGTCGCGCTGGCCGGGCTCGTGGCCGTGTTTCTACTCGCCCGCCTCGAGAGTCGGGGCAGCAGTCTCTAGCACCTCTGCTTCGATCTCTCGCAGGCGCAGGAGAAGCTCGGCGCGCGCCGCCTCCGAGAACGGATTCTCGTTGTGGATGGTGCGAAAGAGCGCACTCGAAGCCTCGCGAAGTATCTCCTCGATCTTGAGCAGATGCCGGTATGCAGGCGTCGCCAGGCCGAGGTCGGGCAGCTTGATCTCGCGAAGCGCCTTCGCGATCCAGTGGGTCAGCCCCTGGATGTAGGCCATCTCCCGGTCGTGATCGCTCGGCGACATCTCGATCACTTCCAGGCCGAGCTCGTCGGCGAGAAAGTCGCGAATCGAGCCCAAACGAGTGGTCCGTAGCGGGCAGACCACGATCTTGAGGCCGCCAATACCGTCTCGGCCCGACTGCGGCCCGAACATCGGATGGGTGCCGACGATCTCCACCGAGTCGGGCAGAAGGCGCGGCATCAGCTCTAGCGGCCGAGTCTTCACGGAGCCCACGTCGAGCACGAGGCCCGGCAGCCGTGCGAGGCCCCCCAGCTCCGTTAGCACCCCTTCCATATCCTGAACCGGAACCGCCAGCACGACCACCTCGCAGGCCGCAGTCTCGACGAGCGACCCGGAGCGCACCCCGAGCTCGGCGGCCCGCGCGGCCACATCACGGCGGTCGTGGACCACGATGTCGAAGTGAGCCCGCAGGTGCTCGGTCATGAAGCGGCCGAAGCTCCCGAAACCGACGATGCCGAGCGACCTCATGGGCCGCCGACACTAGCAAAAGCCGGCGAATCGACAGGCCCCGCTGGGTTAAGATCGGCGGCTCAGATGCCCGCCCGCAAGCATAGCGTCGCAGCTCTCGCAGCCGCCATCGGCGCACTCGCGCTGGTGGCCGCCGCCTCGGAGGACGAGGTCGACCGCCTGCGCATCGTCGGTGAAGTGCTCGACGAGGTGCCGCTCATCGACGGGCACAACGACGTTCCTTGGCAGTACCGGACGAGGGTCGACAACCAGCTCGGGCGCATCGACTTCCACGACACGACGCGGCTGAGCCCGCCCATGCACACCGACCTGGTCCGGCTGCGCGAGGGCCGGATCGGGGGCCAGTTCTGGTCGGTGTACGTACCCGCCGATTTCGCGGATCGGGGAGCGGCAACCGCCGTTTTGGAGCAGATCGATGTGGTCCACCGCTTGGCGGCCCGCTATCCGGACTTCCTGGAGGTCGCCACCAGTGCCGACGACGTGGTCCGCATCCATGGCGCCGGCAAAGTCGCATCGCTGATCGGCATGGAGGGTGGGCACGCTATCGAGAACTCGCTGGCAGTCCTGCGCCAGCTCTACGGCGTCGGCGCGCGCTACATGACCCTCACCCATTCGGCCAACGTCGATTGGGCGGACTCGGCAACCGATCGCGCCGAGCACAACGGCCTCAGCGGCTTCGGTGACGAGGTGGTGCGCGAGATGAACAGGCTCGGCATGCTGGTCGATCTGTCTCACGTATCCGCGAAGACCATGCACGACGCCCTCGACGTGACCGAGGCGCCGGTGATCTTCTCCCACTCGTCTGCCAGGGGTGTTACCGACCATCCGCGCAACGTGCCCGACGCCGTGCTGCGCCGCCTACCCGAGAACGGAGGGGTCGTCATGGTCACCTTCGTACCCCCCTACATCAACGACGGAGTCCGCCAGCACACGGCGGCGGTGGAGCGCGAGACCGAACGGCTCGAGCGCACGCTCGGCGACGAGGAGGCAGTGCGGGCGGCAGTACGGCGCTTCTCGGCCGAGCATCGCGCCGCCCCCGCCAGCCTCGCCGACGTCGCTGACCACATCGATTACATTCGCGAGATCGCCGGCATCGAGCACATCGGCATCGGCTCGGACTACGACGGCATCACCTCGGTGCCGGCAGGGCTCGAGGACGTCTCCCGTATCCCGCATCTGCTGGCCGAGCTTCTGGCCCGTGGCTACAGCCGCGACGACATCGCACAGATCGGCGGCCGCAACCTGATTCGGGTCATGCGTCAGAGCGAAGCTTTGGCGCTGCGGCTGCAGGCCGAGCGCTTCGCTTCGGACCGACTGTTCGGCGGACCCCGCCAGGCCGGGAACGCTCCGTGAGCGAGACACCAGAGGCCGGCACCGCCGTTGCACCTCGGAGCGCCTCGACAGTGTTGTTGCTCCGGGACGCGACCGACGGTCCAGAAGTCTTCATGGTCGAGCGTCACCAAGGCTCGCGCTTCATGGCCGGCGCCTACGTCTTTCCGGGCGGACGCGTCGATCCCGACGACAGTGACGTCGAGACCTTCTGCGTCGGTCTCGACGACGCCACAGCTTCGGCGCGCCTGCATCTTGCCGAGGGTGGGCTGGCCTACTACGTTGCCGCGATTCGCGAATGCTTCGAGGAGGCGGGAGTGCTGCTGGCCTATGGCGACGACGATTCGCTGATCGACACCAGCAACCACCCCGAGCTGGGTCCCCGCATCGACTCACTACGCTCGGCACTGAATAGTCGCAAGATCGGCTTCCTCGACCTGGTTCGCCAGGAGGGCTGGCGTCTCGCTACCGATCACATGCACTACTGGGCCCACTGGATCACTCCGGAAGACTCCCCGGTGCGCTTCACGACACGCTTCTTTCTGGCGGCAGTGCCCTCCGATCAGGCGGCGGTCCACGACGACGCCGAGGTGACGGGCTCGGCGTGGGTCACTCCCCGAGCGGCGCTGCGCAAAGCCGAGCGCGAGGAGTGGGCGATCATCTTCCCGACGCTGCGCAACCTCGAGACCATCTGCGATTTCTCGACGGTTGCCGAGGCGGAGGCCGCGGCGCTCGAAAGGCGCGCGATCGAGACACTCCAGCCGATCATCCTCCACCGCGATGGCGGCATCCAGGCCGTGCTGCCCGGAGACGAAGGCTACGAGGAGGCGCTCGCCGCCGCTGACTGCGCCAAGGAAGATGGCCAGTGAGCGTCCCCGCCACACGCCCCGACATGCCGGTTCCCGGCGAGCTGTCGCAGCTCTCCCCACGGGTGCGCAGAATCACCCAGGACAACCCCTCGGTCTTCACCGGTGCGGGGACGAACACCCACCTGGTGGGAACCCGCAACCTGTTCATCCTCGACCCGGGACCCGACGACGATGCCCACTTCGAACGGATCGTCGAGGCGGTGGGCGACGCCGGCGTGGCCGCCGTCATTCCGACCCACCACCACGATGACCACTGGCCCCTCGCACCCCGCCTGGCGGAGCACTTCGGGGCGCCGACGCTGGGGTTCGCGGTGGAGGGCAACTACACCCCGGACCGACTGGTGCGAGACGGCGAGGAGCTCGCCACGGCAGACGTCAGCCTCACAGCGATCCACACTCCGGGCCATGCACCGGATCACCTGTGCTACCTGATGCGCGAGGAGCCGACGCTCTTCTCCGGCGACCATGTCATGGGCTGGTCGACCTCGGTGATCGCGCCACCCAAGGGCAACCTCAACGACTTCATGGCCTCGCTGCGCCGGCTGAGGGACGTGGCACACGAGCGCATGATCCCGGCCCACGGCCTGCCGATCTCGACGCCCTACGACCGCATCGAGGAGATCTACGCCCACCGCGAGCAGCGCACCGCGCAGGCCCTTGCGGCTATGGGCGCGGGCCTCGACAAGATCCCGGAAATGGTCGTTTCAATCTACGCCGACATCGACCAGAAGCTCCACCGGCCCGCCGCATGGTCTCTTCTCGCCCACCTGCAGGCGCTCGTCGAGGACGGACGTGTCACGATGCAGGGCGAGGCCAACGAGCCCCTCGAAGCGCACTGGCACCTCTCTTGAACTAGTCGCAGGATGCACTTTCGCTCGGTGAGGCGACGGTGTGCCACATGAAGGCCTTCCGGCGCGGCAACAAGCTCAAGATCGTGTCGCGCGACGAGCGAGTGTGGAATCTGATCGAGTCGCTGAAGCTCGATCGCATCCTCGATTGCCATCGCAGCGAAGAAGCCGCCCTAGCCGACTTCGTTCAGTAGCGGGGCCGCGGTGGTCATTGTTGACGGACTTGTTTGGATCTAGCGCGCTCATACCGCGACCCCGCTACTCATGCTGCGCCTCCGGGGGAGGCTCGCCGCGCAGGCCCGGAACCAGAGTCTCGCGCTAGGGGTCTTCTATCCGTGTGCCGGCGCCGGCTACTAGTTCGTGGTAGCTGCCGACCTGGATGTCGGAGAAACGCTCGCGGCGGCCGTCTGGCCAACGCACGACGACCGAGACCTTCTTCTTTGCGGCCTCGCCGAGGGCGATGACCACTCGGGGGTCGCGGGCGGAGGCGTAGCTGCCGTCGGTGTGGACTATGCGCGTGGCTGCGGCGGGGCCTTCTAGCTCGGCGAAGACGGTGGCTCCGTGCGCGTCTCGGCCACCGGCTTGGAGGCGCAGGCGTAGGCCGATCCATGGCCGTGAGGTGTCGGCTTCGTTGCGCAGCGCCTGGACGGGGCCGCTGTTGTTGGTGACGACGACGTCGGTGTCGCCGTCGTTGTCGATATCGCCAAAAACCGCGCCGCGGCTGACCCCGGAGACCGCGAAGGCGGGGCCGGCGACGGCGGTGACGACGTAGAACTCACGCCCACCGTTGGAGCGAAAGAGCTGGTTGTTCTCGTCGAGAGGGTACGGATCGGCCTGCCTGTCCGAGCCTGGCGGAAAGGTCACTCCGCCGTTGACGACCAGCAGATCGAGCCAGCCATCGAGGTCGTAGTCGACGAACCCGGTGCCGAAAGACGTGTAGCTCCAGCTCGGCGTGGCCAGGCCCGCCATCTCTGTCGAGTCCTCGAAAAAACCCCGGCCGTCGTTGACGTACATGGTGTTGGTTTCGCGGCTGAAGTGGGTCATGAAGATGTCGACGTCACCATCGGCATCGAAGTCCGCCGCGTCGACGCCCATCGACGCTTCCGCTCGACCCTCGGAGTTCAGCGAGCTCCCGGACGCCAGGCCCTGGTTGCGAAACCTGCCGTCCCCCTGATTGATCCACAGCTGGTTGGGCGTCAGATCGTTGGCGATGTAGAAGTCGACGAGACCGTCGCCGTCGAAATCCGCCGTCGACACGCCGAGCCCGTTTCCCGGCTCCTGGGTAAGGCCGGCCCTGGCGCTGACGTCGGCGAACGAGCCGTCACCGAGATTGCGGTACAGGCGGTCGGCGGCCGGGCCGTAGGCCTTCGGCAGGCAGTAGTCGTGCACACCGCGCTCGTTGAGGCAGGTCTTGTGCGCGCCGTAGGAGTACGTCAGGTAGTTGGCGACCACCAGGTCGAGCCAGCCGTCGGCGTCTAGGTCGACAAACGACGCGGAGCTTGAGAAGCGCGCGTCGCCCACTCCGGCGCGTGCCGTTGCGTTCTCGAAGCGACCCTCGCCGAGGTTGCGCCAGAGCTGATTGGCACCGAAGTTGGTGACGTAGAGATCGATATGGCCGTCGCTATCGTAGTCGCCCGTCGCGACACCGATGCCGTAGCCCACGGCCTCGATGCCGCTCGCCTCGGTGACATCGACGAACTGCGCCACGCCATCGGTGAGGTCGTTGCGAAACAGTCGATCACGCAGCGGAAGGGGCTCGCGCGGCGGCACGATCGCGTCGTCCAAGGTGAGGCCAGGGCCGAGCATCGCGCCCTGGACGAGGTAGAGGTCGAGGTCGCCGTCACCGTCATAGTCGAACAGCGCCCCGCCGCTGCCGACCACCTCCGGATAGTAGAGGCGTCCCGACATGCCGTTGAAGTGGTGAAACGACAGCCCCCATTCCGCGGTCGCGTCCGAGAACGGCGCGGCTGCCGGCAGTAGCACTAACGACATTCCGGCGACGAGAATCCGACGGGCCGGCTTCAGTGCTCACCCCCGAGGCTGAGCTCGGCGACGGACACCGCCACGAGCTCGGAGCTGCCCTCCACGACCCGGTAGACGTGATTGGCGGCCACGTCGGCGAAGACCTGAGTCGGTCCGGGAGCGGGCCAACGGACGGTCAGGCGCTCGATCGAGCTCGCCTCGCCGATTCCCAACTCCTGCTGCAGGCTAGACCCGCCGAAGGAGCCGCCACCGCCCACCAGCGCGTGAAACGACCGATTTCCCCCTGGGCCCGAAACCTCGAGCTCGATGCGGGCTCCGACGCCGAAGGAGTTGGCACGCGCACCTTCGAGCCGCAGTGTGACCCAGTTTCCTCCGCCGCCGGGATTCTCGAACAGGCTGTTGGCGTAGGTGTCGCCGGGATAGAAACCGCCGAGCTGATGGAAGAGGTCCTGATCGCCGTCGTTGTCGACGTCGCCGAAGGCCACGCCATGGCCCTTCTGGATGTGCGCGAAACCACCGACGAAGCTGACGTCGACGAAGCGCCCGGCAGTGTTGCGGTACATGACGTTCGGCATCAGGCTCGCCAGGTCCGGCTCGCCGGTGCCGAGATAGATGTCGAGCCAGCCGTCGTTGTCGAGGTCCCCGTAGTTGGCGCCCATCGGCATCAGCGGGCGCTCGAGGCCGACCTCGGCGGAGACCTCGGTGAAACGCCCGCCGTCGTTGCGATAGAGCAACGGTTGCCCGTCGTCGAACGACAGACCGAAGTAGGAGCCCGAGACCCGCGCGGGCTGCTGGCGGTAGTCGGCGACGAAGATATCGAGGTCGCTGTCGTTGTCGTAATCGAAGAACCACGCCGGGAAGCTCTCGCGCACCGGAGCCGTGACTTCCAGCTCCGGCGCCACGTCGACGAAGCGCCCGCCGCCGTCGTTGCGGTACAGGCGGTTCTCGCCGATGTTCGAAACGTAGAGATCGGGATCGCCGTCGTTGTCGTAGTCGCCCCAGGTCACCGCCTTGGTGTAGCGGTTGTTGGTGACTCCGGCCGCCGCCGCCACCTCACGGAAACGCCCGTCGCCCTCATTGCGGAACAGCTGGTTCGGAAAGGCGTGAAGGAAGGTCCACTCGTTGCCGACGTAGACGTCGAGGTCGCCGTCGGCATCGTAGTCGGCCCAGGCGGCGGTGCCGGAGGCGAAGGCCGGCTCCGCCATGCCCGCGGCGCGGGTCACATCGACGAACTGTCCCACCTGGGTGTCGAGCTGGTTGTGCAGCAGTGAGTTGCGGATCCGGCCCTCACTCAGCAACCAGGCACCGCGCAAGACCAGCAGATCGAGCATGCCGTCGTCGTCGTAGTCGGCCTGCACCAGGTTGAGCCCGCCCAGCTGCCCGCTGAGGCCCCAGGCTTCGGTGACGTTCTCGAAGCCGCCACGCCCGTCGTTGCGGTAGGCCTTCATCGCGTCGCACGGATCCCAGGTCGTCGCCAACAGGTCCAGATGCCCGTCGCCGTCGAAGTCGTCCATGACCGCTCCACCCGCGAGATCGACCTCCGCCAGCCCCAGCTCCGGAGCCCGGTCGCGCCATCGGTCGAGCTGGGCATCGTTGGCGAGCGCGCCCGCCGGCAGCCGCAGGTTCTCCGGCACTCCGTCGGGCCAGTCGCCCGAGACCTGTCGAACCACGTTCAGCAACCACGCAGCCTGAACGTTGCGCGGGTGCCGGCCAGCGTAGTCCGCCAGTACGTCGCCGGCCCTTCGAGCGGCCTCGGGGCGGGTGTGGATACCCTCCTTCGTCACCGGCAACAGGCACGAGGCGGCATTGTGGTGGCCGATGCAGTTCTGGTCCTCGGCGAGCTGGATCCAGGCCAGAGCCAGGTGCCACTCGAGCGACGACACCAGCCCTCCCTCGGGCGCCGACGTGGCAGACACCTCGGCCAGGGCCTCGTCGAGCAGCTCGATGGCCGCCGCAGGATCACCTAGCTTGAGCCTCTCCCGGGCCAGAATCCCTTTCCACCCTGCGCGCGTCGCCACATCTCCGCCGCCGGTCTCGAGCTGGGCCGTCGTCTCGAGCGCCAGGCGGTCGCTGAAGTAGAGGTTGTCGCCGGTTCTCAGACGCTCACAGACGGCCTCGAAAGTCTCGGCGCCTCTCGCGCCGGTTCCCGCAAGGACCGCCACGACGGCGACTAGAAAGCGGAATGCCACGCCGCCAAGGCGCCCTGAAGCCAGAGCCGACATCGCGTCAGTATAGCTAGCAGCGGTCGGCGACGCTCCTGCCGGACAAGGCGACAAGGGCCTTTGCTAGCATCGCTCCATGGCACGTTTCGCGGTCGTGATGGCCCTCTGCGCGGGCCTCGTAGCCTGCGGCCCGAGCGGTCGCAGCACGCCGTCGAACGGCGTCGGAGAGATCCCCGGGGACGCCCTCACGCAACCGGCGTTCGCTACCGACGACGATCCTGCAGCCCTGGTCGATCCGAGCCGCGACGGCTGGGACAGCGAGATCCTCAGCGCCGCCGCCGAGCAGCAGCTCTACCGCCTGGCGAACTGGCTCGCCGATCCCGCAAAAGAGGCCATCGACGTCGCTGGGCACGACTTCGCATCGTCGGTGCTGGCTCCCGAAACACTGTCGGAGCACTACTCGGACGGGGTCGTGACCGTGCGGCAGGGGACGATCGATTCCCGGGCCGTCGAACACCGTGGGCCGACGGGGCTGGCCGACGGAATCGATCGACAGAGGCGCCGGGTCGACGGCTTTGACCAGCGGAGGGCGACTCTGAAGCAGTTCAGGATCGAACTCGAAGAGTCGAGCTTCGTCACCCGGTCGTACTTCGAGCTGTCGGGAAGCCGCGAAGCTGGCGCCAAACAGATCAACTCGCTGTGGACCACCCGCTGGCAGCTCCCCGAGAGCACGGACGACGCGCCCCTGCTGATGGCAATCACGGTCGCCGACTACGAGGAGACGGAGACGCGCTCGGCGGAGCAATACGAGGACGTCACAGCGGCGGCGATCGGTCACAACCGCAGCTACGGGGAACAGATCCTCAAGGGCCCCGAGCACTGGCTGAGCCGGCTCACCAAGGGCCACGGTTTCTCCAAGGACGGCTGGCACGGCGTGTCGGTCGCCGACGTCGACGGCGACGGACTCGAGGATCTGTTCCTGGCCGAGCAGGGCGGGCTGCCGAACCGGCTATTCGTCCAAAGCGCCATCGGCACTTTCGACGACCGCTCGTCGGAGGCGGGCATCGACTTCCTGGAGCGCACCCTCGCCGGCCTGTTCGTGGATCTCGACAACGATGGCGATCAGGACCTGGTGCTGTCGCACCGGCCCGCGGTGCTGATCCTCGAGAACGACGGCAACGGCCGCTTCCAGGACGTCCGCTTCGTCGCCGGCGCGATTCCCGACAGCCACTCGGTGTCGGCGGCCGATTTCGACCTCGACGGCGACCTCGACCTCTACGTGTGCGCGTACCGCCGCGCACCCAACGAGCGCGGCCTAGCCAGCCCTGTGCCCTACCACGATGCCAATAACGGTGGACGCAACGCTCTGCTGCGCAACGACGGCGGCTTCCAGTTCACCGACGTGACGGCCGAGACCGGCCTCGACGCCAACAACCGCCGGTTCAGCCTGGCTGCCGCCTGGGAGGACTTCGACAACGACGGCGATCCTGACCTCTACGTCGCCAACGACTACGGCCGCAACAACCTGTACCGCAACGACGCCAAAGCGGGCGGGCAGTTGCGCTTCACCGACATCGCCGCCCAGGCCGGCGTAGAGGATGTGTCGTCGGGGATGTCGGTGAGCTGGGCCGACTACGATCGCGATGGTCGGATGGACGTCTACGTCGGCAACATGTTCTCGGCCGCCGGCAACCGCATCACCTACCAGCGAAAGTTCGACGCGTTGCGTCGGCGGGCAGGTCCGCTGGCCGAAGTGCAGCGGATGACTCGCGGTAACTCGCTGTTTCGCAACGCCGGTCCTGCTACTTTTCACGACCGCAGCGAAGCCGAGGCCGTCACCATGGGGCGCTGGTCGTGGTCGTCGCTCTTCGCCGACATCAACAACGACGGCTGGGAGGACCTCGTGATCGCCAACGGCAACCTCACCCAGACCAACCCCGACGACTTGTGAAGCTTCTTCTGGCGGCAGGTCGTGCCGCGCGCCCCACGAGCCCCGGGCGACGCCTCGGTCGGCGACTATCTAGACTCGCTCGCCGACCTCCACGAGCGCCTCGACGAGGGCATGTCGTGGAGCGGCTCCGAGCGCAACTGCGCCTATCTGAATCCGGGCCGTCCGGACGCCTCGCGCTTCGCCAATGTCTCTGCCGTCAGCGGGCTGGACTTCGACGACGACGCGCGCGGCCTCGCCGCCTTCGATTGGGACCACGATGGCGATGTCGACCTCGCCCTGTCGAACCGCACGGCGCCGCGGCTGCGCCTGATGCGCAACACCCATCCGAACGCGACGGCATCGATCGTGGTGGAAGTCGCCGGCGACGGCACGCGCACCAACCGTGACGGAGTCGGCACCCGCATCGCGCTTGACACCGACCAGGGGACCATGGTGCGCAGTGTCCGTGCCGGCGACGGCTTCCTCTCGCAGTCGTCGAAGGCGGTCCATTTCGGCCTCGGCTCGGCGACGCCGCGCGGAGAGCTGACGGTCACCTGGCCAGGCGGCGGCACGGAGACCTTCCCCGTTCCCCGACCCGGCAGCCGCGTCCGCCTGGTTCAAGGCTCGGGCCTTGCACGTGAGGTCGCAGCCCGCGACCTCACCGCCGATCTCCTGTCATCGTCGCAGCGCCCCGACGCACCCACCACCGGGGAACGGATCGTTCTGCCAACGCGGCCTCCCGCTCCCTCGCTGACCATCGAGGCGTACGCGGAGGGAGAGGTCCGACCCGTCGAGATCACCGCCAAGCCAACCCTCATCAATTTCTGGGCGAGCTGGTGCATCCCCTGCCGCGGCGAGCTCGAAGATCTCGCCGACAGCGCTGCGAGCCTCGAGAGCGCGGGCCTGGAGATCGTCGCTCTGGCGACCGACGGCCTGGGCGAGGATCCCCCGACCACGGCAGCCGACGCCGAGGCGTTCATGGCGCGCATCGATTTCCCGTTCACCCACGGCCGTGCCACGGCAGAGACTCTGGACAAGATCGAGATCGTCAAGCGCTATCTCTTCGACCGACGGTTCCCACTGTCGCTGCCCTTCTCGCTCCTAGTCGACGCGCAGGGCAATGCTGCGGCCCTGTACCGTGGCGGCCTCGAGAGCGCCGATCTGATCGCCGACCTCGACCACATGTTGCCGGCCACCGCCGTGGAGCGACGCGACATGTCGGTGCCCTTCTCCGGCAGGTGGTTCGCGGAACCCCGGCAACGAGCCGCCGTCGGTCGCTACGCGCGATGGTTCGAGGACGACTATCCCGACGAGTCGCTGGCACTGCTCGAGCGCGCCGTCGAGCAGGCGTCCGAGCGGCTGGACAGCGCTCACGAGAGCTTCGAGAAGGTCGACGCCCGCAACGAGCTCTTTGCCGCGTACAAAGACCTGGCCCGGATCGAGCACGAGCTCGACCGCCATGAGCCGGCCGCGCGCCACTACCGGGCGGCGCTCGAGCTCGAGCCACGAGATCCAGCGGCCCGCACGGCGCTTCTCGGCGTGCTGCGTTCCATCGGCGAGCACGGCGAGCTCGAGACCCTGCTCACTCGTTGGCTGCGGGAGGACTCCGGCAACGTCGAGCTACATGTGCGACTCGCGGAGCTGCTGGAGGACAACAATGACCTAGCGGGCGCGACGCGTGAGCTCGGCCGAGCCGTCGCGCTCCGACCCCAAGACGCGGATCTTCACTTCCTCCTGGGTCGAACGTTGGCACGGCAGAGCTCGATGCCCGCCGCCCTGGAGCAGTTCGAGGCCACCGTCGCTCTTGCCCCGGGCGACGCGGAGGCGCACTTCTTCGCCGGCGTCGTCGCGGCCGGGATGGGGCGCGGCGAGAAGGCGCTGGATCACCTCGGCAGAACTCTCGTGCTCGACCCCGGCCATCGCAACGCTCGGTTCGAGAGCGCCAGGGTGCTGACGGGGACCGGACGCGTCGAGGCCGCGATACCGCTGTATCAGGCGATCGTCGGTGAGGACCCCGAGGACGCCGCGGCGCACAGCGGGCTCGGGCTTGCGCTCGTGCAAGCGGGACGCCACGAGGAGGGTGGCGTGCACGTGCGCCGGGCCTACACCCTGGACCCGCAGTTCCTCGGCACGGGTAACAGCGCGGCCTGGATCATGGCCACCCATCCGGACGCGCGCTACCGCAACGGAGCGCAGGCATTGCTGATCGCCGAGGAGCTCAACGCCAGAACCGAGAACCGGGAGCCCGCGCTGCTCGAGACCCTGGCCGCCGCCCAGGCCGAGGCGGGAGCCTTCGACGACGCCGTAGCAACCGTAGAGCGAGCGATCGAGCTGGTCGGTTCCTCCGGCCAGACGCGCGCGGCGCAGCAGCTCGCCTCCCGGCTCCAGCTCTACCGCAGCCGGCGCCCGTTCCGCGACCCAGGGCTGGGTTAGGCCCCCCTACGCCTCAACCCTCTACCTGGCTCTGCGGTAGCGATCAAGCTGCTGGCGATACTCACGCAGCTCGTGGGGCGGCGCGCCGGTCTCCTGGATGACCGTGAGGGCCTGTGCCATGCGCTGCGCGGCCTCGGGATAGCGACCGACGTCGGCGAAGGCGGCAGCGAGATCGACGAACAGCTGCGCCATGACCGGCGCCATCAAGGACTCACGGTTGCGCATTGCGTAGGCATGGTCGAGGTGGCCGATCATCAAATCGATCTCGTTGCGCTGCGCCGCACCCATCGCCGACAGCACGAGCATGTGGAGGTTGTCGGGATCCTCCTCCAGGACCTCGGCGGCGATCGGCTCGGCCTCGTCGAAGCGCTCGAGCTTAAAGAGCGCCGACGCCAGCACCGGCTTCGCGACCGCCAGGTCCGGATCGGCGGCCAGGGCCTTCTGCACCGCGTGCAGGGCCTTGGCGGCGTCCCCCGTCCGATCGTAGAGGCCGGCGGCGAGAAACCAGGCCTGTGCGTGATCGGGTGAGAAGTCGAGCACCGCCTCGACCTCGGCCCGCGCGCGCGACAGGTCGCCGACGTCGGCGTAGGTCCGGCTACGACGAAGATAGCTGGTCGAGTCCACGGCGAGAGCTTCGACGCCGGCCCGAATCGAGTCCTTGTGGGGGAGCGTACGTGGCAGCGATCGCGCCTCCTGCGCCTTCTGTCTGGCGGCTTCACGATCTCCCGTCAGAGCGTAGGCACGCGCCAGGGTCGCCACGGTCGCCTGAATGCCTGCGTCGATCCGATAGGCCTGCTCGAGGTGTCGCACAGCCTCTTCGACCCTGCCTGCGGCGAGGGCCAGGCGCCCGAGTCCGAGCGGGCCGAGGGGGTCGGTCGGATCGAGATCGGAAGCGCTGCGGTACTGGACCTCGGCGTCGGCATCGCGGCCGACTACCTCGAGAGCCTGTGCGTAGCGGATGCGGCTCGGGGCGTAGGCGGAGTCGAGCGCGGTCGCTCGCTCGTACCAACCCAGTGCCTCCTCCGGGCCCGAGTACTCGAGCAGGGTTGCGAGCAGGTAGGGCCAGCGCACGTCGCGATCGTCGAGTGCGAACGCTTCGCGATAGGCCGCGGCGGCCTCCGTCGGAAGGTGGTGGGCATCGAGAATCATCCCGTAGCGACCCCAGGAATCGGCATCGCCCGTGGCGTCGGCAACAGCCTGACGCGCCGCGCCGATCGCCTCCTCGACCCTCGCCTCCACGCCCTCGAGATCGGGGCTAGGGATCTCGGCGGTGCTCGCGACGCCGGCGCACAAGAAGACTGCCGCGACACCGGCCCAACCGGATGGGACCCGATAGACTCCAACCTCCCTCAACGCCCCCATGAGCGTCTTCGAAGGCATCCGTCTAGTCGATCTCAGCGGCACAGTTGCGACGTCCTACTGCGGCAAGCTCTTCGCGAGCTTCGGGGCAGACGTTATCAACGTGGAGCCGCCGGGCACGGGCAATCCGACCCGATCGTTGCCACCGTTCGGCGACGCTGCCGACCCCCCGGAGTCAAGCGCCCTCGCAGGCTGGCTCGATGCCGGCAAACGCTCCGTCGTCGCCGATCTGGGAAGCGATGAAGGGCGCGAGCACGCTCGTGCCCTGATCGCGGGGGCGCAGATCGTCATCGAGGGCCACCGGCCAGGAGCTCTCGCCGCCAGGGGGATCGACCCCGAGAGCCTCGACTCCAGCCTGTCGGCGCCGATCGTGGCCTCGATCAGCTGGTTCGGCCAGACCGGACCCTGGGCGCAGTTCGAGGCCACCGACGCCACCATCCACGCCCTGATCGGTCAGGTACGCGGCTTCGGACCTCGAGAGGGTCCGCCGCTGGCTCCTGCCGGTTACGAAGTGCAGACCATCGGCGGACTGACCGCGTTTGTGGCGATCGTCGGACAGCTCATCGGACTCGAGCGCGGCTCGATCTCCCGGCCAGGCCATCTCGACATCAGCCTCTACGAGGCCGCCCTGTGCCTGGTCGAGGTTGGTGCGGTCGCATCGCACAACATCGACGAGCCGCCGAAGCCGCGCCTCGGCCTGAACCGTTACTGGCCTACCTTTCCGGCCGGTATCTACGCCTGCCGGGATGGTTGGGTGGGCATCACCGCCCTTCTTCCGACTCAGTGGCGTAGTTTCTGCGAGTTGATCGGAGCGCCAGAGATCGCCGACGAAGCGCGCTTCGCGCTCCACGCCGATCGGCACGAGGCCGCCGACGAGCTCGACGCGATCTTCACCGAGAAGCTCGCTGCTCGAGACGCCGAGTACTGGTTCCACGAGGGGCAGAAACGCCGCATTCCGCTGGCAATGGTGCCGACCATGGCCGACCTGCTCGAGTGCGAGCAGTTCGTCGAGCGCGGTGCTTTCGGCGAGATCCACCATTCCGAGCTCGGCGCGTACCGCGCGCCCGGCGTTGGGTTCCGCCACCAGCTGACGCCGGCCATCGCGGATGGGCGGGCGCCGCGGCTCGGTGAGCACAACCTCGAGGTGGCGGCATCGGATCACCGCCCACCTGACAGCTCGAACAGCAACCGTCAGGACGAGGGCGGGAAGGCCCGAAGACCGCTCCACGGTCTGCGGGTCGTCGACCTGTCGATGGGCTGGGCCGGGCCGCTTGCGGCGCGGCACTTGGCCGACCTCGGGGCCGAGGTGGTCAAGGTCGAGTCGTGCAGCCACTTCGACTGGTGGCGTGGCTGGGAAGTGACCGAGGAAGTGCTTGCCGACAACGGCCTCGAGAAGTCCTGGGCGTACCACAGCGTCAACCGCAACAAGCTCGACGTCACGCTCGAGCTCACCAATGACACGGCCACCGATCTGCTCAAGCGCCTGGTCGCGACCGCGGATGCCGTGGTTGAGAACTTCGCCGGCACGGTTTTGCCCAAGCTCGGCATCGGCTACGAAGTCCTTCGCCGGCACAACGAGAAGATCGTCATGCTGTCGATGCCGCCCTTCGGCGCCAGCGGCGACTGGCGCGGCTACCGAGCCTACGGCTCGACCGTCGAGCAAGCGTCGGGCCTACCTCACCTGCAGGGCTATGGCGATTGGCCACCGATCATGCAGCACGTGGCACTGGGTGACCCGATCGCAGGGCTCAACGGCGCCGCCGCCGCGGTCGTCGGCCTGTTCCATCAGCAGCGCACCGGCGTCGGGCAGCTCGTCGATCTGTCGCACGTCGAATGCCTCTTTCCGTTCGCCGCGAGCGGTCTAGTCGCGGAGAGCCTCGGCAGCACGCTCCCCAGAAGGCACGGACACCGCCACCCTCACTACGCGCCGCACGGCGTCTACCGCTGCGCCGGAGAGGACCGCTGGCTCGTCGTCAGTGTCACGAGCGGCGAAGTGTGGCGGGCCTTGGCAGGCTGCGTGCCGGGGCTCGACGATCCGGCACTCGACAACATCGACGAGCGACGGCGACGCCACGACGAGATCGATGGCGCCGTTTCCCACTGGGCCATGGACCGCGTCGACACCGAGCTAGTCGAGGAGCTGCTGGCCGCGGGGGTCGCGGCGGCGACGGTGCGCCACTCCAGCGCGCTGTTGACCGACCCGCAGCTCACGGCGCGCGAGTTCTGGCAGTGGGCCGAGGGAGAAGTCGTCGGCCGCCAGCCCAACCCCTCCGCCCCCTACCGCATTGACGGTCGCTACCCTGAGGTGCGCTGGCAGGCCCCGACGCTGGGCGGTCACAACCGCGAAGTCCTACACGGAATGCTCGGCCTCTCGGACGATGAGCTGGCCCGACTGGCGAGCGACGGCATCATCGGCACCCGTCCGACAGCCAAGAGTTAGGGTAGATCGCTCGTTCCGGTGCCTCGGGCGAGCGTCACGGTTTGGCGGGCCGCGGCCCCGGGGAAGCTCTCACGAGTACCGTCGGGCCAGCGCACCTCGAAACGGTCGACCTTCTCGGCTGCGGCGAGGCCGAACCAGACACTGAGCGGGCTCGAGGTCAGGTAACCGCCAGAGGCCTGCACGAGGCGCAGCAGCCGCAGCTCACCGACATGCGCGACTACCTGAGCTCCAGGCGAGCCACCGTGCTCGAGGTCGTCGAGCACGACCTCGATCCACCCTGAGGAGTTCCCACCGTCGTTTCGCCACAGGCGGGCGCGGCCCTCGATCTGCGTCGTCAGAAGATCCAGGTCGCCGTCGCGGTCCAAGTCAGCAGCCACCAGCCCACGGCTGACCTCGACAGATTCCCCCCAGGCACCGGTCTCGCCAGTCACGTCGAGGAATCGGCCGCCGCCTACGTTCTCCAGCAGGCTGTTGGGCTCGGCATACAGGTGGAGACTCGTCGCCGGGTGCGCCAGTGTCGTGGGGCGCTGCTTCACCGCACCGTTGACGACCACCAGGTCGAGATCGCCGTCGTTATCGAGATCTGCGAGCGCGTCACCGAAGCCGGTATAGGGAATGCTCGCCACGCCGAGGCCGCTGGTGCCGGTGGCGTCCTCGAAGCCGGCATCATTGCGATTCTCGTAGAAGGTGTTGGTCTCCTCGATGAGATGGCTGACGAAGACGTCTGCGTCCGCATCGCCGTCTAGGTCGCCAATAACCACTCCCATGCCGCCCTCGGCCACGCCGTAGCGGTTGAACGCCAACCCCACGAGCAGCGCGTCTTCGACGAAACGGCCGTCCCCCTGGTTGGTCCACAGGTGGTTGGGGTCGGCGTCGTTGGCGACGTAGAGATCCAGCTGGCCATCGGCGTCGAAGTCGTGACACAACACTCCCAGTCCGGCATCGGCCAGGGTCGCGATACCTGAGCTACGTGAGCGGTCTTCGAAGCGGCCGTCGCCCCGGTTGCGGTAGAGCCGATCGGAGAGGCCTTCGAAACGCACCGGGCCGCAGTAGTCGACACGGCCGCCTTCGACCCGGCACTCGGTACCGGGGTCGTAGTCGACATAGCGGGCAACGAACAGGTCGAGCAGCCCGTCGCCGTCGACATCGCAGAACACGGCCGAGGTAGACCATCCCTCGTCACCGACGCGGGCACGGTCGGTAATGTCTCGAAAGTGACCGGAGCCATCGTTGAGGTAGAGAGAGTCGCGACCCCAGTTCGAGACGAAGAGATCGGTATCGCCATCGTTGTCGATGTCACCCGCGGCGGCTCCCATGCCATAGCGATCGTCGCCGAGGCCCGAGTCAGTGGTTGCGTCGACGAAGCTGCCATCGGTCTGTTGGAGAAAGAGCGCGTTCGCGGCGCCCGCCGGGCCCCGATCCGCGGGGAAGCGCTCGCCGCCGTTGATCAGAAAGACGTCGAGATCGCCGTCGCCCTCGGCATCGAAGACCGCGGCGCCGCTCCCCATGATCGCCGGCATCGGTGTCTCGAGCCCGGCGCCCGCGTAGTGGCGGAACTCGAGCCCGGACTCGGCCGAGATCTCGACCCACGAGACCCGGCTGGCGAGCTCTCCGACAGAACCCGCGGCGCGGTCGCCGCGGCCACTGGTCCCCGGGCCGGCGTCATCAACGCAGGCGGCCGCTGCGGCCACCAGCAGCACGACCGCGGCTGACCGCCCGTTGTCAGCTCCCATCGATCACCTCCAGGACCGAAGATCCCTCCACCAGTCTGTAGACACGATCCACCGCAACATCGCCGCTGAACACCTGAGTGGTGTCGGTGGTGGGCCAATGAACTTCGATATGGTCAATGTCGAGAGCCCTGCCGATACCCACAGTCTGCCGCAGCGGGTTGCCGCCGAAGCTCGATCCGCTCGACACCCAACGGTAGGCGTCGCGCGAAGTCCCCCCGAGAGATGTTGTGACCCGAATGCGGGCACCGATCGCGGAGCGGTTGGAGGTCTTCCCGACCAGCTCCAGCGCAATCCAATGGTTGCCAAAGCCCGGATTTTCGAACAGGGCATCTCCGAAGCGATCGCCAGGGAAGGCCCCGCCCATCTGCTCGAAGATGTCGAGATCGCCATCGCCGTCGATGTCGCCGAAGGCCACAGCGTGGCCCTTCTGCAGGTGGCCGAGCCCGGCCGGTACGGTGACGTCGGCGAAGCGAACGCCGCCGCGGTTGTGGTACAGCACGTTCGGCATCAGCGCCTCGTAGTCGGGATACCCCGTCCCCAGGTAGAAGTCGAGATAGCCGTCGTTGTCGAGGTCGCCGAAGTTCGACCCCATCGGCAGGTGGAGGCGCTCGAGGCCCACGCTCGCGGCCACATCACGAAACCCGCCACGCCCGTCGCCCTTGTAGAGCTTGGCCACCTCCCACGGACCCTCGATGCCGAGCGCACTCGCCGCGACGAAGGCGACACCGTCCACGTCGCCCTTGTAGCTCGAGACGTAGAGATCGAGGTCGCCGTCGTTGTCGAAGTCCCAGAACCAGACCGGAAAGCTCTGCTGCGGACCCTGCACTCCCGCCTGGGCGGCGACGTCGCGAAAGGTGCCGTCGCCCTCGTTGTGAAACAGGCGATTCGGCCCTCCGAGGACGGAGACGTAGAGGTCGGGATGGCCATCGGCGTCGTAGTCACCCCAGGTGACTCCCTTGACGAAGGCTTCCACCGCAACGCCCGCGACCTCTGCAACGTCGGTGAAACGGCCGTCACCCGCGTTGCGAAAGAGCTGACTGCGCGCCGACGCCTCCGGGTCGGGAAGGTGTTCGTTGCCGACATACAGGTCGAGGTCGCCGTCGTTGTCGTAGTCGGCCCAGGCGGCGGTCTGCGTCGGATAGTGCTGCTCGCCAAGACCGGCGGCGAAGGTGACGTCGACGAACACGCCATCGTCGTTGCGCAGCAGCGAGTTCGGATGCCGCCCCTCCCCCGCAAACCAGGCGCCCCGCAGCACGTAGAGGTCGAGGTCGCCATCGTTGTCGTAGTCGGCATGGGTGACGTTGAGACCCCCATAAAGACCCTCGAGGCCGGCCGCCGCGGACCTGTCCTCGAACGTCCCGTCTCCAGAGTTCAAGAACAGGTGCGGCTGCCCCGCGGTGTCGAAGGTGGTGGTGAAGACGTCGAGGTCGCCGTCGCCGTCGAGGTCGTCGAGCACCGCTCCGCCCGACAGATTGAAGGTATCCAGCCCCTTCGCCGGAGCCACGTTCGTGAAGTGCGGAAAGGACGCGGCGGAGCCGAAGACCTCCAGGGGCAGCTGCCACTCCTCCTCCAGGGAGTCCGGATACTCCCCCAACGTCATCGCCGCGATGTTGAGCAGCCAGACGGCTTTGACGTAGCGGGGTGAGGAGCGTGGTGTCACTCCAAGGTACTCTCGTAGGTAGCGCTGAGCTTGCCGCGAGCCGTCTTTCTCAACATGGACGCCTTGTGCGCGGATCGGCAGGATGCACGAGTCGGCGTTGTGTCGCTTGGCGCAGTTCTCGGTCTCCGCGAAACGCAGGTTGGCGACGGCGAGCCGAAACAGCGTCTCCGCGGACTCCCGCGACGGTACTGCCGCGAGCTCGGGCAGAAGCGTGCGAGCGGCCTGCAGCCGCTCGATCGCGACTGCCTCGTTGCCGAGGCGCAGCTCGTGCTCCGCCACCTCGGCCAGCAGCCGCCATCGTGCCTCGGCAGGAGCGCTACCCTCTAGCGCGTCGATCAGCAGCCTGCGGGAGTCTCGAGCGGGGCCCTCGCCGAACCACGGATTCTCCTCGTCGGTGGCGAGCCGAATCGCCTCGAGCTCGGCGAGCATGCGGCGATGGCTCTCACGGGCCGCAGTCGGCGTGATCGGATCGGCCCCGCCGAGGACTCCTGGCAGCGCCAAAGTCCAAAGAACGAGCAGACAAGCTGCCGACGACCGAAAGATCCTCACCCGGCAACTCTATCCCCGGATTCCACTCACTCCGTCCTGGGAGCGCGGCCCTTCGAGGACAAAGAAAAATGGAGGGGGCCGAAGCCCCCTCCATATTCAGGCTAACTCTCTAAGCGAGAGCTACAGGCCGATCTTGAAAGAGGCCCGAAGCAGACGCGGGCGCTGGTACATGCGCCGGGCGGGGAAGACCTCACCAATACTGTTGTGCTCCATCACCTTCTGCTGGTCGGTGATGTTGACCGCCTCGACCCGAAACTCGCCGCGAAGACCCTTCTTCGGCAGCGGGAATCCGTACGAGACCGACAGATTCAGCACGTACGAGTCGTTCTCTCGACGACCCTGACGTCCCGTCTCGTGCAGCTGCAGGCTCACACCGTCGTTCGGTGTACCCGGCTTCAGCAACTCGGCGGGAATACCGTCGGCGCTCGAAGTGATGTTCGTCACAGACACTCCCTCGCTACGCGCCCAGGGCATGCCGGACTGGAACTTCAGGTGGCCGCCCAACGTCAGGTCGTTCTTGCCAAAACGCCAGGTCTTGAAACCGAACGAGTTGTAGATGATCGACCGATCCGCGCTCAGGTTTGGACCCCGACGGTGGATCGTCGACACCGGCTGACCCAGAAACTGTGTCAGTGCGTCAGTGCAGTCCATCGGGTTCGTGCGGGTCCGTCCCGTAGCGCGACTCGGATTCGTCTGACTGGCGTTGCAGTCATCGATCATGTCCTGATTCAACACGACCGTCAGGTTCTCCAGGTAGGAAGAGTTGGTGTTGTTCCACCAAGCACCGGCACCCGTCGTGTCGGTCTCTCCCCAGGAGATGTTGTTGTACACCGCGAAGCCGCCGGCAAAGCGACGGTTCAACTGCACCTGAAGCGCGCGGTAGCTGTTACGGGCCCGTGGCGCGGCGTCGATCGCAGCGCGATCGAGCAGCGTAGCGCTCGCCGGGTCGATAAACCCGTTGGCGATACCGTAGTCCTCCATCGCGTAGAGGTTACGCGAAAGGTTGTGGTAGTTCGTGGTCGTGAAGATGTTCCGACCCCGATGATCGAGCTGGGTGTTGGACGCCATCATGTCGCGCATTTCCCAGTCGATGTACTTCACGTCCACCGCCCAGTTGCGGCTGAACTGCCACTCCATCCCAACCACGGCCTCTTCTTTGTAGTAGGTCTCCAGGTCGTGTGGGTACAGACCCAGATCGACCGGCTCCCACATCCGCCCAGGCAGCAACGTCGACCAGGCGAAGTTATAGCCGGGCAGCGGTAGCCCCACCGTGCCGTCGGCACGGGTGTCCGGACGATCCGGACGCGGACAGAAGATGACCGCCTCCAGCGCATCGCAGAAAAGCCACACTTCGTAGCCCTCGTAGCCATTCCACATGTCGTGCATGCCACCTGCCACGTCGCCACCACCGGCGATCCACGACTGATTCAGCATCGCGTGGTAGTTGCCGTAGTTGACGTTGAACAGCAGCTTGCCGTCACCCTTGACGTCGTAGACCACGTTCAAACGCGGATCGACGTAGGTCTGATCGACCACCTTGCGGCGAATGTCGTTCCAACCCTCCTGGATCTCACCGCGAGCGCCGATGTTGAAGGTCCAGTGGTCGCCGACCGTGAAACGGTCACGGACGTAGAACGCGGTGTCGCGCATCTGCGAGTCACCGGAGCCTCGGCCTACCTCACTCGTGAGAAGAGGCGAGTTGTAGTCGACCCACACGCAGCCGTGACCGCGGTTGGTGTTGCCGTCCCAGAACGGGTTGTTCTCGTCGATGTCGTTTCCACGGGTCAGCGAGCAGCTATCTTCAGGGCCGCCGAGCCCCAAGGCACCGAATCCCCCTACACCGGCGTCGAGGTAGCCGAACTCGTTGTACGAGTCGTAGCCGAAGCCAGACATGAACGAGGTCCGCGACTGTTCGCCCTCCCACTTCGTGTCCTGGAAGTCCAGGCCGTACTTGAGCTCGTGGTTGGCGCCGATGAACTGAGTCAGACCAAGGTTGGCCTGCTGGCGCGGGAAGGCGTTGAAGCCGAACCCGTCCGACAGGATCCACCCGTTGTTCCAGGCACCGAGGTTCTCGTTGTCGACGTAGACGTTGTAGTTGTTACCCGGCCAGAACCGACCCGCGTCGGGATTCGACGGGAAACGCAGCGGCTGTGAAAGGTCGCCACCTTCCGTGTTGGGTGGCGGGCCGTGACCGGCCTGAGGACCGCGGTCCAGAGCCTTTGAAGCGATGCAGCGCTCAATGTCGACGTGGCCACAGGCCAGGTCCTTGTTCTCGTGCGTCGTCTGATCGGCGAGCTTCGCCTCGAGGAAAAGCTGAGGACTAATCGAGTAGTTCCAGCTCACCGAGGTGAGGTCGCTCGGGTTCGAGTGTGGCGTCGGCGTCCAGTAGTCGAACGACGTGATCTCGGCGTAGTTGCGCCGCGCCGGCGTGTCGATGTACGAGATCGCAATCGAGTTGGCCGTCGAAGGCTGCAAGTTGAACTTGTAGATCCGAGACTGGTACTCCAGGCTCTGATCGTAGGGATCACCGCTGAGCAGGCGATCTCTGTAGTTGTCGCCGAAATCGCTGTGACCGATGAAGAACCACGCCTTGTCGCGCTTGATCGGACCGCCCAGAGACATCTCCCAGCCCTTGCTGAAACCGGCCCATTCGTCGCCTCCAGGCAGGCAGGCCACCTGGTCGGGACGCTGGTAGGCGCCCGGACGCACGGAACGACCGTCGTCGCGAGAATCGCCGTGGCAGCGCTTGAACCAATCCTCCGGATAGGGATTGCCCTGACGTTCGGGGAGCTCCGGCTTCTCGGTGTAGTCGGCGCTCCAGTCCACGTCCTGGCGCTGGTACAGCGCGTCGAAATGGAACTGGTTGGTCCCCGACTTCACGATCACGTTCGTCGACGTGCCGACATAGCGGCCGTACTCCGCAGCAGATCCGGCACCTTCCATCGACACCTCGGTGAGGGCGGTGGTGGGCAGATGCACGCGGCTGCCGCCGAACTTGGCGAACGTCGTGTCGACGCCGTCGATGTAGACCGACTGGTCCGCGAAATGCGTACCGTTGGCGGTCCGACGGATCGGGCCGAGGTCCTCGTTACGCTGGTCGCCCGTGACGCCCGGAAGAGCGTTCACCAGGCTGTAGTAGGTGCCGCGATGGGCCGGAGCCATCTCTTTGCCGACCGCGGCTGAAATGGTCGTACCCGCGGTGACGTTGAACTTGTCCACCATGGCCGCCTCGGAAGTGACGGTGATCGTCTCCTCCGTGGCCGCTTCTAGGGTCAGGTCGACGTTGTGGCGGCCGCCGGCGGTGACGTTCACCGCCTGCGACGCGTTCCCCAGCCCTTCGAGCTCTGCCTCGAGGTTGTAGGCGCTAGGCACGAGCAACGCGAAGCGGTAAACGCCACCGTTGCCGCTGACAGTGAACTTCTCACCGCGATCGCTCGAGATCGTGATGTTGACCCCGGGTAGCCCGGCACCCGACGGGTCGCTGACGGTGCCGGTGACTGTGCCGGTGTCGGGCGCATCGGCCCAACCAGGCACGGCCACAAGGGCCAACGCCATCAAGAACGGAATAACTCGCCTCATTCAGGTTCCTCCCTGCTTGCGTTTCGAGGTGGGCCGATCACTCCAAGACCACGCAGAGAGCGCAGCATCGGTTGTTCCGGGGAACTGCATCCCACCTGAAGACTAAGTCACGTGAACTAAGTGCAAGACTCGTGCCGCTATGTCGCCTCCTGCCGCGGGACCCGCAAGTGCGCCTTGACAAAGGCTCTTACACGGCCCTTACACGTACGTCGCCGGGCCAAGGAACGCTCGCATCTCCGCCTTTTTGGATCAAGATCCAAACTCTTGGACTTCGGCGGGAACGGGAGGCTCGACTTCAACAAACAGAGTCAGAGATTCTGCAGGCGCGTGTAGCCGACAATCCCCGAGACCGTCGGGTGGATGTCGTAGACTGCGAGAAGCCCTGCGACCGAGCCCCTCGGGGCGGAATCCGGACCAAGCGAGACCGATGAGCAAGAGCGCGGCGCCGGTCCCGGCAGCCACACCCTCTCGACGGCTACCGCCA
>JAYZDP010000140.1:0-22105 GCA_036337765.1 Acidobacteriota bacterium
GAGAGCGCCGAGATGAAACACGGTCACCACCGTCCAGAACAGCCCTGCAAGCGGGCTTCCGACGACCGTGGCGATCACCGGAACCATGATGAACCAGGAAGAGTACGCATGGCCAAAGGCCGCGTACCCGACGATCGTCACGGTGACGCAGAGAATCGCGACGATGACATTGCCGGTTACCTGAGTCGACGGCGTCAGGGCCTGCAACCAGCCGACTGCTCCGAACCGACCCCGCCAGGAGCGCGAGCCCCATCCAGGCAACTCCGAAGACGAAGAAGAAGACCAGCGAATAGAGCAGCCCCGCCGCGGCGAACACCACTGAAAGTGCCCGCAACATGTCGGGCTTCGAGATCACCTCGAGACGCAGGCGGGAGGACCAGGAGCTCAATTCGACGAAGCCTGCGCCACCTCCTGGGCCCGCGCCCCACCGAGAATGCCCCGAAGAGCGTAGTTGCCTTCGTGGCAGGCGTACTCGAAGATCGCGTCGGTCGAGCGTGCCAGCGGGATCATGAGGGTCCAGGGCTGGGTCCAGGTGTCGGGATCGTCGAAGGTGATGGTCCATTCGAGGACGTCTCGGCCGGTTCGCTCGAAGCGCTCGGTCACCGTGACGCTCTGGCTCGAGCCACGCGGCGCGCCCAGAACCCGGTAGTTGCGGGTTTCGACCACCAGCGCGTCGCCCTCCCAGCGCCCGCGCGAGTCGCCGTGCAGCTGCCGGATCTGGTCGGCGACGTGGGGGCGACCGTCGAGCGGGATGAGGCGCGCGTCGTGGATGAGCTCCTGCAGGATCCCGACGTGGCTGTCGGACTGAACGAGGTGGAAGTAGCTGTTGTAGCCGGCGAGAAGATTCGGCACGCCGTAGCTGATGCAGCGGTCGTTCAGGCCGAGGTCGTTGTGATCCTCCGGTAGGCGACCGAAGCGTCCGAAGGAGCCCGCGAGCCGCTTCTGGCCCTCGGGCGTCATCGGCGGCAGGCGGCCGTCGGGCGGATCGATCACCAGCGAGGTGCGGTTGTCGAGCTCGCGATCGGCGAGCCAGAAGGAGTTGTAGTTTCCAGTCTTCTGATCGAAGCCGCGGAACTCGGGGTCCTCGAGCACCTTCTGAATCAGGAAGTCGCCGAGCAAATCGCCGGCCTGGAGATCCTCACGCATGGCTTCGAGGCGCGCCTTCAGGTCCGCCAGTTCCTCGTCGTTCAAGGTGGCCTTCTCGCCGAAGATTTTCGGCCGCTCGAACGGGGTCGCGGTGTTGTTCACCCAGATCCCCTGAAGATCCGGCTGCCCAGAAGCTGTTCGAGGAGGGGTCCAACCACCTCCGGCCTGGGCGAAGGCGCCAGTGGCGACGAGCGTGGCGGCAAGGGCCACGAGTGCGAGAGTCTTCGGCTTCATCGGTCACCTCCAGAAGTCTCGCGATTGTAGTCGAAGGCTCCGAGTATCCGCGTACAATGCTTGACCCCGATGATTCGTGAGCGTCAGCCGATCCGTGGACTCGTCGCCGGCCTGGCGCTCTTGGCGGCGCTTGCCGCCGGCACGGCGGCAGCTAGCTGTGAAGCGGAGTCAACCAGAGTGAACATCCAGCGACTGCAGGGCAACCCGATCGTGCACCCAGGGATGGACGCGCGCATGGGTTCTAACGTCCAGGGCCCGTCGTTGATCCGCGTGCCGGATTGGATCAACGACCCGCTCGGCCGCTACTACCTCTACTTCGCCGACCACAAGGGCGACTACATCCGGCTCGCCTACGCCAACCAGCTCGAGGGTCCATGGAAGGTCCACCCACCCGGTTCACTGCGCCTCGATCAGTCGCACTTCCGTACCGAAGCCGCTGCCGTGCCTGCCGACTTCGAGGTCACGCCGCAGATGCGCGTCGAAGGAGTGAAGGGAGTGCCGATCCCCATCGACAGCTTCACCAAGCCGCACATCGCCTCGCCCGATGTGCACGTGCGCGACGATCGACGCGAGATCGTCATGTACTTCCACGGTCTCGAGGACTTTCGCTTTCAGCGCACCCGAGCGGCCACGTCCGTGGATGGCTTGCACTTCGAGGCTCGAGAGCCGCTCATCGGACGGTCGTACCTACGCGCGTTTCTGCATGACGGTAAATGGTACGCCCTAGGGATGCCTGGTGAGTTCTACCGCTCCGACGACGGCATCTCTGACTTCGAGGTCGGCCCGACCCTCTTTCCTCGAACCATGCGTCACGCCGGCCTCCTAAAGCGCGACGACACCCTGTTCGTTTTCTGGTCGAACGTCGGTGACGAGCCCGAGCACATCGTGCTCTCGACCATCGACATCTCGGCCGACTGGTCCGGATGGAGCGCCAGCGAGCCCCGGTCCGTTCTCGAGCCAGAGACGGACTGGGAAGGCGCCGACAGGCCGCTTGTCGCCTCGGTCCGCGATGCGATCAACGTGCGCGTCAACCAGCTCCGCGATCCCGCCATCTACCAGGAGGACGGGCGCATCTACCTGCTCTACGCGATCGCCGGCGAGGCCGGAATCGCCATCGCTGAACTGACAATCGACTGCTAGTCCAAGGAGACTACTCATGGCCATCACAGGTGTTCACCACATCGTCGTTCGCGTTCGGGATCTCGACGAAGCCATCGCCAGCTACTCCAACGGCCTCGGCCTCGCGCTCGACCGCACCGACGAGTCCGAGGCGCTCGGCATCAAGCAAGCCTTCTTTCAGTTCCCCGACGGCGGCTTTCTCGAGCTGGTCGCACCGACGAGTCCCGAATCCGCCGTCGGCCGCTCGCTCGAATCGCGCGGCGAGGGCGTGCACACGATCGCCTTTGCGGTCGACGACGTCGACGCCACGGCCGAGGCGGCCAAGGCCGGCGGCGCACGGCTGATCGGCGAGGGCGGGCCCCAGGTCTTCGTCCACCCCAAGTCGACCCATGGGCTGCTGGTGCAGCTCTCCAAGAAGGGCTGACATTGACCGGGCATCGCGTCTTCGCACCCGACCATCTACGGCGGGTGGCCACCACCATTGTCGAAGCCGGCGGCTCCGAGCCCGCCGAGTCGCAGGTGGTTGCCGATCACCTCGTACTGGCCAACCTTTCGGGTCACGACAGCCACGGTGTCGGAATGTTGCCGGCCTATGTGCGCAACCTGAAAGCGGAGCTGCTCTTTCCCAACCGCACTCCCGAGCTCGCCACGGATCACGGCTCGATATTGGTTTTCGACGGCTGCCGAGGCTACGGCCAAGCGGTCGGCAAGATGGCCATGCAGCAGGCCATCGATCGCGCCAAGGCGAGCGGCCTGGTGCTCATGACCCTGCGCAACACCCACCATCTCGGGCGCATCGGCACCTACGGCGAGCAGGCCGTGGCCGAGGGGCTAGTGTCGATGCACTTCGTCAACGTCGCCGACCACAACCCCTACGTCGCGCCGTTCCGAGGCGCGGAGGCGCGCTTCTCGACCAACCCGATCTGCCTGGCGATGCCCAGCACAGACTCCCAGCCACAGGTGATCCTCGACATGGCGACCTCGAAGATCGCCGCCGGCAAGGTCCGCGTGGCCTTCAACGCCGGAGTCGAGGTGCCTCCCGGCTCGCTGATCGATGCCGACGGCCAGCCCACCAACGATCCGGGTGTGCTCCATCGCGAGGGCGGGTCGCTTCTGCCGTTCGGCGAGCACAAGGGCTACGGCCTGTCGATTTTCGCCGAACTCCTCGGCGGAATGCTCTCAGGCGGCGGCACGATCCAGCCGGGGAATCCACGGAGTGGCTCGATCATCAACTGCATGCTGGTGTTGCTCTTCGACCCCAGGCGACTGGTCGAGCACGACTGGATGAGTGCCGAGCTCGAGGCATACGTCGACTACGTAAAGAGCGCGAAGGCCACCAACGCAGACGAGCCGGTCCTAGTGCCCGGCGATCCCGAGCGTCTAGCGCGCGAGGCGCGCGCCGACGGCATCGCCGTCGACGAAGAGAGCTGGGACCAGATCCTAGCCGCGGGCGAGGCCCTCGGCGTCGAACGTAGCGCCCTCGAGGGGTGAGCCCGTCGCAGCGGCCACGTCGAACGGCCACACCAGCGGCACGACCACCAACACGACAATCCCCACTAGTACCGCCAGCGGCAGACCGACCTTGGCGTAGTCGCCGAAGCGGTAGCCGCCGGGGCCCATCACCAGCACGTTCGAGGGATGGGTCACCGGCGAGATAAAGGACGTCGAGGCGCCCACGGCGACCGCCATCACCAGCGACATTGGGGAAACGCCGACTTCGACAGCGGTCTCGATGGCGATCGGGGCGAGCAGCAGAGCCACGGCCGCAGTCGGCATCACCTGGGCAGCTGCCACGGCCAGCAAAAAGACACCGGCGAGAAGGCCGTAGGGCCCGGCCCCACCGACCAGGGCAACCACCCTCTCGGTGAGGAAGGCGGCCGTACCGGTGCGCTCCATCGCAATCCCGAGTGGCAGCATCGCCGCGATCAAGATCACCGCTCGCCACTCGATCTCGCGGTAGGCATCGTCGATCGTCAGGCAACCCCCGAGCACCATGAGCGTGGCGCCGATGACAGCGGCAACGTAGATCGGCAGCCACCCGGCGAGCGTCACCCCGAGGACGAGGCCGAGACACGCGAGCGCCCAGGGCGCCCGGCTGACCCTCGGAGCTTGCTGCATCTCCTCGGTGAGGACGAGAAAGTCGGGCTCGGAGGCCAGAATCGACAGGCTCTCGCGCGGCCCGTGCAGCAGCAGAGCGTCGCCGAAGAGCAGGCGCTCGTCGCCGACACCGGTGCGCAGGATCCTGCCCTGGCGCCAGATGGCGAGCACCGACAGCCCGTACTTCTCGCGGAAGCGCAGATCGCGCAGCGAGTGGCGCGCGATGCGGGCGTTGGGCGAGATGGCCACCACCGCGAGGCCCACGCGTGACGACTCGAGGTCCTCGACGCGCTGCTCCGCTCGACGCTCGACCTCGAGCGTCTGCAGGCCCCGAATGACGTCTAGATCCTCGGGGTCGCCCTTGACGATGAGACCGTCGCCGGCCCTCATCACCTCGGTCGGCTCCGGCCGTGACAACTCGTGGCCGTCGCGGATCAGAGCCAGAATGGTCAGTCCGAAGGCCTTGTCGAGCCGGCTCTCAGCCGGCGTGTGCCCAACCAGAAGCGAGCCCGCCGGAAGTGTGACCCTTAGCAGGTGGGAATCCAGCTCCCGTGCACCGGCCTCACCGAGCTCGGCAGCCTCGAAGTCTTCGTGCGCGATCAGCTCAACGACCTCGGCCGGGCTCGCCTGCACGACCAGCGCGTCGGCCGCCTCGAGGGTAAGCTCGTCGATCTGCGAGTGGTGAAAGCCGCCGGCGCGGCGCACAGAGAGCACCACCACGCCGCCGAAACGGCGGCGGAAGTCGACCTCACGCAGGGTCTTGCCAATCAGGCCCGAGCCCTCTGCCACGCGTAACGCCAGCAGGCCGACGTCACCCGAGGCGGCGTCCTCGAGCGTGAGCTGCTCCTCGCCGACATTGAGGACCGGCGAGTCGCGCAGTTCTTCGAGCCGCGACGGCCGGCCCTCCACCACGAGCTGATCACCCGCCTGTAGCAAATCGTTCGGCGCAGGCGCCAAACGGGTCCGCCCGCCGCGAACGATACCGATGATCGTCAGACCGAGCGCCGACTGCACCCGACATTCCGCTACCGTCCTGCCGTCGAGCGGACTGTCGTCGGGCAGGCGAACGATCAACAGGCGCTTGTGCAGGCCGAACATCCCCCGCAGGTCGCCTTCGCCCGACGACAGGCGGATGTCGCGCGTCGGCAGCAGGTGCCGGCCGATGAGCACCATGTAGGCGATCCCCACCACCAGCACGCTCGCCCCAACCGGAGTGAAGGCGAACATCCCGAGCTCGCCGAGCCCGTGCCCACGGGCCGCCTCAGCGACCAGGATGTTTGGCGGCGTGCCGATCAGCGTCAGCATGCCGCCTAGGAGTGAGCTGAAGGCGAGCGGAATCAGTAACTTCGAGGGCGCGATGCCGGAGCGACGTGCCAGATCCATGACCACGGGAAGCAGTAGGGCCGTCGCGCCGACGTTGTTCATGAAGCCCGAGAGCACCGCTGAGACCAACATGATGGCGACCATCAGCCGCACCTCGCCGGTCCCCGCCAGCCGTAGCACCTGTCTTCCAAGGACATTCGCAACGCCCGTCTTCGACAGACCCCCACTGATCACGAAAACCGCCCCGACCGTCACCACGGCGGGGCTCGAGAAACCAGACAGGGCCTCACGTGGATCGATCAGCCCCGTAATCGCCAGGCCGCCCAACAGCATCAGGGCTACCACGTCGGCGCGTGGCTTCTCTGCCACGAACAGGACCACCGCCACGGCGAGAAGACCGAGAACCAGAACGATCTCGGTCGTCACAGCCCGCGCCCGCCCCAGGCGACTGTCAGCAACTGGGCGTGGTCTTCACCACGCTCAGAATTCGAAGGCCATGATGACTAGATCGTGCGTCTTGCCTTCGAGATCGATCACCCAGTCCGCCAGCATCGACTCGAGGTCGAAGCCGAGCTTGCGAAACACGGTGCGCGCACCGACTTGGTCGCGCGGCATGCGAGCGACGATCTTCTTGAGACCTACGTCGCGGGCGACCTCGAGGATCTCGTTCGCCAGCACGCCACCCAGCCCACAGCCACGGTGCTCAGGGCTGACGATGATGCGGATCTCTGCCAGATGCCGCGTCCACAGGATGTCGTTGCGGAACAGCGACCCGTAGCCCGCCAGACGGCCACTCTCCTCGGCCACAACCGTGAAGCGCGAGCCCGCCTCGATCGAATCGATCCAGCCCTCGACGACCTCGGGTCGCCGGATGTCGGTCATCAGGAAAAGCAGGTCCTCCTGCGGGAGGCTGGTGGCGAAGGACACCATCGGCTCGAGATCTCCGCGTTTCATCTGCCGGAGCTCGAGCTCGCGGTCGCCTGAGGTCACAGAGCGCGGGTACGAGCGCTCGACTTCGAGGCGAGGGATGGTCGCGTCGGGTTCGGGCATGAGACATGGGAAGGCTACCGCAGCCGTTCGCACGTCGAAACCAACTATGCTGATTCTTCGTATAGTGAGTCACGCGAGCTGAGAGCTTCCTGCCGCTCAAGCCCGTCGACTTCCTGGTGCTGCTGTCGCTCGGGGGCGCCGATCGACACGGCTACGGGCTGGTGCAGGACATCGCAGAGCGAGGACCGGGTGCGCCTCGTACCCGGCAACCTCTACTCGGTGCTGCATCGCCTGCTGCAGAGCGGCTTGATCGCGGAGAGCGATCGCCGCCCAGTTGCGGGCCAAGAGGACGTGCGACGGCGCTACTACACGCTCACAGGCACTGGGTCGAAGGTACTCAGGGCAGAGGGGCGTAGACTCAAGTCGCTCGTGGAACTGGCCGAGGATCGGCGGCTCCTCGGCCCGGAGGAGGCCATCTGAGCCCCCACTGAAGCTCGCGGCTCTACCATGCGTCGCTGCGGGCCTATCCCCGCACCTTCACCCGGCGGTGCGGCCGCGACATGGCGGAGTGCTACGACGACATTCTCCACGATGTGCTCGACGGCGGGATCGACCCCCACGTGGCGGGGTGCCGAAGCTGATCGTACGCGTACGACTTTTGACGGTAGGCGGCATGGTTGAGTATCCTGTGGCTGGAGCCACAAGGAGACATGCGATGAAGACGATGCCTTTCGTCCTGCTCATGCTGACCGCCCTGGTCGGCCTCACCGCGCCCGCGGCTTTCGCCGTCGAGGCGGACTTCGCCGCAGACCTCGGCGAGGTGACCTTTCACAAGGACATCGCCCCCATCTTGCAGGGCAGCTGCCAGGCGTGCCACAAGCCCGACTCGGTCGCGCCGATGGCGCTGATCACCTACGACCAGGTGAGGCCCTACGCCAAGACAATCGTCAGGCGCACGCACATGGGTCCGGTCGCGGGGGTCATGCCGCCCTGGTACATCGAGAAGAACACCGGCATACAGAACTACCAGCTCGACCCGTCGCTTTCGGAGCTCGAGCTAGCCCAGCTGGCGAAGTGGGTCAAGGACGGTGCGCCCCAGGGCGACCCCGCCGACGCGCCGCCACCGCTGGATCTCACGGGCTCAGACAACTGGACGATCGGCGAGCCGGACCTGGTCATCATCACCGATCCGGTGACCATGAAGGCCGACTCCCCCGACTGGTGGGGTGAGATCGCGGCGGTCCCCACCAACCTCAAAGAGGACCGCTACGTCGAGGCGATCGAGATCCGCGAAATCAACGATGTCCTCGACTCGAGCGGCGAGAAGACCGGTCGTTCGACAGTCGGCGGCCGCTTCATCTTCCATCACATGATCTGGTCGACGATCGTGCTGCCCGAGGGCGCCGACGCCGCTCACATCGACGCCGCGGTAACGGCGCAGCTAGGCACCAGCTGGCCTGTGCACGAGGTCGGTCGCAACGCCGACACCTTCGATCCGGAAGGCGCGCGCCTGCTCAAGGCCGGGTCGACCGTCGTCACCAACTCGGTCCACCTGCACTCGAACGGTCGCGACACCACGGCACGGCTCGAGATCGGTTGGAAGTTCCACCCGAAGGGTTACAAGCCGAAGTACGTAGAGGCCGTCCGTACCCTGGGCAACGCGGTCGATATCGACATCAAGCCGAACCAGGCCAACCAGGAACTGCACGCCTACGTGGTGCTGCCGGAACACACCCGCATCACGACCTTCGAGCCGCACCTGCACGCCCCGGGCGCCCGCATGTGCCTCGAGGCGATCTGGGGAATCCACATCGAGACCCTCAGCTGCGCTGGTTACGACCACAACTGGGTGCGCGGGTACGAGTACGAGCGCGGCTACGAGCCCCTGCTGCCGAAGGGCACGATCCTGCACATCACCGGCTTCATGGACAACACCGACAACAACCGCAACATCCCCGACCCGCGCAACTGGCAGGGCTCGGGCAACCGCTCGACGTCGAACTTGTTCATCGACCTCGGTCACGGTGTCGCCATGTGTGATGAGATGTTCCTCGAGGCGATGCGCCAGCGCCGCGAGGAGCGCGGAATCACCAAGAACGACCACGTCATCGGCTGCCCGCTGTGCAACGTCTTCCGCGAGGACGACGAGACGCCGTCCACGCCGACCGCGGCGGGTGGCGAGTAAGGAGCTTCGCACCATGCGGCGCCTCGCACTGATGCTCGCGATAGCCGCGGTCGGACTGCCGGCGGCTGCGCAGACCTACACCCACGGCCAGAACGTCTCCCCCGCCTACGAGGGTTGGGAGCGCGACGAGGACGGCAAGCTGTACTTCATGTTCGGCTACATGAACTCCAACTGGGAAGAGCGCTTCAACGTCGCGGTGGGGGACGACAACTTCTTCTCCCCCGGTCCGGCCGACCAGGGCCAGCCGACCCACTTCCAGCCGCGCCGCAACCGCTTCGTGTTTCGGACCCCTGTCCCGGCCGGGTTCGGCGAGGGCGACGAACTGACGTGGACTCTGACGACGAACGGCAAGACGGAATCGGCCTACGCCACGCTACAGCAGGACTACTTCGTCGACGGGCTTGTCCAGGCCTCCGAGCAGGGCGCACTCGGCGCCGGGTCGTCCAACCCGACCATCCGCTCGAACAAGGCGCCGGTCCTCGAGCTGATCGGCAACCGCCGCCGCACCGTCAAGGTGGGAGAGACCATCGAACTGATCTCGGTTGCCAAAGACGACGGTATTCCCGCCACCAAGGACCAGATCCCGATCACAGGCGAGGTCATCTTTGCCGCGCGCCACGGCCGTGAGTTGGGTGACCTGCGCTGGATGCCGCACCAGCACCTGACGGTGGGCTCGGCGACCGGCCTACGCCATTCCTGGTTCGTCTTCAGAGGTGACGGCGAGAAGGTCTCTTTCGACCCGCTTCAGGACAAGGTCTGGGAGGACACCCGCACGGGCGCAAACTCGCCCTGGGCCCTGCTGTGGAAGGTACCGCCGGTACCGGAGGACGGCCAGTGGGTGGTCCGTACCACCTTCGACGAGCCGGGCGAGTACACCCTGCGCTGCCTGGCCTCGGACGGTGCTCTCGGACGTATCGGTGACGTCGTCGTCACCGTCACGGACTGATCCAGATCGGCGACGACCAGGCGCGCTCGCGAAGGGTAGGAGCGACCTCGTTTGGCGCCTCGACGTCCGTTCGGATGGCATCCCAGGTGCTCCACCGGCAGGTCGGGTTCTCCAGCACACGAACGTAGTAGGCGGCACGACCCTCGGCGTCGAAATCCGGATCGTGCCAGACGCCAGTGAGCTCCGTCGCACCGACGTCGGAGGAGATCGCGCAGTCGGTCAGGTCGACCTCGGCACCGCTGTCGGGGCAGCGACCTTCAAGCGGGCGACGGCCGTCCGAGCAGAAGGCGTCGTAGATGCGCTCCTGAGCGGCGCCCGCCGCAACCCATGTCTTGACGATCTGCACACGATCTAGAGGCGCCGTCTCGGGATCGCGTAGCGCCAGGACGTAGAACGACGGCGCAGTGCCACTCGGAACGGCAAGATCCGCACCCATCGGAACGCCTCGCTCATAGGCGATCGTCACCGAGTCGCCTCGCTCGGCCAGATCGTCCGGAAAGCCGGTACCCGCGAAAAAACGCAGCCGGATTCGCGGTCCCGAAGTGGCGTAGGTCTCCTTGCGCCGAAGGGCTGCGAAGATCGACTCGCGCGTGTTCTCTTCCGCCCACACCGCCGCCAGGCCGGACGCCGAGAAGTTGAGGCTCGAGGCGGTCAGCGTCGATGGGGCACTGTCCAGACGCACCTCGGGCGTCATGTCGGCGTTGCCGTGCCCACCGGTGAATCCGCTCTCCTGAACGGCAGTCGACGAGTTGTGGCTGTCCGAGCTGCCAATAAGGCCGAACTTGTAGGGATTGAACCCGCCGGCCGCCTCCATCACCAGTCCTCGCCCATACGCACTACGAACGTAGCTGCCCGGTACCGGTTCGATTGGAATCGGAGCGCCGACGGTGGTATTCCAGAGCTCGAAGCCCGCAAACTCGTCGAGCGGCGCGAGCACAGTGTGGGTCTCAGACGTTCCTTTGAACTGGGTGATCTCGGTGATCGGCTCGTTGCGCATTCGCTGCGAGGCGTGCTCGGCGCCGATCGGCTCGCCGAACGAGTCTTCGAGTGGGTACATGAGACCCTTCGAAGCGTTCGAGTTGTGCGGAATAGCCAGCACGTCGTTTCCCTTGTCTCGCCACGCGTCGAGAAAGGCCCACAAATCCTCGGGTTTGACCGACTGAGCGCTCGAGTACGGCAGCTCGGGAGCGTCGGATCCGGCGAAGACTACGTTGCGATGGAGGTTCGCCAGGCCGGGCATCGACGACCACTCGTAGGCGACGAAGGTCGTGAACTGGCCAGGATCGTAGTGGCTGTCGGCTGCCTCGATCACGTGTTGCCAGGCGTCGCGCGATGCACCAGCCGCCAGCTCGGGATCCACGGTTCCCGCGCCCGGCGCCGACGCGGCGGCGGTGGCAACGAGGCCCCTGAAGGCGGCGTGGGACGTCTCGTAATCGTCGCTGGTGATGTTCGCTGCGAGCGGAGACCCTGAGAGCGGATCGTCGGGATCGTCCATCGCGCGGGCCACGCCGAGCAGCTCGGCGTGGTCGGTGACCGCCATGAAGTCGAGGGGGCGGTCGATACGGATCTTCTGACCGCTGACATGATCGATCTCTTCGCCCTTCGCGTAGCGGTAGGCGTCGTCGGGAAGGGTCCGGGTGTTGGTGATGAAGGCGTCGATCGACAGCGCGGTATGCACGTGGAGATCGCCGAAGAAGACACGCCGCAGCTCGTCGGGCTCGGAAGCCATCTCGGCGGTCCCGCCGGCGGGGGCGCGGGCCGGCTCTCGTACGCCACAACCGGCCAGGGCCGCCAGCAAAGCCGCGGTCGCCAGCAGTCGATGCACTCGAGACATTTCCACCTCCAGGTCCTACGGAAAGAACGGAAAGAGTCGGCGTAGCTGCGCGGCAGAAGGACGGCTACCGTACTCCGACAGCTCGAATGCCTCGGCGAACCGCACCGTTCGTCCTCTCTCTTCTCCGTAGAGCGCAACCAGCCGGTCCCGGTACTGGTCGGCAATGGATGCGTCGCGCTTCTGGAACCGCTCGGTGATGAAGCGCACACGAGCGGACTCTTGCTTCGGCACCTCGTCGAGATAGCCGTCGATCCAGGCGTTCCAGTCGGAGAACTGCGAGCGCAAAGCCGCCATGCAGGCGTACTTTGGAGCGGAGTGGTCGTCGATCGCCACCACGAGGTCGGGATCGAACGGGTAGGGACGCTGGAAGTGGTCGTAGTAGTACAAGAACACCGGGTTGTGCTCGACGCGTGGAGTGTCGGGGGTGAAGAAGGGGACCGCCACCATGTAAGCGGCGTCCTGGACCAGGATCGCAGTGTAGCGATGATCCGGGTGGTAGTCGTTGGTGCGCGGCGCCAGCACGACGTCGGCCTGCCACTCGCGGATCAGGCGAGCCACGGTCTTGCGATTCTCCAGCGTCGGCATGAGCTCGCCGTCGTGATTGTCGAGCACCTGGGTCGAAATGCCCAAGAGCCGTGCGCACTCCTCCACCTCGGCCTTGCGCACCAGCGCCAGCGGACCGCCCGCGATCTCGTAGTGGCCGATGTCGCCGTTGGTCAGCGACACGAACTTCACCGCGTGCCCCTGTTCGACCCACATGCGAGCCACGCCGGAGGCCTTGATCTCGCAGTCGTCCGGGTGCGCGCCGAAGGCGATGATGCGGAGCTTGTCCTCTTGGGCAGCCGCAGCCATCGACGAGACGACCAGCACCGCCAGAGCCAGCCAGAAGAATCTGTGGATCACCGTTGCAGTCTCCGATCGAAGAGCGGCTCCTCGGGCTCGAACGACGCCTCCAGCGCCCGAGCGGCCGCGACCAGCTCGGTGATCACTTCCGGTCGCTCGGCCGAGAGGTCGACGCGCTCGCCGGGATCCATCGCCAGGTCGTAGAGGAGAGGCGGGTCGTGAGCCTCGCGCTCGGGCGGGAGCCCGTACGCACCAAAGGTTTCGAAGTGGATCTTGTAGCGCCCCTGGCGATAGGCCATGAGGCTGCCGCCGCGGAAGTAGGGAAGCGCCTCGCGCGCGCTCGACGTGTCGCCGCGCAGCACCGCCGCCAGATCGACACCATCGATGGTCGTGCCCGCCGGCAGCTCGGCGCCCGCCGCGGCCACCGCCGTGGCGAAGACGTCCATGGTCGTGCCGATCGCACTCACCACCGCGGGCTCGACGCCGGCACCCCAGAAGATGCCAGGTACCCGCATGCCACCCTCGAAGGTCGTGCCCTTGCCGTCGCGCAACAGGCCAGCCGAGCCGGCATGGCGCTCCATCGTGCGCCACGGCCCGTTGTCGCTCGAGAAGACGACCAGGGTGTTGTGCGCGAGCCCGCTGTCCTCGAGCGCGCGGCGCACCTCGCCCGCGCTCCAGTCGATCTCTTCGATGACGTCGCCGTAGCGATCCGCCAGACTGCGGCCCTCGAACTCGGGCGAGCGAAAGATCGGCGTGTGCGGCATCGAGAAGGGCATGTAGACGAAGAAGGGCCGCCCTGCGCCCGCGTGCTCGCGGATGAACTCGACAGCGGCCTCGGTGGCGCCGCGCGTCAGGAGCGGCTGATTCGCCGGTTGCTCGAGGATCTCGTCCTCGAAGCCGTCGGCCGTGCGGCGGCTCGAGATGAGCGGCACATTCCAGGTACCTGTCTCGGGCTGCCGGTACCAGCCGCGGCGGCGAGTGCGAATTGCGCTCAACTCCTCGCCGCGTCCGTCGGCTGTCATCCGCAGGACCTCGTCGAACGACACTCCGTCTCCCCAACGCATGTCGTTCGAATAGGGCAGGCCGATCCAACGGTCGAAGCCGTGTCGGGTCGGATAGGCGTGCGGCCGGTCTCCCAGGTGCCACTTGCCGAAGATCGCCGTGTCGTAGCCGACCCCACCCAACACCTCGGCGAGCGTCGTCTCGCTCGACGGAATCCCGCCCTCCTCATCGGGGAAAAAGACGGGGATGCGGCGGCCATACAGACCGGTCCGGACAGGCAACCGCCCGGTCAGCAGCGCTCCGCGGCTCGGCGAGCACACTGGAGCCATCACGTAGAAATCGGTCCAGCGCTGGCCCTCGCGCGCCATTCGGTCGAGGTTCGGAGTGCGAATGGATGGGTGTCCGTAGGAGCCCAGGTCGCCGTAGCCGAGATCGTCGGCGAACAGGATGACGATGTTGGGCGGGCCGTCAGCCTTCCCCTCGGGTACCGTCTCTCGCGGCCCACAAGCCACCAGCGAGAGCGCCAGCACCAGACATGCGGTGCGCAGATCAAACATCGAAGGCCACGATCTTACAGCCCGGGTGTATCATCCGGTTTCGCTGAATGAGCCACTTCGCCGAACACCGGTTTCCATATCCCATCCGGGAGGATCTGCTCTCGGCACTACGCAAGTCCTGGGCCGACTTGGGTCGTGCAGGCACGTGGTGGCCAGGCGCCGAGCGCCTCGCGATCGCAACGGTCGCTCGCGAGCAGCGCGTGCAGCGTTCGCAGGCGCCCTGGGCCCGAGCCGCCACCACCGGGCTCGGCGCTGAGCTGCCCGAGGCCGCCATCCAGGCCGCGAGCCGCATTGCCGCGGATCCCCACAACCTGGACCGCGCCTGGGCGGAGGAGATGACCGCTGAGCTTGGAGACACGCACTACGTCGAGATCGCCTCGATCGTCGTCACGGTCGCCGCGGTCGACGCCTTCTGCGAGGCCTTCGGCGTCGACCACGAGCCCCTGCCAGACCCACAGCCGGGCGAGCCGAGCGGCCAACGACCTGACGGCATGGGCGACATCGGGGCCTGGGTTCCCGCGATCGTGGAGTACCCGGGGCCCAACGTCGCCAGAGCCATGAGCCTTGTGCCGGAAGGCGTCAAGACCTTCTTTCGGCTGGTCTCGGTGATGTACTCGAGCGCCGACTTCGACAAGATGGTCTGGGCCCATCGCCCCCTCTCGCGCCCGCAGGTAGAGCTTCTGGCGGCGCGAGTCTCGGCGGTCAACGAGTGCTTCTACTGAACCACCGCCCACGTCATGCTGCTCCGGGCGAGCAGCAAGTCGATCGAGGTCGAGGCCGACCTGCGCGGCGCGATCGGTGAGGGCGACGGCGGTGTCGCCCACGGCGACGTACTGACGCGCTTCGCCGAGGCCGCCACGCGCGGCGACGACGATCTCGACGAGGCGCGCCAGGCCGCACTTGACGCCATCGGCCCCGAGTGCTTTGTTGAGGCCGCTGCGACCATCGGCGCGTTCAACGGCCTGGTCCGAGTGGCCGACTCGACGGGCATTCCCAGCGACTCGCGCACCCTCGAGGTCACGGCGAGTGCGCGCCGGGAGCTGGGCCTGAACGCGTTCGCCGGCGCGCGCTCGAGCGGCGTCGCCGAGACGGCTTCGTAGCGGCTACAAAACCGTGCAGGCGTCCTCGAAGCTCAACCGCGGCAGGCGCTCGAAGACCCCCTCCGGGGCGCCGTAGCCGATGCCACACAGGAAGTTCGATTTCACCGTCGTGCCGGCGAGAAAGAGCTCGTCGCAAGCCTCGTTGTCGAAGCCCGACATCGGCCCGCAGTCCAACCCAAGGCCGCGCGCGACCAGCATGAAGTAGGCGCCCTGGAGCGTGGCGTTGCGAAACGCCGTGATCCCCGCGATCTCGGCATTGCCGCGAAAGAAGTCCGCCATCCCCGAGTTGTGAGGGAAGAGCTCGGACAGCTTCTCGAAGAAGGCACCGTCGTAGCCGAGGATCGCGACCACAGGCGCGGTGGTGATCTTGGCGCGATTGCCTTCCATCGCCGTGCGGACCAGCTTCTCCTTGGCCTCCGCGCTGGTCGCGAAGACGATGCGCATCGGGCAACCGTTGCCACTGGTGGGTCCCCACTTGACGATGTCGTAGAGCTCTCGAAGCAGCGGCGCCTCCACCGGTCGGTCCAGCTGTTCTGGCTACGCGCGTCGCGAAAGAGCACGCCGAAGGCGCCGTCGTCGATGCGGCTCACGCCATGGTCCTCTGCCACGCCGCACGCGCTTCGAGGCGTGCCTGGTAGGCCATCACCCCCGCGTAGCGGTCGTCGAGGATGCCGAGGTGCTTCGCCAACGATGTTGAGTAGCCCATCATGATGTCGGCAACACAGAATTCGGAGCCGAGCAGGTAATCACGATCCGCAAGGGTGTGCTCCAAGGCGTCCAGACAAGTCCTGGCGCGTTCGGTCGCGTCCTCGACGACCGCGGGAATGCGCTCCGCTTCCGGCTTCAGCAGGGTGTGGTGGACGACGTCGCCGAGCGGCCGAGCCAAGGTGGCTTCGGCGAACCAGCTCCACTGCAGGCACAGCGCGCTGTCGCGCGATCCCGGCTCAGGCACCAGCCGGCCCCCGCCGTGCTTCTCGAGGATGTACTGCACCATCGCCCCCGACTCGAACATAGTGAAATCGCCGTCGGCCATCGCTGGCACCTTGCCGGTCGGGCTGATCGCGCGCCAACCGGGACTGTTCTTGAACTCGGCGGTGAACTCGACCGGCACCGCCTCATAGGGCACACCGAGTTCCTCGCACAGCCAGATGGCGCGAATCGAGCGGGTGCGCGGCACATGGTAGATCTGAAGCATCGGAACCTCCTCGTACGGACTGTTCAAAGTTGCTCTACTGCGGCGGCGAGGCGTTCGAAGTCTTCGAGCTCGTTGTAGACCTGAACGCTGAGCCGGGTCCACAGCCGGCCCGCGAGCGCAAAGACGGGCACTTCGATCCGATGCTCGAAGAGCAGCTGATCCCGGAGCCGATCGCCGGTCTCCTTGGTGGCCGCGAAGCGCGCCGGCATCTCGACGGCGATCATGAAGGCGCTCATCGCCTTGGGCGCCACCGCCGCGGTGCCCCAGCGCTCGGTCAGAAGAGCTACCCCACGCCACAGCAGGTCGTGGTTGTAGTCCTGCATCTTCGCGAAATCGAGCCGGTCGATGAAATCGAGCGCCGCCGGGACCGCCAGGCAACCCGAGGGATCACGCGTACCGATCCAGTCGAACTCGGCCACAAACCCCCTGTCGAGGTTCCACGACACCACCGTCGGGTGAATGCGCGACTGCAGCTGGGGCGCGACCCAGAGCAGCGCACAGCTACGCGGCGCCATGGCCCACTTGTGAAGGTTGCCGACGTAGGCGTCGGCGCCATAGGAGGGCACGTCCAGCTCCAGCTGACCGGGGGCATGAGCGGCATCGACCAGCGCTAGCGCGCCACGCTCGTGGCACAGCTCGACGAGCTCGACGAGTGGCAGCACCACCCCGGTCTCGGACTCGATGTGGTCGATGATGGCGAGCGTGGGACGCGATGGCAACGCCTCGGCGACCGCATCGACGACCTGTTCGGGAGATTCGACCGGACATGGCAGGCGGGCGACAACGAGCCCGGCTCCCGAGCGACGACACGCGTAGCGCACGGCCTCGCGCACACCGCCGTAGGTGGTCTCGGTGATCACCACAACGTCGTCCGCTCCGAGCTCGAGAGACTGGAGAACTGCGTTGACCCCGGTCGTTGCGTTGTCGACGAAGGCTACGTCGTCTGGCAGCGCCCGATACAGCGCCGCAGCTGAAGCGGCGGCGCCGCGGATGCGACCGCCCGGCCGTCCCTCTCGCGGGGCGCCTGACAGGGGGGTCACCTCGCGCAGAAGCCGCTCCGACGGGTGAGCCTCGATCTCGAGCCGGATCGCCGTCTGAGCGTCCAACACCACCGTCGGCACGACGCCGACCGTGCCATGGTTCAGGTACACGGCATCCGGATCGAGAAGCCACTCGGAACGGATCGCGCGGCCGAAGGTCATGGCCGCAGATCATGCCAGAGTCGAGTCGCCCCGTGCGGCTGGACGTGTGCTCCTGCGCCAGACCGCTATGCTTCGCCCCCGTGACTCTGGTCGTTTGCGTCGCCACCAAGCTCGAAGCGGCTGGGCTGCCTGATACGGGCAGCATCGCCGGCACCTCCTTTCGGGTCGTGCGCACCGGGGTCGGACCGGTCAACGCTGCTCTGGGCTTGGCGCGCACCCTCGTCTCGTCCCCAGCCGAGGAGGTGCGGATCGTGTCTCTCGGTGTATGTGGGGCGTATCCCGGTTCCGGAATCGCCGTCGGCAGCGTCGTCACCGCCTCGAGCGAGTGCTATGGCGATCTCGGAGCCGACTCTCCCGGTGGGTTTCTCGACATGGAGTCGCTGGGCTTCCCAGTGGTGGGAGAGCATTTCAACAGCCTGCCGGTAGACCTCTTCCCCACCCAGGAGCGGGTCCCCTTCGTCACGCGTTCGACATGTACCGGAACCGATCGGGCCGCCCGCGAGATCGCGGCTCGAACCGGAGGCGCGGTCGAGTCGATGGAGGGAGCCGCCATCGTGCACACCGCCGTGGCGCATGGACTGTCGGTTGGCGAGGTGCGCGGCGTCTCGAACCCAGTCGGAGACCGGGACCGTTCCAAGTGGCGTCTGCACGAGGCCGCCGATGCCGCGGCCCGAGCGCTGGAGAATTGGATCGAGGAGCTCGGATGCTGACGCTCGGAATCTCGCCCTGCCCCAACGACACGTTCGCCTTCCACCACCTGATCCACTCGATCGGCGACTACGACCTCACCCTCGACGATGTCGAGGCGCTGAACAAGGGCGACCTGCAGGTGACCAAGATCTCGGTCGCGGGCTACGGCCACATGCGTGACGACTACGCCCTGCTGCGCGCCGGCGGGGCGGCCGGCTTCGGAGTCGGGCCGCTGCTCGTGGCTGCCAGCGACCGACCGGCCGGAGGACGGATCGCGATTCCGGGCGAGCGCACGACCGCGGCGCTGCTGCTGCGACTGCTCGGCGGCTTCGACACGGTGGAGCTGCGCTTCGACCTCATCGAAGACGCCGTGCTAGCGGGCGAGGTCGATTGCGGTGTCCTGATCCACGAGGGCCGGTTCACCTACGCTGAGAAGGGCCTGTTCAAGCTCGCCGACCTCGGCGAGATCTGGGAGCAGCGCATGCACGCTCCAATTCCTCTGGGAGCTATCGCCATCCGTCGTGAGCTGGGGGCGCAGACCGCGCGCCGGGTCGATGCCGAGATCCGTAGGAGCGTCGAGCACGCGATGGCCAACCCCACCGACAGCGCAGCGTTCGTGCGCGAGCACGCGCAGGAGATGGACCCGGCGGTGATGAAGAGTCACATCGACCTCTACGTCAACGACTACACCCTCGAGCTCGACGAGGGCGCAGTCACGAAGCTGCTCGAGGTCGGCCAGGATCAGGGCCTGTTCCCACCGTCCGATCTCGCCGTGTTCGCCTACTGATGCCCATCGACGACCAACTCAGCGTCGACGAGGCTCTCTCCACCACCCGATCCGTCCGCCGACGCATCGACTTCGACCGACCAGTCGAGCCCGAGGTACTGGAGGCCTGCATCGACGTCGCCACCCAGGCGCCGACCGGCGCGGGCGCCGAGCGCTGGCGGTTCGTGATCGTCACCGACGCGGAGAAGAAGCTCGCGCTGGCCGAGATCTATCGCCGCGCGCTCGGGCACTTCCGGCACGTGCGCGAGGAGGAGGCGCTCCGAACCGGAGCCGAGCCACCCGAGGTCAAGGCCACTCACATGGCGCTGGCCGACCGCATGCACGAGATGCCGGCCCTGGTAGTGGCCTGCATCGAAGGCCGCCCGACGGAGACCGTCGCTCAGCAGGTCGCCTTCTACGGCTCGATCCTGCCTGCCGCCTGGTCGTTCATGGTCGCGCTTCGGGCTCGTGGCCTGGGCTCCACGTGGACGACTCTTCACCTTCTAGACGAGAAGGAGGCGGCTGCGATTCTGAGCATTCCGAGCGACGTCACCCAGACGGTCCTGATCCCAGTCGGCTACACACGCAACGCCGTCCTGAGAACTGCGGAGCGCAGTCCTGCCCGCGAGGTCACCTTCTGGAACGAGTGGGGCAGCCACGCCGCAGATGATCCCGTCTGACTGGCTCGCCTCAGACGTCGGCGTACTCTTCGATCGTGGCGCGCCAGTCGAGCGCCTCTTTCGGCCCAGCGATCGCCGTCGGCAGGCCGGCCATTGGAGTCACAGGCACGAGCACCCGTTTCACTCCCAGTGCCGCAAGACGAGGCAGATCCTCGAGGTCGTCAGGCATCGACATCGTGATCTCCACCGCATCCGGGTCGCGGCCCGCCGCGTCGGCCGCGGTACGCATCACCTCGACCAGCTCCTCCGATAGTCCTCGCGCGGGAAAGAAGCCGTCGCCGAGTCGCCCAGCACGACGTGCCGCGGGCCGCGAGTGACCGCCGACGACGATCGGCACGCGACCGCCGGGAGGCTGTGGCTGACAGTGGGCACCGGCGAAGCTCACCCACTCGCCGGCGAAGGTCGGTTTCTTCGAGCTCCAGAGCTCGCGCAACGCTGCGATGTACTCGTCTGTGCGCGGGCCACGGTCGGGAAACGACGAGCCAAGGGCGTCGAACTCCTCCTCCAGCCAACCCACCCCGATGCCGAGGATCACTCTTCCACCCGTCATGAAGTCGAGCGAGGCAACCTGCTTGGCCGTGATCACCGGATTGTGCTGAGGCAGGATGAGAATGCCAGTGGCGAGCCGGATCCGACTCGTCGCAGCACCGACATAGGCCATCCAGATCAGCGGATCGGGGATCGGAATGTCGTTGACACCGCCCGCCATCTTGCCGTCGGGCGAGTACGGATACGCTGATAGATAGCCCTCCGGGACAACGGTGTGCTCCACCGTCCAGGCAGACTCGAAGCCCGCCTCCTCGCCGGCCTGTACCAGCTCGACCGCCCGGGCCGGATTCACGTATCGGCCGGTATTGCAGTAGCGCAGTCCGAACTTCATACCGTCTCCCCCTAGTCTCCGCTATTCGATCTGTCGGTACGGGATCGTAGCGCGTCGCGCAGAAGACGTCTGAGTGCCCCGCGAGCCGAGTCGAGGACGGCTGGATCGCCCAGCCCCTGAGCCAGCGCGGCTGCGCCCTGGATCCCGGACACGACCCGGATTGTCAGCTCCAGCTGGGCCTCCTCGTCCTGAAGCCCGCCCAGCTGTGCGGCGATCCAATCCAGCTGGAGCTCGAAGAGGCGCCGGGCCCCCACCTCGCCGTCGCCCCTCTCCATCTCACCCACCAGAGAGCCCAAGGGACAACCGAAGGCACTGATCGACCCACTCTCGTCGGTCATGCGGTCGACAAAGGACTCGAGCCGAGAGATGGGCGAGTGTTCGACCCGACACTCTTCGATGACCGCTTCGAGATCGGTCAAGTGAGCGCCAACCACAGCCGCGGCCAGGGCGCCTTTGGTGCGGAAGTAGTAGTAGACGTTGTCCAGCGGAACGTCGGCATGCTCCGCGACCATGGCTAGGCTGGTACAGGCGTATCCGCGCCGGTGGAAGAGCTCGCGGGCGGCCGAGATCAGCCGCCCGCGCTTGTGTCTGCGAGGCGGAGCGCCTCCCTTCATGCGGCCTCCGCCACCTCCAAGAGCCTCTTCTCGATCACGGCGCGGGGTAGCACGCCAACGAGCCGATCGACCTGCTGGCCGTCGCGGAACCGGATCAGTGCCGGAATCGACTGCACGCCGAACCTTCTCGCGAGCTCGGGCTCCGCGTCGACGTCGACCTTAGCGATGCGGACTCGCCCCTCGAGGTCGCGCCTGAGATCCTCGAGTGTAGGAGCGAGAGCGCTGCACGGTCCGCACCAGTCGGCGTAGAAATCGACTAGGACCGGCAGATCGCTGCCCAGTACGAGGTCATCGAAATTGTCGGAAGTGACTCGAAACAGGCCGATGGAAGTGGACATGACTTGAACTCCCATGAAGTAAGTTAACGAACTCACTTGATACGCAAGACAACTCGATCGGGTTTCAGACGTGGGCCGCTACAGATCGATTCGGCGGATCCGAGTCGGGCCGAGTGTTCGACCTTCGCTCGAATGGTCCGCGACATCGTGGAGTACCAGCGATCTGCCGTCGGCCGAAACCGCGATGTCGTTCGGATAGCTAAAGGAGGCTGACAGCCGGTCGCCGTCCTGGCCGCCCTTCTCTCCCGAGCCCGCAAAGAGCTCGACCTCCCCGTCGAGGCTCACCCGATACACCTGGTGAGCGGAACGTGCCACGACATAGAGGCCTTCGCCGTGAAAAACAAGGTGGCCGTTGTTGTTCCCA
>JAYZDP010000141.1:0-10525 GCA_036337765.1 Acidobacteriota bacterium
AATGGCCTTCTTCGAGGAGGGGTTGGAGGAGAAGGTGATCACGGTTCCTGGCACCTTCTTCGACGTCAACCCAGGCCAGCGCAGAGCGCACGGTCGCTACCAGAACTACGCGCGCTTCAGCTTCGGCCCGGCGCTCAGCGAGCTCGAGCGAGGCCTCGACGCTGCCGAGCGTCTGATCGAGCGCGCGGGCTGACATGCGGACGGGCATTCGATGCCCGCGTCGTCCCCGAGGCATCGACCTTTGGGGGATCGCTGCCGCTGCCCTCCTCTGCGCCCCGCTCCTCGCACAGGACCCCCTCGACGCCGGAAGAAAGTGGCGTCGAGTTCGAGCAGGCGACCTGATCGTCACCAGCGACGCCGCGCCCCTCCGGGTCACCGAACTCACTCACGACCTCGTCGCCAACCGCGCCACGCTGCACGCGCTGCTCGGTGCCGACTCGTCGAGCTCGACGCCGCCGACCGAGATCTTCGTCTTTCGCAAGCTCCTCGACTTCGAGCCCTACAATCGGACCCCGGCGGGAAAGGCAAGGCCCGAAGGGGTGCTTACGGCTCGAGATCGACGCGGACGGATCATCGCCTTCACCCTGGGCGCAGGCGAAGGGGCCCTACCCGCAGCGCGCGCGCTGATCGCGGGCGACACCATCGACCGCCTGCTGCCGAACCCGCCCGAGTGGATCCGGACGGGACTCGTCGCCACCTTTGCCGCGCTCGAGCCAGCCCAGCCCCCAACCCACCTCGACGATTCACCGAAGGCCCCCTTTTCGGCACCACCGAGCATCTGGCCAGCGGGACTCGATATCGTCACGGACCCGCTGCGCCGCAACACGGTCTTTGTCGCAATGACCCGCTACCTGATCCAGGGCGACTCGGGCAGAAGCGCACAACTCCGCCGCTACCTCCGGTTGCTACGCGGCCGCACTCCAGACAACTTTGCGTTCGAGGAATCATTCCTCGCGCCCAGAGACTTCGTCTACGCCGAGATCAAGGCGGCAGCGGGGCGAGGCTACCGTCTGGAGGTCTCACTCGAGGCCAGCAGCGCTCCGGCGATCGACGACCCAGAGGAGATACCACGCGACCTTCTCAATCTGAAGCTCGGCGAGCTGGTCGCGCGCACCTCACCGTGGAACACCGTGGGCGCGGCCCTGCACTACGCCGAGATCCCCGAGGATTCGCCGTTGTACGCCGACGCCGTGGGCGGTGAGGCTTACCTACGGGGCATCGACAATCGGCACGGTGACGCGCTCGACCTTTACCGCCAGGCGCTGGCGAAGGGATCGGAAGCTCCCGCCATAGGTCTGCTCTACGGCTGGAGGCTCCTCGAGCGGTTCCGTCGCGAGGTCGGCACCTTCATCGCCTGGGAGGAGTCGCTGCCGGCCGAGATCGCCGAGGCGCGCAAGGCCTTCACCCGGGCACGCGTGGACGCCACAGACAACCCCTATCTGCTTCACGGCATCGGCGCGACCCATCTCTTCTCCGCCGCCGACCCGAGCCCTGGCGTGACCGCCTTGGAGCGGGCGCACCGAGCTCTTCCCAATGACATCGACATCCTCGCCGATTGGATCGTGGGGCTGGCACATGCGGATCGCGGCGACGAGGCCATGGCAATGTTCGAGCAGCGACTCGCGCTCATCGCAACCGATGAGGTCCTGAGGCGGACACGCCGGTACTTGCTCGAGGAGGAACTGCGCCGCATCACGCTGCGCGTCCAGAGGGGAGACCTGGACGGCGCCGAGGTGTCGATTCGCAAAGCGCGCGTCGTCACCACCGACCCCGCAACGCGCGCAGACCTCGATACCGCTCTCGAGCAGATCGATGCTCTACGTCGACAGTCGGTGGTCGACGAGCAGATCGAGCGCTTCGAAGCAGCGGGACGCGCCGTGCGAAATCGCGTCCAGGCGAGAGACTTCGAAGGAGCCAGGAACCTCATCCGGCCCTTCATGGAGCCCGAGACTGATCCTGGCGTCCGCGCCAGAGCGACCCTGCTCCTCGGCGAGGTCAACGCCCTCGAGCGCTAGCCGCGAAGCCGTCAGCCTCGGCTCTTGGGCGCTTCGGGGAACCGGGGCAGGTCGTCCTGGATCGCGGCCCAGTCGGCGCGGTGGCTCACCCAGATGTGTGCCTGCGGCAGCACCCCGGGATCGGAGTCCAGCGTCCCCACGCGCACGATCGCAGTTTCGGGAGTCTTCTCCCAATAAGCGAAGACGTGCGACCCGCAGCGGCGACAGAAGCATCGGCGCTTGCCGGGGTTCGACTCGTAGCGTTCCAGGTCGTCTTCACCCTTCGTCACCTCGAGAGCGCCACCGGCGGCCATTGCACTGGAGCCGTAGACGGTGCCGTTGATCTTGCGGCAAGTCGTGCAGTGGCAGTGCACGAATCCTTGAAGCTCGCCGTTGATGCGATAGCGCACCGCACCACAGTGACAAGAACCCTCAATCATCGGCGCCCCCCTTCAGCTGAGTCCCCGGCCGGTAGTACTTCGAGTGCCAGATGCCAGAGTAGTCCTCGCCCGGCAGCGGCATTCGCCAGCACCGCACCCTGGCCTGTGCCGTCGCCAGCCGGTAGAGCCCCCGCGGCTGATCGAGCGTGGCCTGTATGTAGGCCTCTGCGCCCACCGGATCCACGTAGCGACACGCGATCCGACGGTAGCGGTCGCGCCAATCGTCGTCCCTGCCGATGTCCGCCACCAGCTCGACGCTCCCCTGCACCAGTACCTTCCGATAGGGCATCGACTCCTCGTCGATCGAAAGGCAGACCCGAGGGTCGCGGCGGAGATTGTCGAACCACTCGGATTTCTCCCGAGGAGTGAACCAGATCGCGCCCTCCTCGAAGAGATACCAGATCGGCGTGACCAGTGGCGAGCCGTCGGGAAGAACCGTCGCGATACGCATCAGCACACCCGGCTCTGCGAGAAACGAGTTGCGCTCGTCGGTCGTCATCCGCGGCATGGCATCACTCCTCGGTCTTCGGCTTGGCGGGTCGGCGACGACGGGCACCGCCGCGGCGACGGCGCCGTTTCCTCTTAGGCTTGGCCTCCTCGGCATCTCGCCCTTCCCCCACGGCCACCCCGACGGGTACCGAAGCCGCGTCTGGCGCAAGCACGGGTGGCGGCTCGACCGGCCCGAGCGCCGCGCGGATGGCCGCCTGATCTTCCTTGCTGTGCGACTTCCACTGGAGGTCTTCGTCGAGCCTCTCAAGAGCGGGCGCCGCCTGGACCTCGATCACGATGCCGTACTCCGCCCGCATGCGCTCGATCTCGCGCCGCCGAATGCTCTGGAACGCATCCGCCATCTGCGGCGCAAGCCGTACAACCACACTCTTCATCATGCCGCCAGCGGCGCGTGCCTCGATGCGACGAACGAGCTGCAGGGTCGCGAGCTCAGCACTCGGCACCTGGCCACGACCACGACACGTCGGGCAAGTCTCGAACCTGCGCGCAGCCAGCGGCTGACGCACTCGTTGGCGGTTGATCTCAAGCAGACCGTTCGCAGAGATCTTCGAAACTCGAGTACGGGCCTTGTCGATCTTCAGACCGTCTTTCTGTTCCTTCTCCACCTTGCGGCGGTTCTGCGGTTTGTCCATGTCGATGTAGTCGACGACGATCAGTCCGCCGATGTCCCGCAACCGAAGTTGGCGGGAGATCTCACCCGCAGCCTCGAGATTCAGGGCCAGCGCCATCTCCTCCTGCGAAGCAGCCTGAGTGGCACTGCCGGAGTTGACGTCGATCGCGGTCAGCGCCTCCGTGCCATCGATGACGATCGAGCCACCGCTCTCGAGAGGCACGTTGCGCCGGTAGATACGTTCGATCTGCTCTTCGATGCCGAAGCGCGAGAACAGCGGCACGCGGTCCTGATCCTTGGTCACCGTCGCCTTCGAGCGCGGCAGGAACGCCTTGAGGAAACGCTCGGCCTTCTCCATCACCTCGTCGTCGTCGACCAGAATCTCGTCGATCGAGCTGTCGAGGTAGTCGCGGAAAGCCTTCAGGAGCAAGTCCTGGTCGGAGTACAGGAGGCTCACGCCATGGCCACGCTGCGCCTCGTCCTTCACTCGATCCCACAGCTTCAACAGCCCCGCCAGGTCGCGCTTGAGCTCGGTCCGGGTCTGGTCGCGCGCGTTGGTGCGCACGACCACGCCGCAGCCCTTGGGTAAGTCGAGGCTCTCGGCAACGTCCCTCAGTGCTGCGCGCTCGCGGTCGTTCTCGACCTTGCGTGAGATACCCCGCGAGCTGGCGAAGGGCGTGAGTACGAGATATCGGCCCGGTAGGGAGAGGTTGGTGGTCAGGACCGCGCCCTTCGTCCCCTCGGCATCGCGAGTGACCTGAACCACGATCGGCTGACCGGCCTCGAGAATCTCGTCGATGTTCGGACGCCTGTTGTCCGGTTCGCGATAGCGCGCCTCGGCAACGACGTCCTTCGACATGAGGAAGCCATCCCGCCCCACGCCATACTCGATGAACGCGGCATTCAACGACTGCTCGAGCCGCGCGATACGGCCGCGATACACGTTGCCGCGGATCAAACCAGACTCAGCGACCTCGAACTGATACTCCTCCAAAGAGCCGTCGTCGAGAATCGCGACTCGCAGTTCCTCGTCGGAGCCGCCACTGATGAGCATTCTTCTAGTCATGACTTCTCATCGAGCCGGCACGAAGCCGACTCGTTCTTTCAGAAGCTCGATCTTCGGTTCCGCCACCGACCGCGCTGCGTCCGCGCCCCTCGCCAAAAGGCGGTCGAGTTCGGCCGGGTCGGCGATGAGCGCGTGGTAGCGCTCACGCAGCGGCCGCACCGTCTCGACGACGACCTCGGTCACGCGCGCCTTCAGATCACCGTAGCCACGAGCATCGGCGAAGTCAGCTTCGACCTCGCTCTTACCCTTGTCAGTGAGAACCTGGTAGATCGAAAGTAGGTTGTTCACGCCAGCCTTTTCGGGATCCTCGGAGAACGCGATGTCGCACCCCGAATCCGTGACGGCACGGCGCAGAGTTCTGATGATTTCCTCGTCGTTATCGTCGAGCAGCACGGCATGGCCGCGCCCTTCCGACGACTTCGACATCTTCTGGAGCGGGTCGTCGAAGCCCATGACGCGGGCACCGACTGAAGGGATGACTCCCTCGGGAACGACGAAGGTGTCGCCGTAGAGCTGGTTGAATCGTTGTGCGATATCCCGGCACAGCTCGATGTGCTGCTGTTGGTCCTCGCCGACCGGCACCTCGTGTGCGTCGTAGAGCAGGATGTCGGCCGCCTGTAGAACCGGGTACGTCAGAAGGCCCGTGCCGACACTCTTGTGCTGCCCTGCCTTGGCCTTGAACTGGGTCATCCGTTCGAGCCAGCCGATCGGTGTGACACAGCCGAGAATCCACGCGCCTTCGGCGTGTGCCCGGACGTGGCTCTGCACGAAGAGTGTGGTGCGCTCGGGATCGATGCCGCACGCAAACAGCATCGCCGCCAACTCGCGAGTGCGACCTGCAAGCGCCTCGGCCTCCTGAAAGATCGTGATCGCATGCAGGTCGACTATGCAGATGAAGTTCTCTCGCTCGCCCTGTCTCGCGACCCATTGGCGAATCGCCCCCACGTAGTTGCCCAGGTGAAGGGCTCCCGAAGGCTGGATTCCTGAGAAGACCCGGCGCAAGCCGGCGGAGTCGTTCGACATAGTGAATTCGACGATCAGCTGGCGCCGACGGAAGCTTCGCTGGGTGTCGGCGCCCGACTCATCAGGGTTCCTGCGACGCAAGCACCGTAGTTGAGAGCCAGGCCCCAGAGCCCGGCGCTGAACCCCAACGGCGAGCGATCCTGCCACAGATCGAACATCACACCACCCCAGATCACCAGGGTCACCAGGGTGCCGAGCATCATGCCGGCGAAGACGGGGCCTTCCCGCAGGCGTCGCCAGAACAGCCCCAGGATGAAGATCGGAGAAAGCTGGACCATGAACTCCAACTTCAGGCGAATGAGCAGCCAGATCGAGCTTTCGGTCTTGAGTGAGATGTAGGCCGAGAGGATGAGGACCGCCATCACCGTCCAACCGAACAGCTTGCCCACCTTGAGCAGGTGCTTTGGCGACGCATCGGGGCGGATGTAGGGCTTGTAGATGTCCTTGGTGAACATCGAGCCCATCGATAGGAGAGCGGAATCGGCTGTCGACATGATCGCCGCCACGACCGCGGAGAAGACGATCACGACCAGCCAGTAGGTAAAGGCACTCTGACCGATGATGTCGGAGAGCACGAGCACCGTGGCCTTGTCGCTGTCGAGCTGACTCAGGCCCGGGAATCGGCTCAGCGCGATGAAGCCGATGAGGAACGCGAGAAACGTGGTTCCCAGCGGCATGAAGACCATGCCTGCCAGCGACTTGCGCAAGGTCGGCAGGGATCGCGCCGCGAAGATGCGCTGAATCGCGTGAGGATAGATCGCCACCCCCAGACCCAAGAGCACGAGGTTCGACACCCAGACCCGGATGCCGTGCCCACCCGGTACTTGGAGCTTCTGGGGCTCGGTGCGCTGGATGGCCTCGGTGGCCGCGGGAATACCGCCCTTCGAGGTCAGCAAGATGTAGAGGATGCAGGTGCAACCGACGAGGAGCAGCGTCCCCTGGATGACGTCGGTCCATGCTACCGACCGCATACCTCCGAGCGACTCGTAGACCAGCATCACGACGACGAGGGTCAGCACGCCGGTCATGAAGGAGATGCGACCGCTCGAGATCCCCTCTACCGCGTGCCCCATCGCGACCAACTGCTCGAGGATGTAGTTCCCAAGACCCCAGCAGAGAAGGATGACGCTGAGGACGCGTAGCTTGTCGGAACCGAAGCGGTGGAAGACGTAGTCCACCGGCGTGATGTAGCCGAAGCGCCGAGCGAGTCGAAAGAGCCGCGGCGCGAAGGTCATCATCACCGTGATGACCAGAATCATGAACGTCACGCTGACGATGTAGGTGCCACCCTGCTGGTACGAGCGACCGGCGAAACCGAGCAGTGTGTTGCCGCTGTACTGGGTGGCGAAGAGCGTGAGAAAGAGCACGCCCACACCGAAGCTCGAGCCGCCGAGGTAGAAGTCGCGCAGCGACTCCTCTTTACGGTTCACCCTGCCAAGCCAGCCGATACCGAGCATCGCTAGCAGGTAGACGCCCATGACGACGAGGGCACCGTTGCCGAGTTGGAGGTCCTGGCCGCTCACCGTGAGAGTCGATCCCTCACTCCAGATCGTCGTCCCAGTGACGCAGCGCGACGTACGCCGTCACGATGGCGAGGCCCGTCGAGCATGCCAGCGTCACCCAGATCCAGATCGGCAGGCCACCGATCAGCGTACCGACCTCGCCCGTGGAGCGGTACCAGGGCACACTCAGCACCACAAGGCCGATCACGATCGGTAGAAAGAACCGCCACCCGATGGGCTCGCGCTTCGGCTTGAGCTCCTTCCAGAACTCCTCCATGTCGCGCTCGCCGGCGTATTCGCGCTGGCGGAAAGAGCTGGGGTCGTTGGCCATGAACGGCCGTGATCATAACCGAGGAACGCCCTCTGCTGCGCCGTGGCCGTTGCTAGACTCCCCCGACCGTCTGAAGGGGGGAGGCGCGTGCCGGAAGAAGCCATTTCCAGGTTCTACACACTCTGGGGCGAGATCGAAGATCTCGAGTCCACGATCGAGCTTCTGCACTGGGACCAGGAGACTGTGATGCCGGAAGCTGGCAATGAGCGGCGAGGTGAGCTGCTCGCGACTCTCACCGGAGTCCAGCATCGCCAGCTGACCGATCCGGCGCTCGCCGACACGATCGCGGCTGCACTTGAGGCCTGCAACGACGACGGCGACGACCCGCGCGAGCTCGCGACCGCTCACCACCTCGTAGACCGCGCCACACGGGTCCCTGTGGAGCTGGCACAGGAGCTGGCGTCGGCATCGAGCGCCGGTCTGTCTCGGTGGCGCAAGGCTCGTGCCCAGGAGAGCTTCGCTCCCTTCGCCGCGGCCCTCGAACGCAACGTCACCCTACGCCGGGAAGAAGCCACAGCGCTCGCAGCGGGCGAGCACATCTACGACGGCCTTCTGGACGGCTACGATCCGGGCACTCGAACAGCCGAGCTAGTACCGCTGTTCGACTCTCTCGGCTCGGCCCTCGCCGACGCGGTCGCCCGCGCCGCGGACACAGGAGCCACGATCGACGAAACGAAGGCCTACGGCGATTTCGATCCGGACGCGCAGCTCGCGTTCGGCCGATGGTCGGCCGAAGAGATCGGATTCGACTTCTCGCGTGGGCGCATCGACCCGACGGTCCACCCGTTCTGCGCGGGTAGCGGACCGACCGACGTGCGCATCACCTGGCGCTACGACCGTGACGACTTCCGCCCGGCACTGTTCGGCATCCTGCACGAGGCCGGTCACGGCATGTACGAGCAGGGCCTGCCAATCGACCGCGCCCGCAAACCGACCGGGCGCGCAAGGTCGATGGGCGTGCACGAATCGCAGTCGCGCCTGTGGGAGAACCACGTCGGTCGGCATCCCGGTTTCTGGCGCCACGCCTTCCCTCGCTTCCAGGATCACTTCAGTTCGTGGAGTGGCACTCTCGACGAGCTGTGCCCGACGATGCACAAGGTGCAGCCGAGCCTCATCCGGGTCGAGGCGGACGAAGTCACCTACAACCTGCACATCCTCGTTCGGTTCCGCCTCGAGCTCGACCTGATCGAGGGAGATCTCGCCGTCGCAGACCTTCCCACTGCCTGGGACGAAGCCTACGAGGGCATGCTCGGGGTTCGGGCCGACAAACCGAGCATGGGCGTGTTGCAGGACGTGCATTGGGCGTCGGGTCTGTTCGGCTACTTCCCGACCTACACCCTCGGAAGCCTCTTGAGCGCGCAGCTCTTCGACGCCGCCGAGGTCGAGCTCGGCGACCTCGAGGAAGCGTTCGCGGCTGGGCAGTTCGCGCCGCTACTCGAGTGGCTCCGCGACAAGATCCACCGTCACGGTTGCTACCACAGCGCCACCCAGCTCACCGAGACGGCCACAGGGCGGCCACTGTCGGCCGACGCCTTCCTGCGCTACGTCGACGCCAAGCTCGAGCGCTTCTACGGGCTCGGATCGTCGAACGGGAACGGCTAGAGGCATGCGCGCGCGCGCCGCCACGGTCGTAGTGGCGGCTGTGCTCTTCACCTGTGGCCCCGTGGCCGAAATCCAGCCGGTCGCGGGCGAGCCGCCGCTTGTCCTGATCTCGATCGACGGTTTCCGTTGGGACTACCTCGACCTCTTCGACGCACCGCACCTCAGGGAGCTGGCCGCCACCGGTGCCCGGGCCGAAAGGCTGGTCCCGGTGTTCCCGACCAAGACCTTCCCCAACCACTACAGCGCAGTGACCGGCCTCTACCCCCGCCACCACGGCATCGTCGCCAACATCATGAGCGACCCGGGACTGGGGCGCTTCTCCCTACGCGATCGTGACGCCGTGGAAGACGGCCGCTGGTGGCAGGGCGAGCCGATATGGGTGACCGCGGAAAGACAGGGAGTTCGGGCCGCCACCTGCTTCTGGCCCGGCTCCGAGGCCGAGATCCATGGCGTGCGCCCGACCCACTGGATGCGCTACGACCGCGACTTCCCGACCGAGGCCCGCGTCGAGAAGGTCTTCGAATGGCTCGACCTGCCCGCCCAGCGCCGCCCCGGCTTCATGACGCTCTACTTCAGCGACGTGGATAGCGCCGCGCATCGTACCGGTCCCACATCAGACGAAACGCGCACGGCGGTCGCCCGAGTGGACCGTGCAATCGGGACACTCCTCGACGGCCTCCGTGATCGTGCCGTCCTCGACGAGATGCACCTACTCGTCGTCTCGGACCACGGAATGACGGACACGCCCGCCGGGCAGGCGGTGTATCTGGAGGACTACATCGACCTCACCGGGATCGAAGTCAGTGGCGATACTCCGACAGTCTTCTTGAGTCCGCCGCCTGAGCGCGAAGCGGCCGTCCTTCAGGCCCTCAACGAAGCGCACCCGCAGCTACGAGGCGTCCGCAGCGCGGAGACGCCCGCCACATGGCAGTTCCGCGACCATCCGCGTATCCCCGCGATCATCGCCATGACTCCCGAGGGCTGGCACGTCCGTGCGCAGCGCCGCCCATCAGGAGACGAACCTCTCGGGATGCACGGCTACGACCCCGCACTGCAATCGATGCACGGCTCCCTCATCGCCCACGGTCCGCAGATCGCAAGCGGCAAGAAGGTCGGTCCCGTTCGTATGATCGACCTGTACGAGCTGATGTGCCACCTGTTGTCCCTGAAGCCGGCGCCCAACGATGGCGATCTCTCAGGAGTCAGGGGCCTTCTACGCTCGCGCTAGCCGGTGTCGAAACGCGGATGGGATGGCTTTGACGCGAGCCCTAGACGCGCGACCCTCGTCCGGCGGGTCTTCGAGATCGAGCCCGCAGCGGTTGCGATCGGAATCGCAGCCCTGCTCTGGGTACTCAGCGTCTGGCACATCGGCTTTCTCGGTTTTGTGCCTTGGCATCGCGACTGAGAGTGTCGGGGTGGAGCCGAAGTCCGAGAGCCGTGAGCTGAA
>JAYZDP010000142.1:0-7829 GCA_036337765.1 Acidobacteriota bacterium
GAGAAGGCCATCGGGCTGATCCCCGCAGAGGTCGACGAAGAAGTCAAGATGGAGCTCAACGACGCCGGCATCGACATCGAGGATCTACGTGATTTCTGGACCGAGGTGCGCGAGTCGGACGACGCGGTCTTCGTCACGGTCGAGTCTGAGGACGAGACCGTACGCGTGGCGAAGGAGGGCGACTACCTGATCGCCAAGACCACCGAGCATCGTGACGGCGGTGCCCAGGTCGATGTCAAGTTTCCCTTCGAGGTGCTCGACGCGCTGTTCTCGGGCTCGGAAGAAGAACTCGACCTCGCCGCCGCGGTGCGTGCGCTCGCCGAGTACGGCGACGGCGACATGGTGAGCGTCACAGAGGGCGACACCAAGGTCCGCGTCTGGGTCGATGGCATCAACGATCCTTCCGTGTGAGGAGTGGGCCGTGATTAAGCTCATCGGCGTCTCGTTCCTCATCGGATCATCGGTCTTCTTCACCTCGATCGTCGGTGCGGGTGCCTATCTCGTCACCGGTGGCATCATGGTGTGCGACGTCGAGACGCCGGAAGTCAACCTGACGATTCCAGTGCCGACACGGCTCGCCGACATGGCCTTTCTCGTCGCGCGGGTTGCCCTTCCGGACGAGGATCGCGAAGAGATTCGCCGCGAGATCGGGCCCTTCCTGCCCTTCATCGACGAGCTCTTCGGAGGGCTCGTGGACATCGACAACGGCACCACCCTAGTATCGGTCGAGACTGGGCAGGAAACGGTGCTGATCGAGAAGCGACGCGGCAAGTTCCTGATCGACGTCGATGCCGAAGACGCCAAGGTCCGCGTGTCGATCCCGGCACGTTCCCTGCGGCGGCTCAGCGGCGAGATCAAGTACCTGTTCTAGGCGTTCTACGCAGTGCGGGGTTTGGAGGAGGCGGCAGCCCACCATTCTGCGGACCATTCGCAGACCAGATCCATGAGGACGGCCTTGGGAAGACCCGTGGAGCCGGAGGTATAGATCGCGTAGGCGACGCTGTCGCGCCCGGGCTCGCACTGGAGTGTCTGATCACTCTCCCCGGTCAGCAGCTTGAGGTCGGGTTCCAGAGCAAAGGTCGAAAGCCCAGGCGGTATGCGGTGCGTCGAAGAAGCATCGGTCAGGACCGCCACCGCGCCGCCGTCTTCGAGCATGAAGCGCAGGCGCTTGTCTGGAAGAGCCGGATCCATCGGCAGGTAGGTGCCTCTGGACTTGAGGATGCCGAGGAAGGCCACAACGAGCTCGTGGCTCTGGCCCAGACACACCGCTACGCGCGCCTCGGGCGTGACCCCCTGCTTGCGCAGAAAGTGGGCGAGGCGGGTCGCTGCGCGATCCAGCTCTCGGTAGGTGAGCGTCTGCTTCTCGGACGCGATCGCGATGGCGTCGGGGCGCTCCTGAGCGAGGGCAGCGACGGATTCATGGAAGAGCCGGGCGGTGGACTCCATCTTCTCCGAAGATACACAGCACAGCGCGGCGTCTGGGGTCATCGCCCTCCTGCTAGCATCTCGCCCTCTTCGAACTAGGGAGACGACATGAGCGAGATCCTCTACGAGGTCGACGACCCGGTCGCAACGATCACTCTGAACCGCCCCGAGCGGCTCAACGCCATGACGGGCTCGCTGTTCGCGGCCTTTCGCGAAGCGATCGATTCCGCCGCGACTGACGAGAGCGTGGTCGGGATCGTGGTCACCGGCACCGGTCGTGGCTTCTCGGCCGGCCTCGACACGGACGCGCTCGCCGCCATCGCCGAGACCGGCCAGGGCGAGACCCGGCCGGCCCCGATCGGGCGCAAGGGCCTCTTCTCCTATCTCACCGAAGTGCCGAAGCCGGTGATCGCCGCGGTCAACGGCGTCGCCGCCGGCGGAGGCTACGTGCTGGCGACCATGTGCGACATCCGCTTCGGCGGACCCGGCGCCCGTCTCACCGCGGTCTTCTCGAAACGTGGCCTGGTCTCCGAGCACGGTGTCACCTGGACGACGCCGCGGCTGGTCGGCCTCGGGCGCGCCTTCGATCTGCTGTGGACCTCGCGCATGGTCGACGCCGAGGAGGCCCACCGGATGGGCCTTTTGGACTTCCTCGTCGACGATCCGGTCGCTGAAGCCCAGGAGTACATTCGCGACCTGGCCCGGACCGTCTCACCGACTGCCATGGCCGACACCAAGCGCATGCTCTGGGACCACGCCGGCCGCGACGTCGACGACTCGCTCGACGACGTCTTCGAAGTCGTTCAGTCCCAGTTCCAGCGCCCCGACGTCGCCGAGGGCGTCAGATCTTTTCTGGAGAAGCGCCCTCCCGAGTTCCCGCGACTGGGCTCGGAAGGCGCAGCCGAACCGCACCCGGGGCCGGCTCGCGGCTAGCGCTTCGCCCCCTCCCCCTCCTCCTCCAAGGTCCGCGCGCCGCGGAGGATGTTGCCCGTGGCGAGCTACGTATACACCCGGCGGCGTGGGAGGAGTCCCTGCATGCGACGAGCCTGGTCGTCGAGGCAGTCGAGGACATCACCGCGAGCGTGGTGCGCTCGCTCGAGCTCGACAACGAGCGCAAGGAGCTGTTCATCCGCAAGCACGCGCCGACCTTGATTCGAAGCCTCTTCCGCAGCTTTGCCGGATTGCGTGGCATCTCGCCGTTCTACGGTGCCTTCGCCGAGCGCGTGCTTCGATGCCGCGTCGGTCAGTTCCAGGGCGAGGGCCTCGGTCCGATCCGTTCCAGGTCCTTCTCGCGGTGAACGGCGCCCGAGACCCGAGGGCCGCGCGCGTCGAGTGCACACACGCAGGTCTCGCCGATGCCGGCACCGCTGACTAGAATCGTCTTGCTAGTCAGGTAGCAGGCGCGGGATGAACTTGGTCAGTCCCTTGATGGGACCGACCTCGCCCGCGATGATGTTGCCGGCGGCGTCGACAGTGACCCCCTCGCCCATCGAGCCGATACCGCCCATGCCCGAGTTGCGCTCGGACATGTGCTCGCGGATGAAGTACCAGACCTCCCCGGTCTTTGCACTTCCGACTCGCAGACCCTTGCGCCACCCGCCCGGGTTGTAGTTCTCGTCCGACTCGGAGTCGATGGCATAGAGCACGTCGTTCGCATCGATGAAGATGCCGCTGTTGCGGCTGAACTGGTACCAGGTGTCTAGGTGGTTCCCCTCCTGGTCGAAGATCTGGATGCGGCTGTTGCCCCGATCGGCGACGAAGAGCCGGCCCTGTGAGTCCATGGCGAAAGAATGTGGCGACCGAAACTCGCCGTCCTTGAATCCCCACTTGCCGAAGCTCTTGATCATCGCGCCGTCGGGCGTGAACTTGGTGATGCGGCTGATCGAGGTGGCCCCCGGCTCGTCGCGGAACTGCGCGCTGTGCGTCTCGGCGACGAAGATCGAGCCGTCGGGCGCGACGAGCACGTCGTTGGGCTCGGTGAAGTGGGTCGGTGGGTCGCCGGTCTCTCCCGGCGTGCCGAGCACCATCAGCACCTCGCCGGTCGGGCTGAACTTGGTCACGGTGTGACCGATCCCGGCCGCGTTCGGGTGCTCCTCGAGCTCACTCTCCCTGGCCGAGCGGGCGTCAGCAATCCACACATTGCCTTCGCGATCGACGTCGATCCCGTGCGGCCAGGTGATGAGGCCGGCGCCGAAGCTCGCCACCACGTTGCCGTCGGGATCGAGCTTTACGATCGGGTCGACGGTCGATCCGGCGCAGGAGTTGGTGCCGCAGCGGTCGCCGGCCCAGACGTGCGTGCCGTCGATGTCGACATTCACCGCCGACACCGAGCCCCAGGAGCGCCCATCGGGAAGAGTGCCCCAATCCCTGACCGTCTCGTAGGGATTTGGCAGATGGTTGACGGGCTCGACCGCGGCGTGCTCCGGAGGCACGGCAGCGCCGCGCTGCGACCAGAGCGGCGCGGCCAGCAGCGTCAGAACCAGCCAGGCCGTGATGCTGCCTACACTTGGGCGGCCGTGGGTGTCGGTGCTAGTCAACATGCTCTACCTCCATCAGCTGAAACCGATGCGGGCGATCAGGGTTCGAATCCAAGCGTGATCGAATGGCCTCAACGATACCCGTAGGCGTGCGGAAGGTCGATCCCGCCAGCGCGTACAATCGTCTTTCGCCGCCAACAAGGGAGGGTTGTCATGAAGAGGTTCACGCTCGTCGTCGCTCTGTTCGGGCTCGTGGGCAGCGGATGTTCCGCTCCCGTAAGCGAGGTCGCCAAGGACGATTCGCTCGGAGAGGTCGTCACCACCAGTGGCGGCGCAGTCCGGGGGGTCGCTGCTGCCAGCGGAGTAACGGCTTTCAAGGGCATCCCCTACGCCGCCCCTCCCGTGGGCGATCTCCGGTGGGCTCCGCCGCAGGCCGCGGCCTCTTGGCAGGCTGAGCTCGCCGCAACCGACTTCTCGAAGCGCTGCTGGCAGCCGCAGCCGAATCCCGAGGCCTTCTACGGTGGGGCGCCGATCGAGCTCGACGAGGACTGCCTGACCTTGAACGTCTGGACCGGGGCCGAGTCGGCCGAAGATGCGCGACCGGTGATGGTGTGGATCCACGGCGGCGGTTTGGTCACCGGCAGCGGAGCTTCGCCGTGGTACGACGGCACGAACCTCGCCTCGAAGGGTGTGGTCGTCGTCACGATCAACTATCGGCTTGGAGCCTTCGGCTTTCTCGCCCATCCCCAGCTGACGACCGAGTCGGCCAACGATTCGTCGGGCAACTACGGTCTCCTCGACCAGGTGGCGGCGCTCGAGTGGGTGCGGGACAACGTCGCGGCGTTCGGCGGCGATCCCGGAAACGTGACGATCTTCGGTGAGTCGGCGGGATCCTGGAGCGTCAACTACATGGTGGCAACGCCCTTTGCGAGAGGCCTTTTCCACAAGGCTATCGGCCAGAGCGGTGGCAATTTTGCGAAGATGGCCACCCTTGCCGAGGCCGAAGAGGTCGGATTCGGCTTCGTCGAGTCGTTGGCCCTGGGCGAGTCGATTGCCGATCTGCGCGCCCGGTCCGCGGAGGAGATCGTCGAGGCGATGGGTGCCGGCGCCCGGTTCGCGCTTTCGCGCGGCAACGTCGACGGTTGGATGTACCCCGAGCAGATCTATGACACCTTCGCCGGCGGACGGCAGAACGACGTAGCGATCATGGTCGGCTCGAACGCCGACGAGGGCACGGCACTGTGGGAGGCCGGAGGTCCCGAGACCGTCGCCGAGCATCGGGAGCGCGTCGTGCGCCAATACGGCGATTTCGCCGATGAGATCCTCGCCGCCTACCCGGCCGCGAGCGACGACGAGGCGCGCGGCGTCAACTCGGATCTCCAGTCCGACAACGTCTTTGCGTGGCAGATGCGCACCTGGGCGCGCCTCACCGAGAACGTGTCTTCGCCGGCCTACCTCTACTACTTCAGCCGCGTGCCGCCGGGGCCCGAGGCCGAGCAGTACGGTGCCTACCACGCGGCCGAGATTCCCTATGCCTTCGACAACCTGGCGCTCGGTCGACCCCACACCTGGGAGCAGATTGATCACGATCTCGCGGCGACGATGTCGAGCTATTGGGTGAACTTCGCCACGACCGGCGACCCGAACGACGACTCGCTCCCCGCCTGGCCGGCGTATGCAACTGCGTCGGACGAGGCGCTCGAGCTAGGCGACGAGGTCAAGGTCGTCATGGGTCTGAAGGGCGAGCGGCTCGACATCCTCGACGCCTACCACGCCTCACGGCGCGGTGAGTCCGCGGGCCTTTCAGAAACCCCCTCCGGCTCCGCTGGTCCCTAGACACCCCAGCCAGGATCCTGCTCGCCCCAGCGGTCGAAGTGCGTCACCGTGCCGATCGGCCGGCGGCGGACCGGACCGAAGTTGCCGAGCGGATAGCCGATCGGGATGGCGGCCACCACGCCGTAGGTATCTGGGACGGCGACGTGATCCAGCAGCTCGGCCTCGAACATCTGATGCACAGTCGTGAGGCTCGCCCCTAGGCCGACGGCGCGACATGCGAGGAGCAGGTTTTGGACCGCCGGGTAGATCGAGCCGTAGGAGGGCGGTGCCAGGCCGACCCGATCTTGTTCGAGAACCCGGAACGGCCAGTCGCGTTTGCCACAGGCGAGGATGATGATCGGGGCCTCGCTCATGTGGTCCGCGAGGTGGACTGCCGAGCGCGCGGTGCGGGCGCCGCGCGAGTTGTCGTCGGCCGGCGGCATGCGGTCGTCGAAGAGCTTGTGGAGCCAGTGGCGGTAGCGCTCGCCGAAGAATCGGCGGCTCTCATCGTTGCGCAGGACCACGAAAGCCCAGGGCTGGGTGTTTTGTCCGCTCGGGGCGCGGATTGCGCTGTCGAGGACCTTGCGCAGCACGTCGTCGGGTACCGGGTCAGGCTTGAGGCGACGCATCGCCCGCATCGAGTGCATGACCTCGAAGAGGCCAGGGTCGTTACTCATCGCCCGCCGCCCTCTTCGATGCGGCGCTGGAGCTTGTTCATGCCGCCCACCCAACGGTCGATGTTGGCGGTCTTGCCGTCCATCCACTCCTGAGCCAGAGGGTCGGTGAGGATCAGAAAGCGCTCCTCTTCTACGGCGTCAGCGACCATATCGGCGACCTCCTCCGGCTCCTTGACGGGCCCCGCCGCGTCGGTCGCCCAGGTGCCTCCACTCGAGCCCGAGAACATCGGCGTACGCACGCCCAGCGGGCAGAGGCACGAAACCCGGATGCCGCGGTGTCGGTAGGTGAAGGCCAGCCACTCGGCAAGCCCCACAACGCCATGCTTGGTGACGGCGTAGGGCAGGTTGCCGTGGCTCGACAGGATGCCGGCCATCGACGAGGTGTGTAGCAAGTAGCCCTCGCCACGCTCGAGCATGCTCGGCAGCACCGCGCGGACCGCGTAGACGTGCGCCATCAGGTTGACGTCCCACTGCTCCTGCCAGACTCCGAGCGGAGTGTCGAGAATGTCGCCGCCCATGGCGATGCCGGCATTGGAGAAGAAGATGTCGATCGGACCGCACTCGTCGGTAGCCTGCTCGACGAGCGAGTTGACCTCGCTCTCTAGCCCGACGTTGCAGATGACTGCGAGACCGCCGATGTCGCGCGCCACGCGCTGCGCATCGGCGCCGTTCTGATCTGCGACGACGACCTTGGCCCCGCCGGCCGCGAAACGCCTGGAGGTAGCGGCGCCGATGCCGCTCGCCCCCCCTGTGACCACTGCGACCTTGCCGTTGAGCTCCATGTTTTGTCTCCCGGGATGAGTGCATCACCTTTCCGAGCGGGTTCCCTAGTGAATGGATGACGGCCGAAGGCAAAGCGATCGTCGGCCACAAAACCTAACGAGACACGACAGTACTAGGACCATAGGAGAGATCACAATGCCCGCTACTCAAGTCAACAATGGAGTCAACGTCGACGCGCTGCTGGCCGCCCATGAGGCCCTGGCCGAGATGCCCGAAGCGGCGAAGTTCAACTGGCGTGCGAGCTGCCGCTAACGGTGCCACCCCGGTCGAGTACGTGCCGGTCGGTCTGGCCAGCTGCCTCACCGCCGCTGTCGCCGCCGTCGCCTAGCACCGTGACATTCAGCTCAACTCGGTGACCGTGGGCCTCGCGCTTCTGAACCCCGACGGATCGGTCTTTCGCACGTTTGACGCCGATGTAGCCAAAGCTCACCAGGGCGCTGCCCCGGTGGTTGTACTGGCCGCCGAAGAAACGTGCGTACTCCAGCGTCCAGCCGTCGGCCATGTTGCGGACCACGCCGTAGCTGACGATCCCGAGACCTGTGACGAGGCCGCCTGCTGCCAGGTTGCGGTACAGGCGAGTGGAGCGCGCGGCACTGGGTTGAAGTAGGCGGCCGAGTTCATCGAGAAAGACTGGATGTTCATCACCAGGATG
>JAYZDP010000143.1:0-4122 GCA_036337765.1 Acidobacteriota bacterium
CGACGACGATCTCGTCGGCCCGTGCTGCCGATGAGATCACCGCCTGAATCGTCGGGTGACCCCCCGGCACGTGAATCGTGCCGGCAGCGACCGGGAAGGCGAGTCGGCCGGCCTGCATGGCGCAGGCGGGGCCCAGGGAGAGAATCCGCTTCATGGTCGCTGCCCCTACTCAGCGAACGCCAGGAACTTCTGCAGCCGTCGGCCCTGGTTTACCTCACCGGTGTAGATGTTCCCCCGGCTGTCGGACGCCAGGCTGTGAACCCAGTGGAACTGACCGGCGTAGCGCCCGCGCCGCCCGAAGCTGCCGAGGAACTGGAGTCCGTTGCGCTCGAGGAGCCAGACCTGCTGGTTCGTGCCGTCGGCGTCGTAGAGAAGGCGCTGCTCGGTGTCGGCAGAAAAGTCGACGTCCCACCCGGAGCCGGCACCGAGTGTGCGATCGGCAACGAAGACCTCGGTAACGAACTCACCGCCCTTCTCAAAGACCTGAATGCGGTTATTGACCCGATCTGCGACATAGACCCGCCCGTCGTCGGAGATGTTGACGGCGTGGACCGGGGTGCGGAACTGCTGCGGTGTCTCACTTTCCGGGTCGTACGGCCCTACATCGGCATCGCTCGGCTCGTTGCCGTAGGCGCCCCAATGGCGGTGATACTCGCCGGTGTCGGCGTCGAAGACGATGACCCGCCGGTTGCCGTAGCCATCGGCGACATACACCTCATTCGCCTCAGCGTCGACGAACATGTCCGCCGGACGGCCCAAGGTCGAAGTGTGATTGGAGCCCTCGGTTCTGCCCGCCTCGCCGATCTGGAGAAGGAACATCCCCTCACGGCTGAACTTGAGGACCTGGTGATCGTCTGGGCCGTTGCCGCCGATCCAGACATTGTCTTTGTAGTCGACGAAGATGCCGTGCTCGAGAGCCGGCCAGTCAAAGCCGTCTCCCGGGCCGCCCCAGCTACTGACGACGTTGCCGTCGCTGTCGAACTCGAGAACCGCCGGAGCAGGCTTACAGCAGATCGAGACCGGAGGCTCCTGAACGGCGCCGGCCTCGTCTGGCGAGAGGGAGCGCGGACGTTGCACGATCCACACGTGATCTCGCGAGTCAACCGCCACGCCGGAGACCTCACCGAGGAGCCAGTCGTTCGGCAGCGGCTTGGGCCAGAACGGGTCGACTCGGAAACGGGTGCCGACAGGGCTCGCCTCGCCGGTCGGTTCCGTCGCACCGTCGTCAGCCTGAGGTACGCACGCTGTGAGAGCGAGCGCTATGGTGAGCGCGCATCCGAGCAACCTTCTCATCTCGGCCTCCTAACGAGTTTCGGTGCGCAGCACTGTACCGCGGCACAAACCTGTATTCGAGTTGCGCTATTCGTATCGGCGGCTTGAGCCGCCGTCCGGAACCGCGTAGATTTGCCGCTGAACAGGGAGCCCGACTCATGAGAATCAGCCCGATCCCACGTCAGTGCACCGCACTGCATTCACTTTGGTTGCTGATGCTGGCGAGCCTCGCCGCGCAGCCGGTGTACGGCCAGGATGACTGGCCTGCATGGGGACGCGATCTCGGCAACCAGCGCCACTCCACGTTGACGCAGATCAACACGAGCAACGTCTCGACCTTGGCGCCGGCTTGGCGGTACAAGATGACGAACGAGGGCCTACCGGCACGGAGCCAGTCGACCCCGCTGATGGTCGGAGGTGTCCTGTATCTGTCGCATCCGTACTACCGCGTGGTGGCACTGGAGCCAGAGACCGGTGACCTGATCTGGGAGTACACCGCTCCAGGAGACTGGAACTCCCCGGAGCACCAGCAGCACTGGACGGGTGGCTCGATGCGCGGACTGGCCTACTGGGAAGGCGATGACGCGACGCCCCCGCAGATCGTCTTCGGCACCGAAGAGGGCCACCTGATCTCGCTCGACGCACGGACCGGCGTCCCCAACCCCCGGTTCGGCGTCGACGGTTTCGTCGACCTCAAGACTCCAGACGTAATGAACGGTTTCCCGAACATGCACTATGGGATCGGGTCAGGGGTTGCGATCTACAAGCACCTGGTGTTCACGCCTGTCCACAACGCGGACGAGACAGGGTCGAAGGGGCCAGCGGGCGACACGCGCGCGTGGGATCTGCGCACGGGCGAGCTCGTCTGGGCGTTCCACACGGTGCCCCGACCGGGGCAGGTGGGCAACGAGACCTGGCATGGCGATTCCTGGCGCAGAGTCAGCGGCGCCAACACCTGGACCTTCTTCTCCGTCGACGAGGAGCGCGGCATTCTCTACATGCCGCTGGGATCCGCCCACAACGACTTCTACGGCATGGACCGCCCCGGCGACAACCTCTTCTCGGACTCGATCGTGGCGGTCGATGCCCTGACCGGGGAGCGGAAGTGGCACTTCCAAGCGGTCCATCACGATCTTTGGGACCTGGACATGCCGGTGCCACCGATCCTGTTCGACGTCGAGCGCGACGGTGAGTCCATTCCGGCCGTCGCCGTCATGACGAAATATCCCGTGCTCTTCATCTTCAACCGGGTCACGGGCGAGCCGCTCTATGACATCGAGGAGCGCCCGGTCCCGCAGGGGGATATGCCCGGCGAGTACTACTCGCCGACGCAGCCGTTTCCAGTGAAGCCGCCAGCCTTCGGGCGGGTCGACTTCTCAATGGACGAGATCGCGACCGTGACGCCGGAACACACTGCGGCCTGCCGCGAGAAGTTGATGGCGTACGACGGCGGGCGCAACCGAGGCCCGTACACACCGCCCTCCGAACAGGGCGCGCTGGTGTTTCCCTCGACCGGCGGCGGCACCGAGTTCACCGGCGGTACCTTCGATCCGACCCTCGGGTACTACATCATCAACTACGCCGACACCGGACACATATCGACCCTCAGAAAGGTCGAGGACGACCCCGATCGACGAGGCTATGTCGGCCCGCCCGAGTCGCGGCGGCTCTACTGGCACGTCGTCGACCGGCTGACCGTGGACGGGTGGCCCTGCTGGCAGCCGCCGTGGTCGAGCCTCGTGGCCGTGGACGTGAACACCGGCGAGATCGCCTGGAAGATTCCCTTCGGCACCGTCGAAGGCGCGCCGCCCGGCCTTCTGACCGGCGCCCCGTATTCCAACAAGGGCGGGCCGACCTCCACCGCCGCGGGCGTCTTCTTCATCGGCGGGGCGACGGATCGCCGGTTCCGCGCCTACGAGACCGCGACCGGACGGGAGCTGTGGAGCGTCGAGACCCAGCAGACCATCAGTGGCGCGAATCCGATCACCTACATGGGCAAGGATGGCAAGCAGTACGTGACCGTCGCCGCGGGCACGACGCTGTTGAGTTACTCGCTACCGTAGCCGGTCGAGACATCTGAGACGTCTAGCTCGACGGCATCTCGGCGCCGAGCAGCTCGGTGGCGAAACGAGCCAGGTCGACAACGTGGGTCGGGCGGAACGCGACTAGGCTCGGAGCGAGGGTCAGGATTCAATGGCGGACTTCAACGTCACTGAGCTGAGAGAAGGCATCGATTTCGACAATCTCCCCTACTGGGACGTGGCCATCATCGGTGCCGGCCCTGCGGGCCTCGCAGCTTCACTCACAACGGCCCACCGTTGACTGACCACACTGCTCATCGAGGCCAAAGGCACGCCCGGCGGTCAGCCCAACTTCCTATATGCGGACAAGAGAATCGTGGACATTCCGGGCTTTCCTGACGGCATCACGGGCGCCGAGCTCTCCGAGAAGTCCTCTGTCTTCCTCTGTTGCTGATCCCCTTGATCGGGCCGCTTCCGATGTTCCTGGCCGCGGCCTACTTTGCCGGACTCGGCTTTGTGGCAGTGGCCGCGGCCCAACACGGGCTGACTGCTCAACAGCGAAAGACGGGGCTCGAGACACAGCGCTGGCGGATCCTCGGTCTCGGAGTGGCTATGGAAACGCTCTTCCTTGTCCCCTTCCTCGGCATCCTCATGCTCCCGGTCGGCGTGGCCGCCGGGACGATACTGTTCTCCAGATGCGAAGCGTCGAGTGCGGCGACCGAACGAGGCGTGTCAGGGCGAGCGCCGGCTAGGCCCTAACGAGCAAAACCGTCGGCACCCATCACCATCCTCTCGTCTCGGCACTCGGTCGGCACAGGCGCTTCGGCTC
>JAYZDP010000144.1:0-7969 GCA_036337765.1 Acidobacteriota bacterium
CCAAGAGCGTCTGGGCCTCGCCGCGCGCCAGAGGTACGACCTCGTTGCGGTAGCTCTCGGCCTCGCGCACCAACCGGTTGCGGTCCTCGCGCGCACTGGCGACGTCGTTGAAGGCTCCGCGGACCTCTCCGGGTGGAGTGACGGCCTCGAGGCTCACCGACAACACCGACACACCGGTCTGGAAGCGGTCGAAGATCTCCTGCGACGCCGAGTGAACGCTCTGCTGCACCGCCACCTTGCCGGTGGTGAGAAGCTCGTCGACCCCCATGCCGGCGACCACCTCGAGGAGCGCGCTGCGAGCCCCCCCGCGCAACAGGTCTTCGACGGCGGAGAAGCGGAGGAGGTAGTGCAAAGGCTCATGGATGGCGTACTGCATGACGACGCGGATGTGCACCACGTTGCGGTCGCCGGTGAGCCAGCGTGCCTCGGTGGGGGAGGAGTCGCGCCCGAGCACCCGATCCGGAGCGCGGAATCCCAGCGTCAGCCGTTTCGCCTCACGCACCTTGAGCTTGTCGACCCGCCCGACCGGTGGGGGCCAGTTCCAGTGCAGGCCGGGGCCGGCGGGAAGCTGGTTCGCCCGTCCGAGCACACGCACCACGGCCTGCTCGTCGGGGGCGACGAAGTACAGACCCCAGCCCATCCACATGCCGGCCAAGGCCAGGATGGCGACGCCGCGCGCCCTCATCCGGCTCCCCGGGACAGCAGCCTCAGCAGCTCCGAGTCGGCCGACAGGATGACCGTGGTCTGATCGTCGAGGATCAGCTCGTACGACTCGAGGGTACGCAGGAAGCGGTACAGATCGGGGTCACGGCGATAGGCCTCGCCGTAGATTCGAGCGGCCTCCGCGTCGCCTTCGCCGCGCAGGGCCTCGGCGTCGCGGTAGGCGGCGGCGAGCAGCACCTCGCGGTCGCGGTCGGCCTCGGCACGAATTGCCATGGCCTGCTCTTCGCCTTGGGCTCGATACTCCTTGGCGATGCGCTCGCGCTCGGCGCGCATGCGCGCGAAGACCGATTGCAGGTTCTGCTCAGGGAAGCTGAGTCGGGTCAGCTGCACCTCGAGGATCTCGACTCCGAGCTGGGAAGAGGTGATCGCGTCGGCCGTGCGGCGTACGTCCTCCGAGACCTCTGCGAGGCGCAGGGCCCTGCGCTCGGTCGAGACGAGCTGGCCGAGCTCGGTGCGTCCGAGGGCGGCCGCCAGCGACGCCCACACCAGATCGTGCAGTCGCATCTCGGCCCCGGCGGTCTCGCCGATGGTCTCGAGGAAGCGCGCTGCGTCTGCGATGCGCCAGGCGACTGCCGTGTCGACAACGAGGTTCTTCTTGTCCTGAGTCAGGAATTCGGCGGGTGGTGGATCGTAGAGCAGGATCCGATTGTCGAAGCGCAGGCGGCTGTCGACCGGCAGCTTGAAGCGCAGGCCGGCGTCGTCCACCGTGCGCACCAGCTTTCCGAAACGCGTCACGATGGCGTGTTCGGTTTCTGGCACCACGAAGACAGATCGCACGGCGGCTATCGCCAGCAGTGCCATCAGGGCGGCGCCTCGCCAGCCGCGCGTTCGGCGCGTGGGCGAGCTCCCCTCCGTCGCGTGCACGTGCTCGTGCGTGTGGCGATCGCCTGGCTCGCCGTGCTCGTGGGTGTGTGGTGTCATCGGTTGCCCTCGGATTGTGGAGGCACGTAAACGTCGAGGAGATCGGTGCCCGCCGCCTCGTCGACGAAGACGAAGCGCTTACGTCCTACTTCGGCGTCGGTGATCAACTTCGGCTTGCCCGCCAGTGTGCGCTCGAGCGACTGAACCCGGAGGCGGAAGCGGTGCAGATCGCGATCTCGTCCGTACTCGGTGGCGCGCAGCTCGAACCGGCGACGGTCGCCCTGACTCTCGTCGACGCGTCGCTTCTTGTAGGCCGAGGCCTCGAGCTCACGGCGTCGGGCCTCGCCGCGAGCCAGCGGCAGGCTCTCGAGTGCATAGCCCTCGGCCTGGTTGATCCGTGTCTCTCGCTCCTCCAGAGCGCTGGCGGCATCCCGAAACGCTTCGACGACGGCGAGCGGCGGATGTGCGTCCTGGATGGTAGCCGTCACCACTTCGACGCCAACTTCCAGCCGGTCGAGGGCATCCGCCAGGCTCTGGCGCCAGGCGCCCTCGATCTTGGCGCGCCGTACGGTCAGTACGTCGGCGAGCGAATGACCGGCGAGCAGGGTGCGTAGCGTTCTTTCGGCAGAGACTCTCACCAACGTGTCGGGATCAGCACTGTGGAACGCGAATTCGGCAGGGTCGGCGAGGCGGTAGTGGACGCGAGCGGCGAGCTCGACCAGGTTCTCATCGCCGGTCAACATCAGCCGCTCTAGCGGGGGTATCTCGCTGGCGGCCGGATGGGCCACGTTCCACTCGTAACTCAACGCCTCTGCATCGGGTGCGGCGCGCGGCGTGCCGACCGCGACGGTTCGCAGTCGCTGCGGCTCCAGGCGCCGGAGCTGCTCGATGGGGCGGGGCCATCGCCAGTGGATTCCGGGCCCGAGCGCTCCGTCGACGTGCCTGCCGAAGCGCTGCACCAGACCGACCTCCTGCGGTTCCACCACTGTCAGGCCGCTGAGTCCCCACAGTGCGAGGGTCAGCGTCGGAGTCAGACGCAGGAGGCGAGGGGCCAAAGTGCGAAGGCGCCGCGGTGCGTCCATGAGCGCATGCTCGAGGCTGTGTGAGCCGAAGCTCCACGAGCGCTGTAGACCGCCCCAGTAGATCGCCAGGCGCCTCGAGGCGCGCGCCAGCCCGGGGATCCTCTGCCAGCCGGCGCCGGCACGCTCGGCCACGGCGCGCCCCTCGTAGAGCAGACGCATGCAGTTGAGAATCACCAGCAGCGAAGCTGCCTGGTGCACGATCGCCGCGGCCGCGGGTGGCAGCCAGCCGAAGGCTGCGAAGCCGACGGCGATGAAGTTGACGCCGAACGCGAAGACCAGGATGCTCGATCGGATCCTCGAGACGACGCGGCGCGAGTAGTGCAAGAGCGGCGCGAGGTAGTCCAGCCGGTCCGGTAGCAGTACGACCTGCGCCGCCTCGGCGCTGAGGTCGGCCGCCCCATGGCCGATCGCCACGCCAACCGTAGCCGCCGCCAGCGACGGCGCGTCGTTGATGCCGTCGCCGACCATGAGCACGCCACGATCGTCGCCGGCGAGCTCCGAGATTCGGTGCACCTTGTCTTCGGGTAGCAGCTCCGCCTCGACCTGCGTGATGCCGGCCCTCCGGCCGATGGTGCGGGCGGTCGGTTCGGTGTCTCCGGTGAGCATGACGATCGGCTCGATGCCGCTGCTGCGAAGGTCCGCGACCGCTGCCGCGGCCTCGTCGCGCAGCGGGTCGGCGAGGGCGAGGGTGCCGGCCAGCGCGTCGTCGACGACCACCGCGAGACGGGTCTCGCCGTTCCCTGACGTCGGCTGCAGGTCTTCCTCCACTGCTGCCAGATCGAGGTCGGGACAATCCAGCTCTTTGAGCAGCGCCGCGTTGCCGACCGCGATTCGGGTGGCTCCCAGCGACGCCGTGACTCCGCGCCCGGGTCGCAGTTCGAAGGCCTCGGGCTCTGAGAGGTCGAGCTCTCGGGCCCTGGCCTCGCTGACCAGCGCCTGGCCGAGGAGGTGCTCCGACTTGAGCTCGGCACTCGCGGCCAGCTCGAGCAGTCGGCGGTCGTCGTAGCCGGCGGCCGGGACGACAGCGGTGACAACGGGCTTTCCCTGGGTCAGGGTGCCGGTCTTGTCCAGGGCGCAGGCCTGGATCCGCGACAGCGACTCGATGACGTCGCCGCCCTTGACCAGCACCCCCTCGCGAGCCAAACGGGCGATCGCCGACGCCATTGCGGCAGGAGTGGCCAGGACCAGAGCGCAGGGGCAGGCGACGATGAGGGCAGCGACCGTGCGCATCATCTCGCCGGTAACGAAGTAGATGCCGCCGGCCGCCAAGAGTACGGCTGGCAGGAAGAAGCGCGCCAGACGATCCGCCGTGCGCACCACACGGGCGCGTCGCGCCTGGGCGTCCTCGATGAGCCCGGCGATGCGAGCGACCGTGGTATCGCCGCCGGTGCACTCGGAGCGGATGTCCAGCACGCCAAGCTCGTTGAGGCTGCCGCTCCAGACCGAGTCGCCGACGCCGAGCGAAGCCGGCAACGGCTCGCCCGTGATGCTCGACTGATCGACCGAGGACTCGCCGCTGACGATCGTGCCGTCGACGGGAACGCGCTCGCCCGCCAGCACGCGCACCAGGTCGCCAACCTGGACATCGGACAGGGCTATCCGTTGCTCGCGGCCGTCCCGCATGACCCGGGCTTCGTCGGGCTGGCTGGCGACGAAACCGGCGATGGCCCCCTTGGCTCGGTCGACCGTCCAGTGCTCGAGCCCTTCGCCGATGAGCATGATGAACATCACCTCGGCGGCGGCGAAGTACTCGCCGATGGCGACTGCGGCGCCGGCGGCGATGGCAATCGTGACGTGTGACGAGAGGTGCCCACCCAACAGATCGAGGATCGCGTGGCGCAGGAGTGGATAGCCCGCCACGACGGTGAGGATCAGGGCCAGGTCGAAGCCGGCTACGGTCTCGACGACGCCCAACAGATAGAGCAGGAGCAGCAGTCCGACCGCCGCACAGAGCGTGATGTAGCCGACTCGTTGCAGCAGCCCGTGGCTGTGCGAGTGGCCGTTGTCGTGAAAATGCGCGCCCATCTGCGGAAGTGACGATGCTACAGGAGTGCTAGGAATGTCGTCAGGGGAGGTTCGTCGGAGTTGAGTCGAGCGCTCAGAGCACTTCTGGGCCTGCGCGGCAGTTCCGGAGAAGCTGCCTCAGCGCGCACGGCGAGACGGCTCCCGGGAGGGACCCCAAGCTAGTTGGGCCGAGGTAGGAGAGCCGAGCATCCATGCCATGCGGTTCAAGAATGACCTGCCGCGGCCCCACTAGCGCTCCACGGCTTGGCGAAAGCCGGAGTAGCGGGGCTGATCGATCGCTGCCTGGTTGACCACCGTCGTCCGCAGATGCTCTACCAGGGCGGGCTCCTCGAGCGGCATGGTGCCGTCGCGTAGGGCGCCTACCAGTAGCCAACGAAGATCCTCCAGCTCGCCCGACGACCCGAGAAGGGCGCGCAGACGCTCGCCCTCGCGACGGCGATGCCCGTGCCCCAAGGTGAAATCGCGGTCGACGATGTCGAGCGAGTTGGCGGCGACCCGGGCCAGAAAGTTGACGCGGCCCGCGGTGGCCTCCATCACTTCCTCGCGGAGGAAGTCGCGCACGCTGACGATCAGCTCGTCGATTCGCGGCAGGTCGTCGCCCGAGGCGTCGGTCGCTTCGACCAGTTCGACAGGGCCGGGGATGAGCAGATTGACGCAGTCGACCTGGCATTCGGAGCTACGACGGCCGATCGCCGGACGCTCGACCGAAGGATCCGGTCCGGTGCGGTAGGCCTGGGCCATTCCGAGGCAGCCGACCGCCCACCAGAAGGAACCGAAGACCTCCCAGTAGTGCACCCTCTTTGGATCGACCGTCACGCCCGATACGCTCTCGTAGCCGGCGAAGAGGTCCTCGTAGCGGCCGAAGCCCCCGACCGGCAGGTCACTGCGCCCGAATCGCCAGGAGTTGGTGCAGATCCAGCCGAGGTCGCGCATCGGATCGCCGATGTGCGCCGTCTCCCAGTCGAGCACCGCGGCCACGCCCTCGGGAGTGACCATCAGGTTGCCGTTGCGAAAGTCGTTGTGGACGAGACTCATGTGAGAGTCGGCAGGGAGGTTCTCCAGCAGCCAGCGTCCTGCGAAGTCGATCATCGGCTGTGGTGTCTCGAAGGCCCTGTAGTTGTCCCAGGTTCGCTCGATGAACTCGCTCGGGGTTCGTCGCTCAAGCAGGGCGTCGAGGCCGGTGCTCTCGACGTCGATGGCGTGGATGCGGGCCAGGATCTCGCCGCACTGAAAGGCGAGAAGCGGTCGGACGGACTCGAGCTCGGGCGATCGGACGATGCGCGCCCCGAGCGTCTCGCCGTCGAGCCACTCCATCAAGAAGCCGTCACCGATGCCGTCTTGGGACTCGAGCACACGGTGGATGCGCGGCTCGGGCACGCCGGCCTCGCGCGCCACGTCGAAGAGCCGAGCCTCGGTCGCCAGCCCCGGGCGCCCGGGCGCCGCCGTGTCGTAGCCGCCTCCCGCGGCGCGGCGCAGAGCCAGCTGCTCCTCTCCCCGATCGGTCTCGACGACCACGCGATAGGTCTCCTGGCTGGCGCCGCCGGAAAGACGCTCGGCCGACGTCAGCCCTCGAAAGCCTTCGACGGCACTGGCCAGCACCTCGTTCAGCTTGTCCTCGAACCCCACCATGGTCTCGAGGCGCATGGTAGCCCGGTCGGGAAGGGCGTGGGTGCGCTGCTGTACAGTTGGCGCAAACGTGAGAGGAGGACCCGCCCGCCGATGAGTCAGGACCCGTGCTGTACGCCGGTCCGGAACGGCGAGCCCGTTTCTCGCGGCGACGAACCGTGCCGAAGGGGTCACGACCCGGCACTGCGGGTCCAGCTCGCCGGCGGTGCTTTCTGGATGGGCACCGACTCAGCGGATGCGATTCCGGGCGACGGCGAGCGGCCGCGGCGCCAGATCGAGCTATCGCCGTTCGCCATCGAGGCGGAAACCGTCTCCAACGCCCGTTTCGAGCGCTTCGCCGAAGAGACGGGGTACGTGACCGACAGCGAGCGCCTGGGATGGTCGTTTGTCTTCGAGGGGCACCTGTCGCGGCGGTTGCGTCGCACGGCGATCGCGGACTGCGCACCGCAGGCGCCGTGGTGGTGCAAGATCCACGGTGCCGACTGGCGCTCCCCGGAGGGTCCGGGATCCTCGATCCGCCGTCGCTTGCGCCATCCGGTGGTGCACGTTTCGTGGCAGGACGCGATGGCCTTCTGCCACTGGGCCGGCAAGCGCCTACCCACCGAGGCCGAGTGGGAGTTCGCGGCGCGCGGTGGCGCCGATGGCGCGACCTTCCCCTGGGGAGACGACCTAGAGCCCGAAGGCCAGCACCGCTGCAACGTCTGGCAGGGGAGCTTCCCCGATCGCGACCTGGGCGAGGACGGCTTTCGTGGAACTTGTCCCGTCGATGCGTTCGGGGCAAACGAGTTCGGTCTCTACAACCCGATCGGTAACGTTTGGGAGTGGTGCGGAGACCACTTCACCAGCGACCGGATCGCCGAGCGCGGGGGGAGCGATCCGCCGGGGCCTCCGACGGGTGAGCTAAGGGTGATCCGTGGAGGCTCGTTTCTGTGTCACGAGTCGTACTGCAATCGCTACCGGCTTTCGGCGCGAAACGCCAACACGCCCGACAGCACCACCGCCAACATGGGCTTCCGTTGCGCCGGCGACGTGCGACAGTCACTCTCGTAGCCGTGGTTGGTCAAGACCTCACGTGGGCCGCTTAGGAGGAGCTCATCTCCTCTGGCGTGCCCCGAGTCGCTCTTCCAAGGAATGAGATGTCAAGACGCAAGCTTCTTGGGCCCTCGACACATTGGCATCCGTCGAAGAGCCGCCGCTGGACGGCCACCTCCCGGCCAAGCTTGGTGTCCTTGGCGCGGTAGACCTCGCCCACGCCTCCCGTACCCAAGGAGGAGATGATCTCGTAGTGCCCGAGTGCCGAGCCAGGATCTAGCGCCATGAGGGTGGCTAGATTCTGCGCCGGCCACTCAGACCTCGGCTGATAGACGAGGCTCGATACGTGTCGCCTCTCACCCGGAAGGGCGACGGCGGACACGGCTGAGGAGGCTTTCGCACTAGCAGCGAGTGCTCGCAGCTCTTCGCAAACATGGCAGCCAAAAGGTTTGCGTACGGCAGACCGGTGCCTAGCGGGTCGCAGAATAGGTAGGGCTGCGACACGCCCGCTACAGATAATGCGGTAGAGGCGTCCGATTCGGAACTGGAAGCCAGGCGCCAGCCCTCGTTTCCCCCGTCACCTGTCGCCAGGCGAGGTATGCAGCTCAGTCCGGGATGCG
>JAYZDP010000145.1:0-2098 GCA_036337765.1 Acidobacteriota bacterium
GTGGGTGTGGGCGGGCACGCCGATCTACGCTCTCGGTCGGCCGCTGCACGACGCCGGGCTGGCGCTGCACAACTTCGGCGACATCGACCGGCAGACGATCGCCGGAGCCACAGGCACCGGCACCCACGGCACCGGCCTCGAACTCGGCAACCTCTCCTCGATTGTCACCGGAGCGCGCATCGCGCTAGCGTCCGGTGAGCTCGTCGACTGCGGCCCCGAGTGCAATGCAGACCTGTGGCAAGCCGCTCGGCTGTCGCTAGGCGCTTTGGGCGTCGCTACCCGCCTGGAGCTCGCGCTCTGCGATGCCTATCGACTCTCCGAGAGCAGCGAGCGCATTCGTTATGAAGAGCTGGCCCCGACCCTGGAGGAGCGCATTGGCGCCGCCCGCCACTTCGAGTTCTTCTGGCGGCCGCGCTCAGACGAGGCCTTCGTCAAGACGATGTCGATGACGCACGACGAACCGTCGTATCCGATCGCGCGCGAAGGCGAGCGTAAGGGTTGGAGCTACGAGGTACTGCCAAGCCACCGTGACTGGCGCCACACCGAGATGGAGTACTCCATCCCGGCGGAGCACGGACCGGAGTGCCTGGGGGCGATCCGTCACCTCCTGTGCAACGACTTTCCAGACATGCCATGGCCGGTCGAGTACCGTGGTCTGGCGGCCGACGACGTCTGGCTCTCGACGGCCTACGAGCGGCCGACAGTGACGATCTCGCTGCACCAGGCGGTCGAGGAGAACGAGGAGCCGATGTTCCGCGCCGCCGAAGAGATCTTTCGCTCCTTCGATGGACGACCGCACTGGGGCAAGGTCAACTACCTCGATGGCGACGAGCTTGCGAGCATCCATCCCCGCTGGTCGGACTGGTGGCGCGTTCGTGATCGCGTCGACCCGGACGGCACGTTCCTCAACGACTACCTGCGAGTCATCCGCTGTGCTTCGTGAGCTCGAATCTCACTTCGAGTTGCCGCGTCGTGGTCGCGTCCACCCGAACGGCACGTTCCCGAACGACTCCCTCCGAGCCATCCGACCGTGAGCGCCACTCTCTCCTCTCGGCTGGCCTCGGGCAGGACGATCCTGCTTGACGGCGGCGTCGGTACCGAGATCAGGCGCCGCGGCGCGACCATGGACAGCGCGGCCTGGTGTGCGGTGGCCAACCGCACCGATCCCGACATCGTCCGCGGCGTCCACGAGGACTACCTGCGGGCCGGCGCCGACATCCTCACCGCCAACACCTTCGCGACCGCGCGGCATGTGCTCGACGGAGCCGGAATCGGCGACGAGGCGCCAGCGTTGACGCGACGGGCAGTGGAGCTCGCCATCGAGGCCCGTGAGCGCGTCGCTTCGGACCGTGAGATCCCGATCGCGGGCTCGATGTCGAATACCGTCGCCTGGATCGCGGGCACCTTCAGCCGCGACCCGCGCTTCTTCCCGACCCCAGAGCAGGAGATCACGAATTACCGCGAGGTGGCGGAGTCGCTCGCCGAGGCGGGCGTCGACCTCATCGTGCTCGAGATGATGCTCGATCTCGATCGCGCGGCCCGCGCCATTGCCGCCGCGGCCGAGACCGGCCTGCCGTTGTGGATCGGGATGAGCGCAACGCTTCTCGACGACGGCACGGTCCTTGCGTGGGACCCGGTCCACGAGGAGCCGCCCGAGCGGATCGCCGCCGATGCGGTCCGCCGAGCGCCGTTGGCCTTCGACGACCTCGCTCGATCGCTGGCCTCCGCGCATCCCGTCGCGGCTGGCTCTGCGGCCGCAGCGGCCGGCGTTATGCACAGCACGCTCGAGGCAACAGACGCGGCGCTCGCGCAGCTTCGACACCACTGGAGCGGACCGTTTCTGGCCTACCCCGAGGCGACCTCCCTGCACCCGGTCGAGCCGGGAGAGCTCGCTGGGCGCTGTGCCGACTGGGTCGAGCAGGGCGTTCAGATCGTCGGTGGATGCTGCGGCACGACCCCGAGCCACGTCGCCGCCATCGCCGAGGCCCTAGGCAGGAATCCCTGAGAACGCGCGCTGCTACCATCGCGGCTTGCTGAAGATCATCGGCGCCGGCTTCGGGCGCACCGGAACCGCCTCCACCCAGCTCGCGCTCAACGC
>JAYZDP010000146.1:0-53586 GCA_036337765.1 Acidobacteriota bacterium
TAGCACCCCATTCGGTCCGTTACCCTCGGCGGCGAGGACACCGCTGTTCCCTCGCCCAGGGCTCGTTCACCATGCTGAGAGGGGCGAGCTCTCTTCGGGCTCGCCCCTTCAGTCGGCGTCTCTTGCCAGGTGCCTGATACGGCTTTCTGCTGGTATCGAGGGCTCCATTCTTGATGAATTCCTCTGAACGCCTCTTCACCCGGCCGTTAGTGCTGCTGATGTGCGCGCAGACGGTGTTCGGGCTGGGCTTTTCGACGTTTCTGATCCTGCCGACGTACATGACGAAGGCGCTTCAGGCGTCGCCGTGGGAGATCGGGCTGGTGACGTCGATCTTCGGCATCTCGTCGATGATCTTCATGCCGCTGGCCGGCGACTGGGCTGATCGATCGCATCGGCTGCGCTGGGCGATGGCGGGGGCGGCGATCAGCGGGGCGGCGGCGATGGGGTTCGTGTGGGTGACGGACGTGGGGCCGCTGGCCTACTCGCTGCGGCTGCTGCACGGTGTCGGCAACGCATTCGAGTTCGTGGCCACTGGGGCGCTGGTCACGGATCTGGTGCCGGCTCGCAAGCTCGGCCAGGGCTACGGGTGGTTCGGGGTGACCATGCTGTCGACCAACGCGATCGCGCCCGCGCTCTCCGAGGTGGTGGCGGAAAGCTGGGGCTGGGCCCCGGTCTTCGTCGGCGCTGGCCTGGCCGGCTTCCTGTCGATGCTACTGCTCGCGCGCGTGCCGGAGCCGGTTCGGGAGGCGCATCACGGGGCTCGGGCCACCCTCTTTGAGGTCTTCACCTCCCGGCGATCGCTGTGGTTGATGACGGTGATCAGTCTCATCGGGGCGGCGTTCGCCGCACTCTTCACGTTTGTGCAGCCGTACGCGATCGAGCTGGGGACCGACCGCGTGAGTGCGTTTTTCATCGGCTACACGATTGCTGCGGTAGCTGTTCGGGTGCTTCTCGGAGGATTGAGCGACCGCCTCGGCCGTGCCCGGGTGGCCCTGGCGATGATGGTGCTCTACACGGTGCCGATGGCCTTCTCCGCGAACCTGAGCCTGGTGTGGCTGCCATGGATTGGTGCCTTCTTCGGTCTCGCCCACGGCCTGCTGTTGCCCTGCATGAACGCGCTCGCGGTCGAGGCGGTCGCGCCCGGCGAGCGCGGAAAGGCCTTCGCGGTCTTCATGGCGGCCTTCAACGCCGGTTTCTCGATCGGCTCGCTGGCGCTCGGCTGGGTCGCCGAGCTCGCCGGCTATCCGGCGGTCTTCTGGACCGCGACGGCAGGCATGGTCTGCGCCTGCCTGATCTTCGTCTCGGGGCACGAGGTGCGAAGCCAGCTACGTCTGGCGACGGGACACTAGAGCGGGTCGGAGCCCCCGCTACCCGTGCGGGCGGATCAGGTACTTCTCGCCGGTCGCCTGCTTGCCGTAGACGGCGATCGCCTCCGGATCGAGTGCCTCGCGCAGCGAGATCTCCTGTACGTAGCTCGATGCGAAGGTGGTCGTGATCTCGGCCGCGACGCGCTCGCGCAGCTTCTGCGCCGCCTCGGACCCGATCTTCTGCAGGAACGGCGGTAGCAGCCATCCGCCCAGGCCCCAGGCGAAGCCGAAGCTGCGGGTGAGCTCCGTCGGTCCACGGTCCAGGCCGCCATAGATGTAGAGCTGCTTGTACACGTTCGAGCCGTAGCGGTTGAACTCGGCCTGCGTACGGCTGGCGGCGGCCTCCATCGCGGTAAGGATGTTCGAAGCGGTCTTGCCGCCACCGATGGCGTCGAAGGCGATCGTGGCTCGGGTCTCGGCGAGCGCCTCGATGAGCTCGGTCATGAAGTCGTCGCGGCTCGAGTCGCAGACCTGGGTGGCGCCGAGATCGCGTAGCAGGTCGACGTGCTCCTGGCGGCGCACGATGTTGACCAGATCGATCCCGTCGGCGGTGCAGATCTTCTGCAGCATCTGACCGAGGTTCGAGGCCGCGGCGGTGTGCACCAGCGCGACATGTCCTTCGAGCTTCATGGTCTCGACCATGCCGAGAGCCGTCAGGGGATTGACGAAGCACGAGGCACCCTCTGCCGCAGTGGTGCCCTCGGGTAGGACGAGGCACTGCTTGGCGCTGAGGGCGCGGTACTGCGAGTACATCGAGCCGCCCCAGATGGCCACGGTCTTGCCCATCAGCACCTGCGCGCCTTCCGACGAGCCGGCGGCAACCACGACGCCGGCGCCCTCGTTGCCCGTCGGCATCGACTGCTCGACTCGATTGGCGACCATTCGCATGAGCGGCTCTGGAATCTGGGCGCTGACGACGGGCCGTTGCTCGGTTCCGCCGGCCTCGACCGTCGACCGATCGGCCGGGCCGAAGAGCATGCCGAGATCGGAGGGATTGATCGGAGCCGCCTCGATGCGCACCAGAACCTGATCGTCACCGGGCTCTGGGATCGGGACGAGCTCGAGTGACAGCTCGACGCGGCCCTCGCGTCGCACCGTCGACTGGATCTGTAGGCCGGTCTGCTCTTTGGTCATGGCGTCCTCCTCACGATGGGGGGCTGCGAGGATAGCTGAAGTATTCTGCGGCAGGGCCGGCGGTGGCCGACGGCTCAGACTTGGAGGAACGGCTGGATGTGGCAGGGCGTGCGCGATTGGATCGAGACCCTCGGCTTGGAGGAGGGCTCGGCGGACCTCCTTACCATCAGCGGGGCCATGTTGGTCGTGGCGGTGGCAGCGACCGTCGCCTACTACGTGACGCGCTTTTTCGTCACTCGTGTGCTGCGAGCGGCGGTGATGCGCACCGACACCCGCTGGGACAACGAACTGGTCGAGGCGGGCGTGTTCACGCGCCTGTCGCATTTGGTGCCGGCCCTCGTTCTGCAACGGGGTGCCGGCTCCATGCTCTCTGCCGAGGCCTTGAGAGCCGTCGATTCTGTGATCTCGGCCTATCTAGTGCTCATCGCCATTCTGACCGTGGACGCGTTGCTGAACGCGATCCAGAAGATCTGGGACGGCAACCGTGTCTCTCGGCGGTTCCAGATCAGGACGGTGGTTCAGGTGGCCAAGCTCGCCGCCTACTTCCTTGGCGGCATCGCAGTCCTCGCTCTTCTGATGCGGCGCTCGCCGCTGGTCTTCTTCAGCGGCCTCGGCGCCTTCACTGCGGTCCTCATGTTGGTCTTCCGCGACGCGATCCTCGGTTTCGTCGCCGGCATCCAGCTGTCGGTCAACAACATGGTGCGCCGCGGGGACTGGATCGAGATGCCCGCGCACGGGGCGGACGGCGATGTGATCGACGTCTCGCTGACCACCGTCAAGGTGCAGAACTGGGACAAGACCGTCTCGACCATCCCAACCTACGCTCTGGTCTCGGAGTCGTTCAAGAACTGGCGGGGGATGTCGGAGTCGGGGGGCAGGCGCATCAAGCGCTCGATCTCGATCGACATGACGAGCGTTCGTTTCTGCGACGCTGAGATGTTGGATCGTTTCCAGAAAATCCAATACATCAGCGACTACGTGAAGGCGAAGCTCGACGAGGTCATGAAGCACAATGAGGAGCACGGCTTCGATACCTCGATTCTGGTCAACGGTCGCCACCTCACGAACCTCGGCACCTTCAGGGCCTACATCGAGGCCTACCTTCACAACCATCCCAAGATCCACCCGGACATGACGTTTCTCGTGCGGCAGCTGCCGCCTAGCGAGCTGGGTCTGCCGATCGAGATCTACGTCTTCTCGAACGATCAAGACTGGATCCGGTACGAGGCGATCCAGGGCGACATCTTCGACCACATCATCGCGGTCCTACCGCTGTTCGACCTGACTGTGTTTCAGGCGCCGACGGGCGCCGATCTGAGAGCGCTCGATCGCTTGGCAACCGACTGACCCTAGCGCCCCGAGCTCGCCTCGCTCTCGAGCAGTCGAGCTCCCCGCAGCATGTTGCCCATGGCGTAGTTGCCTTCGTGACAGGCGTACTCGTAGACCCGCTTGTCGACCGCATTGAAGCTCATCTCGCCGCGCATCTCGGCGGTGTAGAACTCTGGGTCGTCGACAATGAACTCGTAGTGGATCTGCGAGTCCGACACCCGGGTGAAGCGCTCTGTCACCATGGCGTTGGCCGAGTAGTACAGGGGACCGTTGGTGCTGCGTGCCGGGTGGAAGTGAGTGGTCTCGACCACCAGGGTGTCGCCGTCCCAGCGGCCGACCGAGTCGCCGAGCCAGCGCAGGTCAGCGGCGGCCCCGTGGTCGGCGTCCATCCGTACGACCCGTGCGTCGTGCACCATCTCGACCAGGATCATGATCCGGTCGTCGGTCTGCACGATCTCGTAGTGGTTGTTGTAGAGCACGTTGAGCATGGGTGGCCCAGCGGTGCCGCCGAAGCCGATCAGGCAGCGCTCTCCGAGTGAGAGGACCTCGGGGCCGGCGATGCCGGAGCGATGGGTGCGCCGCGCCTTGCCCTGCTCACGCACGATCGGCTGGTAGGGGACCTTGCCGTCGGCCGGCTCGATCAGCCATGACGATCGGATCTCACCGTTGACAACGCCGTAGGTAGAGCCCGGATCGACCCAGGAGGCGTTGTAGTTGCCGACCGGGGGCAGCGACTTGACCTTATCCGGCGCGCCGCGATTCGGATCGGACTTTTCGAACTCCTTGGCCGCGCGCACGTTGTGAAAATGCCCGGCGGCCATCTGCTGCGCCTTTTCGGGGGTGAGGACCAGCTTGTCGACGCTGCCAGGTCGCGACAGCCGGGTCAGCGACGAGTTGGTCCACACGCCTCCCAGATCGGGCCTGCCGTCGGCGCGACGGGGTGGCTCATAGGCGGTCGTGGCCGCCGCGAGGAAGATGGAGGCCGCGGCGACCGCCGCCAGACGAGTGGTTCGGTCATGGATCGTCATCGCGTCGATCCTACGGGCGTTTCGCCAATGGGCACTTCGCCCGCGACCAGAGGTGCGATGGTGCCGTACATCACGCCGCCGTACTCGCCGTGGTCCCAGGTGCCTGCGTAGCGCCCGTCATAGAAGAGGACGCGCGAGCCAAACTCTTCACCGAGCCCGGGAATGGCGAAGTCCGTGATCGAGATCATCGGTGTGTCACCGGCCCATTCCATGGGCAGCACGATCGGTAGCGTGACGTCGACGCTCATGTACTTCAAGCGCGCGTTGAAGCGCCAACGACCGTCGTCGAGCTTTTCGACGCTCGAGATCTCGTAGCGCTCCGGCACTCCGTCGCGGCGCTGTGCCCCCTCGATCGTGAAATGCCCGACCAACACCACATTCGTCATCCGCTCGACGAAAGCGCGCTCCCGCTCTTCCAGCGACGGGATTTCGGCAACCTGGCCGGCTCCGGTGGCCTTCGCCAGCCACCCCACGCCGAACATCACCGCCAACGCTGCTACGACTGCGACGATCTTGATCAAACTCTTCATATCGTTTCCCTAGTGGAGGTAGATGCGCCAGTAGTTCGGGTCTTCTGCGACCCAGTCGGCGCCGAAGGTGCGCTCGAAGTAGTCGTCGAGCTTGTCGAAGATCAGGCGCCAGACCGAGTTTCCCTTTTTCGCCTCGGCCAGGAACTCGGCGATCAGGGTGTCGAGATTCGCCAGCTGCTCTTTGGGCAGATAGCCCAGGTCGGAGGTGTTGCTGCGGCGCTTGTGGAGAGCGGAGTCGAAGTCACCCGCCGTGTCCAGCTCGACCCCCACCAGAACGTCCTCGACGGTGGCCAGGACGTCAGGCTCGTCGTCTACCGCCAAAACTCGGAGGCCCTCGAGCTCGCTATGTACGTCGGTCAAGTTGCGTCTCCTTGTCTCTACGCCATGTCTCCGGTGAGGGAGGCGTAAGGGGCAGTCTAATCCGAATAGTGCTCCACCGACTCGTTCGTCGAGCTCGAGCTCGCCACCGAGGAGCTCCGCGAGGTAGCGCGACCCTGCCAGGCCCAGACCGTGGCCGGCACGCTCGCTTCCTTGCGCTTGTTGTAGTCGTGAGTAGCGCGCGAAGGCGGCGTCACGATGTTCGTCGGGAATCCCGGGTCCGTCGTCCGAGATCTCGACATGGAGGGTGTCTTCGGCGAGCCTCGTGCGTACGCAGATGCGCCCGCGTCGAAACTGGAGTGCGTTGCGGACCAGATTGCCCACCAGCAGCATGAACTTGGTCTCGTCGTGCTCGAGCACGCTCTCGCCCTGCACCTCGAGATCGATGCCGGCTTCTCGCAGCGCGAGCGATCGAGCCTCGTTGTCGAGCTGTGCCCATCCCCGCACCGGTGTGGTGGATTCCAGCGACTCGAAGAGCAGCCGCTGAAGTGTCGCCAAGAGTTGGAATCGCGTCACGCTCATGCGACCCGCCTCGGTTCTGCCGATCTCGAGCAGGTCGCGGATCAGCAGGCGGCTGCGCTCGACGCCCTGCAGCGCGCGCCGCAGCACCTCTTGCTGGCGATCGTTGAGCTCGCCGCAGCGCTCCGGTCGATCGAGCAGCGAGCGCACTACCGCATCGGCGACGCCGATGGGCCCCTTGAGCTCGTGAATCAAGAGATCGAGCTCCAGGTCACTCGACGGGCGCAGGCCGGAGCGCTGTGTGCTCATGATCCGTCCGCCTCCCACAGGGCGGGGGGAAAGGCGAGGGTGAAGCGGCTCCCGACGCCAGGCTCGCTCGAAGCCTCGACGTGGAAGCCGAAGCGGTCGGCCAGCTGCTTGGTGCGCAGTCGATCGAGCCCGACGCCACCTGCGCCGAAGTCGTAGGGCCCACCGGTCAAGTAGCCCTCGGTGCGTCCCGCATGCACGAAGCCGAAAAAGATCTGCTCCAGGGTGTCGGCCGACATGCCCACGCCGCAGTCTTCCACAGCGAGGCGAACGCAATCGCCGTCGTCCGAACTGCGGACCCTGACCCGTCCGCCGTCGGCCGTCGCTTCGATCGCCTTGCGTACAAGGCCCGTGATCGAGCGGCGCCGAGGCTGCACCGGAACACGAACCGAGGGGCACTTCTCGAGCTCGGCCTCGATCGTCACGTCGCGGTGGGAGTGGAGGGGCTGGATGTCGGTGAGCACCCCTTCGACCGCCTGAAGCAGGGCCACTGTCTCGCGGCTCCGCTCGACGCCGCTCTCCGGAGGAGGTCTGGCGATGTCCTGCGCCTCCTGCTGGATCTGCTCGAGCCGCTCGACGCTGCGCCGCACCCGGTCCATGACCTTGGCGTGGCGGGCGTCATCGGCCCGGATGGTGGGTCGTTCGAGGAGCTTCGCCGAGGCCACGATCAGTGCGAGTGGCGTCTTGAGCTCGTGCGACAGATGCTGGATGAGCTTGCCGTTCGCCTCGTAGAGGTTCGCCGTCTCGCGGTGGGCTTCGCGGAGATCGTCGATGGTGCGCGCGTTCTGAAGGCCGACAGCGAGAATGGCTTGCAGAATCGTCAAGCACTGCAGGGTGGTCGCCTCGACGAGGTACAACGCCACGCCCCGCGCGCGAGAGAACTCCTGCAGCGCCTCCACGCCGCGCTCCAGCAATCCGTCGCGCTCGCCCTCACCGAGTAGCAGGCGGACCGCGAAGCTGAGAACTGCTGGAGCCTCCCACACCCCGTTCGTCGCCGGCATCATTGGCATCGCGGCAAGTAGTGGCCGCGATGATCGACTCTGAGCTGCGCAGCGACGTCGAGATCCGCCAGTTCGGCGTCGTGAGCCTGGCACATCCTGATCAGTCGGCGGCCTTCACGGGGGAAGAAGCATCGCAGTGGAAGGGGACCCGGCGGAGCTTCGCGGTCGATCCTCACGCCATATCTCCGCCCTGGTCAGGGGAATCCAGTGCCGCTGGTTCGGCAACGCTACGAGGAGCGCGCCTACGATCGGGTGCGCTTCCTGCCGCTGAGCGGTGAGGAATTCGCGCTGTCGAGTGCCCTGGCGCCGCTCCTGGTTTCGGTGCTGGTGTGGCTTCTTTCTCCGTTGCGCCGGTCCTCGGCATGGCGTGGGCTCGCCATGTTCGCGCTCTTGCCACCGGCGGTGCTGGCCGCGACGCTGATTGAGTTGGCGCTACTCGGCTTTGCCACGGGTGTGTGGCGCGAGATCGTCGTCTTGATGCTCACTGTCGAGGTGTTTGCGGGGGTGCTTGTAGGCGGGCTCCTCCTCGGTGCGCGCCGCCTTCTCCGCAGAGGTGACTGAGGTAGGCTTCGGGTTCGAAAAGAGGGTCCCGAAAGAAGAATGAAAGACCGTAGAACCGTCCTCAAAGGCTTTGTCAGCGGGTTGGTCGGCCTGGGAGCCTCCGCCGTGCTGCGGGCCCAAGGTACCGATCCGCACAAGATGCGCCCGCAGGAGGGCGACACCTTCGTCTACGCCTTCGGCCACCGCGAAGGTGAGACCGTGCGCGCCTCCGGTCTCGAGCTCGAAAGCGAGCAGATCACCTGCTATGCCAAGGACGTCGAATCAGGAGTCGTGCGAGACGGTTCCCGGCTGAATCAGGTCATCATGTGCCGGTTTTCTCCGGACGATCTGTCGGAGGAGACCCGCGCGGTGGCAGCGGACGGCGTCGTGGCCTACTCGGCGATCTGTCCGCACACCGGCTGCGACATCTCCGAGTGGGCTGACGAGTCGGCGAACGCGCTGTGCTCGTGTCACGAGTCGGAGTTCGATCTGCGTGATGGTGCTGTCGTCATCGGTGGCCCGGCACCACGCCGCCTGCCGCACCTGCCGCTGCGCTCCGAGGACGGGGTGCTCGTCGCCGCCGCTGGATTCAGCGCCAAGGTACGTTTTCAGAAGGAGCTCTGATGCTTCGCTCGAGTAGCCTCCTCGTCCTTGCGTCCCTGGTGGCGATTCCGCTTGCGGCGCAGGATGGCCCCGCCTACAGATCGGTCACGAAAGAGCGGCTGACGTCGCCTGAACCGGGTAACTGGCTCACTTACCGGCGCACCTACGATGGCTGGGGATACAGCCCGCTGGATCAGATCGACACTTCGAACGTCGGGGCTCTTCAGCCTGCCTGGACGTTCTCGACCAGCGTCAACGAGGGGCACCAGGCGCCGCCGATCGTCAATGACGGCGTGATGTTTCTCACCACTCCCGGCGCCCAGGTGCTGGCCCTCGACGCCCGAAGTGGGGATCTCCTGTGGCGCTACCGCCGCGAGCTGCCCGAGGACCTGCAGCAGATGCACCCGACCAACCGGGGTGTCGCTCTGTGGGGAGACAGGGTCTACGCCGCCACCGTCGACGCGGTGCTCCTGGCCTTCGACGCGAAAACGGGCGAGATCGCATGGGAGACAGCGGTCGAAGACTACGGCCGCGGCTACTACATGACGCTCGCGCCGCTGGCTGTTGACGGCAAGATCATGGTCGGGGTGTCGGGTGGCGAGTGGGGCATTCGCGGCTTCGTTGCCGCCTACGACGCCCAGACCGGCAAGGAGCTGTGGAAGACCTTCACGATCCCGGGCCCCGGAGAGAAGGGCAACGACAGCTGGCCGGGTGACACGTGGCGTACCGGCGGCGTTCCGGTGTGGGTGACGGGGACCTACGACCCCGAGCTCGGCTTGACCTACTGGGGCACCGGCAACGGCGGGCCGTGGATGGGCGATGCGCGCCCCGGTGACAACCTCTACGCAACGTCGGTGATCGCGCTAGATCCCGACGATGGCCGACTCGTGGCCCACCACCAGTACCACTGGAACGATTCTTGGGACTGGGACGAGGTCGATCCACCGATCCTGATGGACGTCGAACGCGACGGCAGGACCGTCAAGGCGCTGGTCCACCCCGGGCGCAACGCCTACCTGTGGGTGCTCGAGAGAAGCGCCGACTCGATCGACTTCGTCGACGCGACCCGGTTCGTGTACCAGGACGTCTTCACGTCGGTGGACCCCGATACCGGTCGTCCTGAATACGACCCCGATAAGACCCCGGGCACGGGCAAGGAGGCGCTTTTCTGCCCCTCCTGGTCGGGAGGCAAGAACTGGCCGCCCGCCGCCTTCAACCCGAAGACGGGGCTCCTCTATATCCCGGCCAACGAGAACATGTGCTCCTACCTGGAGGGCCAGGAGATCGAGTACCGGCCGGGGAGACAGTTCCTTGGCATGGATGGGCGGTTCGCGGTGCGCGAGGGGTGGGACCACATCGGTGAGCTCCAGGCCTGGGACGTAGACGCTCGCAAGATGGTCTGGAAGCACGACTTCGATCGCGCATTGTGGGGCCCGGTGCTCACCACCGGAGGTGGACTGGTCTTCATCGGCGGCACCGAGGATCGATACTTCCGCGCCTTCGACGCCAAGAGCGGCGAGCTGCTGTGGAGGCAACGCACCAACTCCGGCATCACCGGGGTGCCGGTCTCCTACGAGATCGACGGCGTGCAGTACGTGGCCGTGCAGTCCGGCTGGGGAGTCGACGCCGAGCGAACCACGCGACACCTCGACGGCTTCCTCGGCACCTCGACCTACGTGCCCTTCGGCGGTGTCCTCTGGGTGTTCGCGTTGCCCCAGTAGGAGCGTCGATGTACAGCCAGATCCGCTACGAAGTCGCCGACGGGGTCGGCGTCATGACCCTGGCGCGGCCCGAGTACCGCAACGCCATCGGCCGCATCATGATCGAGGAGCTCGACGACGCCTTCTCCAGCGCGCTCGGCGACGACGAAGTGCGAGCCGTGGCTCTTCTCGCCGAGGGCCCACACTTCTCCGCCGGCCACGACCTCGGCACGCCGCAAAAGCTCGCCGACGACGAGGCCCGCCCGTTTCACCAGGGCAACCGCGGCATCTACGAGCGCAGTTGGTCGATGTACATCGAGCCCGGTCTGCGCTGGCGCAATTTCCCAAAACCGACCGTGTGCGGTGTGCAGGGCATCTGCATCTACGGCGGCTGGATGCTGGCGGCGGCCGTCGACGTACTGTTCGCTGCCGACGACGCGAACTTCCTACCGGGCAAGACGCAGTACTTCTCGGTGCCCTGGGACATCGGAGTGCGCAAGGCGAAGGAAGTACTGCTCGAGGCGCGTTTCATCGATGCGCAGGAGGCACTCGACTTCGGCTTCGTGACCCGAATCTACCCCCGGGAGGCGCTGCACGAGGAGACCGTTGCCTACGCCCGACGGGTGGCCGAGAACGACCCCTTCCACCTCTGGATGACCAAGCTAGCGATCAACCAGGCCCAGGACGCCCAGGGCTACACCACCGCGGTCAACGACGCCCACGCCTTCCCACCCCCCGACGGTCGCTCCTCTCAAGGCGCGCAGCTCCCTTCAGGCGAACGCCGAATCGCTCCTGTGGATAGGGCTCTCAGGAATCAGAGGATTCGAAACGGCGACTAGGTCGTACTCCACTCGCTCAAACCAAGTGCCCTTCACATCGGCCATCTCAGCGCTCTCTCCGGACGCTCCAACGATGAGCGCGCCGGCCCGATCAGCAGCAGGCCGCTACCGGCCAGGGCCGGAGGCGATATCGAACCAGGCACCGCCGAACCTCTGTAGCAGGGCCGAAGGGAGGCGGCATCCGACCTCGGAGCGGCCCCAGAGCGGCCCCCTAAGAAAAGACTCCCGCGACCCGCATCTCCTAACACCTGCCGGTGATACGTTTTCGATCTCGCTCCGCACCAACACGCCCGGCAACAAGAGAGAGAGGCATCGGCATCGTGATCGGAAGCTCGCCCGGTCATTTCGACATCACCGCCAAGGTCGGCGAAGGCGGTATGGGCGAGGTCTATCGAGCGACCGACAGACGACTGAACCGAGAGGTCGCGATCAAGGTCCTGCCCGAGATGTTCGCCAGCGATGAGGAGCGCATGGGGCGCTTCGAGCGCGAGGCACAGGTGCTCGCCTCGCTGAGCCACCCGAACATCGCTTCGATCTTCGGCATAGAGGAGTCCGAGGGGGCCAAGGCCCTGGTCATGGAACTGGTGGAGGGTGAGGACCTCAGCGATCGCCTGGCGCGCGGCCCGCTGTCACCGGAAGAGGCGGCCCGCATCGCTGTGCAGATCGCCGCGGCCCTCGAGTCGGCCCATGACGGCGGAGTCGTGCACCGCGATCTGAAGCCCGCCAACGTCAAGCTGACCGACGACGGCATCGCGAAGGTTCTGGACTTCGGTCTCGCCAAGGCGCTGGAGGGCGATGCGATTTCGTCACCCGACTTGACGCAGTCTGTGCAAGGCAACTTCCTTGGGGGCCTCGGTGGTATCAACCTGGGGCTGGTGGTGTTCGACGACTATGCGGTCGACCCCGACGACCAGAGTTTCGCCTTCTTCAGCGGCGACGATGAGGCCTCGCGGCGCCACCATGCGACCTTCGTGCTGAATTGGCTGAACGAGCTCTTCGAGCGACCCTGATGGCGCGGCTCCGCCTCGTCGCCCTGCCGCTGATCGCGCTTCTTCTCAGCTGCGCCGGCCCCGACGGCCAGGCCGAGCGGGCTGCCGCGAGCGCACCCGAGCCTTACCCGACTGATGCAGCGAAGCCGTGGGACGCGCGCGGGGTGCACCTCTGGATCGCCGGCTGCAACGTCGGCGAGGACCTATGGAAGTTCCGCCACCACTCGACGACCGTATGGTGCGATCCGCTCGGCCGCGAGCTCGTGGGGTCGGAAGGGCGCTTCGACTGGCCGGTCTATCTCGAGGCCGGCCAGATCGACTCACTGGTGCTGACCGGTGACGGTCTCGGTGAAGTGTCATGGCGCTTCTGGTGGAGCGACGACGAGTTGTTCGACACCGATCGCTCGCTTGTCGGCCAGGAGACGGTCGGCGAGGGAGTCCGCCTTCTCTTGTCCGCGAATCCGGCCTGGCGGAGCACCGACGGCCCGCTCTATCGCCTTCGTTTGACCTGGAAGAGCGAACCTCCGGCCGAAGCCAGACTTCTGACCGCTCGCGGGGAGTAGGGGATCAGCGGAAGGGCCTGTCGTCCCGTCACCGTGACCCCTCGGAGAACGTCCTCGTCGGGCGCGACGGTGACGAGCTTCGTCACCATGAGTTCCTTCGCCAGGAGGAGTCGATTCATGGTTCCCAATCACCCTTCATCTCTCCGCCCACCGTCGAGCACTGGTGCGGGAAGTCCAGGCTGCACTCCTCGAGCGGTTTCTTTTGCTCGGGGTCCATCAGCTCGTGGATGTCCAGCCGCATCTGCTCCCTCGAGTAGGCAGCCAGGTCGAGGATTCCGGTGTCCATTCGGATCGCGTCCTCGGGGCACACCTCTACGCAGTACCCGCAGTAGACGCAGACGCCCAGGTCGATGTCGAAGCGGACCGGATACTTCTCGACGTCGGCGTCGGGATGCTCACCCGGGACGATCGTGATGCACCTTGCCGGACACACGGTCTCGCACAGCATGCAGCCAACGCACCTGGGGGTGTCGTCCTCACGCAACGTCAGCCGGTGGCGGCTCCGGTACCTCGACATGAGGGGCCTGAGCTCCTCGGGATATTGGTACGTGACGCTGGCGCGCAGATGCTTGAGCAGGCCCACCCGGTGTGCGATGTGCAGCGAGAGATTGCGAAAGAAGTGCCTGAACGTGATCTTGAGGCCCGACAGGATCTGCGGCAGGTAGGTCTTCTCCCAGAAGGTCAGCTCCGGCCTGCGCATGACTTTGACTGCCATCAGGAGGTCTCTCCAAAGAAGACAAGCACTACCGCCGTCACCGCGACGTTGACCACGGCGACGGGGAAGAGCCCCTTCCAGCCCAGGGTCATGAGCTGGTCGTAGCGGAAGCGCGGCAGGGTCCAACGGATCTGCATGAAGACGAAGCAGAAGACGAGGACCTTGAAAGAGAAGGCCGACACCCCGATCAGGACCACCAGCCAGTTGGGCATCAAGAGCTCCGTCCCCCAGGGGAAGAGGAAGCCCTCCGGCATCAGGTATGGCACCTGCCAGCCACCGAAGAAGAGCGTCGTCGCCAGGCACGCCACGATGATCGTCTCGACGAAGTCCGCGAACAGGAACATGCCGAACTTCATGCCGCTGTACTCGACGAAGTAGCCGATGATCTCCGACTCGGCCTCGGGCAGGTCGAAGGGAACGCGCTTGGTCTCTGCCAGAGCCGCGGTCAGAAAGATCAGGAAGGCAACGGGCTGCACCACGATGCCCCACATCGGCAGCCAGCCACCAATCAACTGCCCCTGAGCTCGCACCATGTCCTGGAGATCCATGGTGCCGTAGACCATGACCACGCCGATGATGGAGATCCCGAGAGCGATCTCGTAGGAAATCATCTGCGCCGTGGCCCTGAGCCCGCCCAGGATGGCGTAGTTGTTGCGTGAGGCGAAGCCGGCGAGGATCACACCGTACACGCCGAGCGAGAGCATGGCGAAGATGAAAAGCAGCGCCACGTCGATCTTGGCGACCTGGAGCTCGATCACCTTGTCGCCCCAGATCAGACGATCGCCGAAGGGGATCGCGGCGAAGGTCGCCATCGCGAAAAAGACCGAGAAGAAGGGCGCCAGAGTGTGGAGCGTCTTGTCGGCCCCGGCCGGGACGATGTCCTCCTTGGTGAACATCTTGATCGGATCGGCCAGGCCATGGAGGATTCCAAGCAACCGAAAGCCGAAGATGCTGGCGCGGTTGGCCCCGATTCGATCCTGAATGAGGGCCGATTGCTTGCGCTCCACCCAGGTGTGGGCGCCGGCCAGGTTCAGAACCGCGAACAGGACCAGCCCCGCGAGGACGAGCTTGATGAGAAGCACTTCCATTATGGGTCGGTGGCCTCGGCGCCGTTGCGAGGTGTCGCCACCTCGGCTCCGTGCATGCCGATGGTCTCGTAGCTCAATTGCGCGAAGGGCCTTGACGCCTCGCCCAGCGCCGCGAAGATCTCTTCAGGCTCCCGCCATTCGAGAGTCAGGCCAAGGCGCTCCGCCAGCTGCAAAAGCATGCGCCAGTCCTCGCGCGTGCCCTCTAGCGGTGGGAACGCGCGGCCGATTCGTTGCACACGATCGTGACAATTGACGAAGGTGCCGTCCTTCTCAACGTAGGCCGCCGTAGGAAGCACCCAGTGGGCGAAGGGTGCGGTCGGGTTGCGGTTGGTGCCCGAAAAGATGAAGAGCTCGAGATTCTCCGAGAGCTGGCGAACGCTCTTCTCACCGAGAAGCTCCACGAGATCGTGCCCGAACACCCACAGGGCGCGCAGCTCACCTGCGAGAGCCTGATTGAGAAGCGTCGACGCGTCGGGACTGTCTGGGCCTGGCAGTCCCACGAGATCGGCTCCCCTGGTGTTCGGGTTCTTGTCCGCCTGGATGAGGAAGTCATCGCAAGACCCCTTCTTCTGGGGAACCGATGCGATCACCCTCGCCGCGAGCTGGCGTTCGAAAACCTCCCGGATCAGGAAGAGCTCTTCGTTGGAGAGCTGCGACGAGGCGATGACGCCAATCCCCGAACTGGAGCCGTTGCCGTCGTGTGTACTGCCCAAGGTGGCGAGCGTCGTCGAGATCGCATCGAGTGCACCTTCCCAGCTTGGCTCCGTCAAATCGGTGCCTGTCGACGGCCCTCGAACCTCCGTCAACCGGTCGCGATCGAGCCAGCCGAAACCGTAGCGTCCCTCGTCACATAGCCACCACTGATTGACGTCGGGGTTGTAGCGTGGCTTGATTCGGACCAGGCGCGCGCCGTCGTTCAGATGGGGCCTGTCGAGAACAAAGTGGAGATCGATGTTGCAGCCTTGGCTGCAGCCGTTGCACACGGTTGGGGCGCCGGACAGATACCAGACGCGGGCCTTGAAACGGAAGTCCTTCTCGGTCAGGGCACCGACCGGACAGATGTCGACGACGTTGGCCGAGTAGGCGTTGTCGAGCACTTCGCCGGGGTAGATGCCCAGCTCCGCCCGATCGCCGCGGTTGAAGATGCCGAACTCGCCGGTCTCGGTGATCTCGTCGGTGAAGCGCACGCAGCGCGAGCACAGGATGCAGCGCTCCTGGTCGAGCATCACGTGTGGCCCCAGGGTGACCGCCTTTTTCTTCTTGACCTTCTGCTCGCGGAAGCGTGGGTCGTAGATCCCGAAGCTCATGTAGAAGTTCTGCAGGTCGCACTCGCCCGACTGGTCGCAGACCGGACAGTCGAGTGGGTGGTTCGCCAACAGGAACTCGAGCACGGAGCGGCGGCCCTCCTCGGCCCTTTCGCTCTGGGTGTGCACGACCATGCCTTCGCTCACCGGCTGGTTGCAGGCGATCTGGAGCTTGGGAGTATTCTCGACCTCGACCAGACAGATGCGGCAGTTGCCTGCGATCGAAAGGCCCGGGTGGTAGCAGTAGCGAGGGATGAAGATGCCGGCCTGCTCTGCGGCTTGAATCACCGTCGAGCCGTCGTCGACGGTGATCTCGCGGCCGTCGATGGTGAGACTAGGCAACGTCGGCCTCCGAGTCGCTCGCTTGGCCGCCCCGCACGAAAGCCTCGAACTCGTCGCGAAACTTGTGGATGTAGGACTGCACCGGCCAGGCGGCGGCGTCTGCGAAGACGCAGATCGTCTTGCCCTCCATGTCTCCGGCGATCGCGAGCAGGGCCTCGAGGTCGTCCGCGCCGCCGCGACCATCGGTCATCCGGTGGACGATGCGACGGATCCAGCCGGTGCCTTCTCGGCACGGCGAGCACTGACCGCACGACTCGTCGGCGAAGAAGTCCACCGCCGCCTCGAGTGCGGAGACCATGCTGGTGGAGTCGTCCATCACGATGACGCCGCCGGAGCCCGCCATACTGCCGGCCGCCGCCAGCGAGTCGAAATCCATCCGTACGTCGATCTCGTCGGCGGTGAGAATCTTCGCCGAGATGCCGCCGGGGACGACCGCCTTGAGCTGGCCGCCGCCGGATACGCCGCCGGCACGATCGATCAGCTCGCGCAGGGTGACCGAGACCGGAGCCTCGTAAACGCCCGGGGTGGCGACGTGACCGGCGACGCAGAAGAGCCGCGTCCCGCCCTGGGCCTCGGTGCCGATCTCCAGAAAGCGCGCGGCGCCTTCTCGGAGAATGTAGGGGACACAGCTCAAAGTCTCGACATTGTTGACGATGGTCGGGCAGGCGAACAGCCCCGATACGGCCGGAAAGGGAGGCTTGAGCTTGGGGAAGCCCTTGCCGCCCTCGAGTGACGTCAGAAGCGCGGTCTCCTCGCCGCAGATGTAGGCACCGGCGCCACGGTGGACGACGACCTCGAGATCGAAGCCCGTGCCTTGGATGTCGGCACCGAGCCAGCCGTGATCGCGAGCCTCATCGATCGCCTTCTGCAGCCGCTTCGCCGACAGGAAGTACTCGCCGCGGATGTAGACGTAGGCCTTGTGGCTGCCGATGGCGTAGGCGGCGATGACCATGCCCTCCAGCAGCGCGTGTGGGTCCCGCTCGAGGAGGTAGCGGTCCTTGAAGGTGCCTGGCTCGCCCTCGTCGGCGTTGACGACCAGGTACTTGGGCTTCGGCGAGTCTTTCGGCACGAACGACCACTTGACACCGGCGGGAAAACCGGCGCCACCGAGACCTCGCAGCTTGGCCGCCTTGACCTCTTCGATCACGTCTTCTGGTGTCATCGATGTCAGCGCCTTGCGCGCCGCCTCGTAGCCACCGTCCGCCAGGTAGGCGTCGATCCAGGTGCCGTCGATGTTGCCAAGTCTCGCGGACAGCACAGGTCCGTCGGTCGAGATGTACGGCTCGGGCTCGGGTGTCGAGTCGGGCGAGCCGGGCGCGGCGAGCGCGTCGGCGACCAGGGTGGCGGCCGCCTCGGCCTCGATCGGACCCACGAAGCGCTCGTCGAGCTGAGCCATCGGCGCCATCTCGCAGGCGCAGAGACATTCGACCTCGGTGAGCGTCACCTCGCCGCCAGGGGTGGTCTCTCCCGGCTTGATGCCGAGGCTCTCCTCGATCCGTGCCAAGAGGGCCTCGGAGCCGCGCAACCGACACGGGAGGCTGGTGCATACCCTCAGTTCGCGCCGCCCGACCGGTTGGGTGTGGAACATGTTGTAGAAGGTCACGGCCTCGCGCACCTGGGAGCGGGAGACACCGAGAGTCGACGCGACCCAGACTTCGGAATCGGGAGAGACGTAGCCGCGGCTCTCCTGGACCAGCCAGAGGACCGGCAGCATCGCCGCCTTCGGCACCTCGTAGCGCTCGACGATCCGCCGCGCCTCGGCGTTCAGATCCTCGAAGCTCAACGATCCAGCTCCCCGCCGATCATGTTGATCGACCCGAAGGTCGGGACGATGTCGGCCATCGTGTCGCCCTCGAGGAGCTTGGACAGCGCCGACATGATGGCGAAACACGGTGGGCGGACCCGCACGCGGTAGGCACTGCCGCCGCCGTCGCTCACAACATAAAACCCCAGCTCCCCGTTGGCGCCCTCGACGGGGAAGTAGACCTCGCCCTTCGGTGCCCGGATTCCATGGCCGAGCATCACCAGCTTGAACTGCTGCATGAGGCCTTCGATGTTGCCGTAGGCGTTTTCCTTGGCCGGCAGGAAGACCTGCTTCTGGTCGGCCGCAATCAATGGGTGCCGGGCCAGGCCTGAGCCCTCGAGGGTCGGCCCGGCGACGGCGCAGCCGCCAGCGATGGCGTCGATGTTGCCTACCTTGGCCAGGTCGACCATCTCTGCGGCGGGGATGGGGCGCCCAGTCTCAGGGTTGGTCATGACCGGCCCACCCGGTATATCGCGCAGCGCGGCCTCGACGATGCGCATCGACTGCTCCATCTCTTCCATCCGCACCAGGTAGCGATCCATGTTGTCGCCCGTAGTGCCGACCGGTACGTCGAAGTCGATGCGGTCATAGACCGCGTAGGGGCAGTCCTTGCGCACGTCGTACTCGACCCCGCTACCGCGCAGAAACGGCCCCGTGATCCCGTACGCGATCGCGTCCTCGGCCGAGATCACGCCGACACCGCTCATGCGGTCGGTGAAGATGCGGTTGCGGGTCAGGAGCCCATGCGCCTCGGCGATGACCTTGCGGGTCTCCTCGAAGGCCTTCCTGCAGGGCTCGAGGAAGTCATCCGGCAGGTCGGCCTTCACTCCTCCGACGCGACAGTAGCTCACCGTCATCCGCGCTCCGGTGACCTGCTCCACCAACTCCCACAGGAACTCCCTCGCCTTGATCATGTAGAGAAAGACGGTGAAGGCCCCCAGCTCCATCGCCCCGGCACCGACACAGGTGAGATGGTCGCCGATGCGCGAGATCTCGGACAGGATGACGCGGATGTAGTGGCAGCGCTCCGGGACCTCGATCCCCAGGAGCTTCTCCATCGCCATGCAGTAGCCGACGTTGTTGATCAGCGGCGAGCAATAGTTGAGCCGGTCGGTATACGGCATGACGCCGTTGTAATCGACGGTCTCCGACATCTTCTCGAAGCCGCGGTGGAGGTAGCCGATCTCGACATCGGTCTCCTTGATCATCTCCCCCTCGAGCACGGCGACGATACGGACGATGCCGTGCATCGCCGGGTGCGCCGGGCCGATGTTCAGCATCATGTCCCGGGTATCGAGCCCCTGGCGCTCGTCGGCTGTCGTCGATGTCGTCTCGATGCTCATGCGGAGCTAGTTTTGGGGACCGATGAGGGGCTGGCGTTTCTTGACCGGATAGTCCTTACGCAGCGGGTGGCCCACGAAGCCGTCGTACATGAGGATGCGCCTCAGGTCCGGATGGCCACGGAAACCGATGCCGAACATGTCCCACACCTCTCGCTCCAGCCAATTGGCGGCCGGCCAAAGGCTGGCCACCGAGTCCACCTCTGCATTGAGCTCGGGCACCGGGACAGTCATCCGCAGCCGATGCTTGTGGGTCATCGAGTAGAAGTGGTACACGACTGCGAAGCGATCCGAACCCGGCGGACCCGGCCAGGGATCCTTGTCTGGGATCTGCAGGGCCGGACCCACGGTGACTCCGGAGGAGGCGAAGAAAGCCGAATTGGCACTCTTGGCGAACTGCGAGTAGTCGACCGCGCTGAGGTCTACGAGCAGGTTCATCAGCAAGTTCACGTCGTCTTTGAGGAAGGCCGCGGTCTCGAGCAGGGACCCGGGCTCGGCAACGACCGTTGGGTCGCCACGGTAAACGTGGGAAGACGTCACCCCATCCGGGAATCTCTCGGTGACGGCGGCGATCAGCTCGTTTGGGCTCACGCTTCGAGGATCTCCGGCCGCTCGGCGGCGACGGGTCTCACCCCGGTCGATCGCTCGTTCTGGATCTTGTCCTGCAGCTTCATCAACCCGTCGAGCACCATCTCAGGCCGCGGCGGGCATCCCGGTATGTAGACATCCACTGGCATGATCGTGTCGATCCCCATGACGGTCGCGTAGTTGTCGTAAAAGCCCCCTGTACAGGTGCAGACGCCGAAGGCGACCACCCACTTGGGATCGGCCATCTGGTCGTGGATACGCGTCAACACCGGTGCCATCTTGTGGCTGATCGTGCCGACCACGAACAGCACGTCGGCCTGGCGCGGCGAGAACCTGGGCAGGCCGGCCCCGAACCGGTCGACGTCGTAGTGGGAGCAGGCGGTCGCCATGTACTCCATCCCGCAGCACGCCGTCACGAACGGGTACTGGAAGATCGAGAACTTTCGTGCCCAGCCCAGGGCTTCATCGAGCCGCGTGGTCAGGAATGACGGTTCGTTTGCCATGTCACCTCCAATCCAGGGCGTCGTTGTCCCATGCGTACACGAAACCCACCATTAGGATGCCCAGAAACACGCCCATCTCCACTAGCCCCAGGGTGCCCAACTTGCGGTAGACCACGGCCCACGGGTACAGAAACACCAGCTCGACATCGAACAGGATGAACAGAATCGCAGTCAGATAGAACTTGATCGCCAACCGGCCGATCGGCAGCGCGAAGGGGTCCTTGCCGGACTCGAAGGGCGACAGCTTGACGTCCGTATAGTGTTTCTTCCCGAGGGTGGAGCCCAACACCACCATCAGACCCACGATCCCCGCGGCCAGGGCGCCAATCACCGCGATTCCAAGGTACTCACTCATGCCCGTGGGCTCCGGCGGAATCTATAGCAACACTCCCGATCATGGCGATACCGCCCAGGGTAGGAGGCCCGCTGGCAGAATGCCGCCGAGTATGGTGACCACCGCCGCGATCGCCAGGGCCGCGGAGACCGCCACCGGAAACCTCGACGGCGCGGGTTGCTGCGGCTCGCGCATGAACATGTTTACGGCCACGCGCATGTAGACGAAAGCCGAAATCACGCTGCAGATCACGGCCAGCACCGCCAGCAGCACATGACCGGCGCGTTCGGCGCTCAGAATGACGGTGAACTTGGCCATGAAGCCGGCCGTGGGTGGGATTCCGGTCAGCGACAGGAGGAAGAGCAGCAGCAATCCAGCCATCAGGGGTCGCTGCGCCCCCAGTCCTTGATAGCCGTCGAGAGTTTCGCCTCTGGGCCCCAGCGCGACCACGACTCCGAAGGCTCCCAGCGTCATGAAGACGTAGATGAACGCGTAGGTCATGGTCGCAGAGGTGCCCTCCGCCGTGCCGCCGACCAGGCCGAGCAACGCGTAGCCCGCATGCGAGATGGAGGAGTAGGCGAGGAGCCGTTTCATGTCGGTCTGGGCCAGCGCTGTGATGGACCCGTACAGGATCGACAGCGCGGCGAGCCCCCACAGAATCGGACCCAGAACTTGTGTCTCGGAGCCGAAGGCCACCATGGCCACCCTGCCAAGCGCCGCGAGTCCGGCTGCCTTCGAGGCGGCCGCCAAAAAGGCGGCGACCGGGGAGCTTGCCCCCTGGTACGCGTCAGGTGCCCAGGCGTGGAACGGCACCACCGCGATCTTGAAGGCCAGTCCTGCGACGATCAGCAGGATGGCCGCCGCCAACAGTGGGTCGAGGCCGCGCTCGCTGAGCGCCGCCGCCACGGTCTCGAAGTCGGTCGCACCGGTGAGCCCGTAGATCAGGCTGATGCCGTAGAGAAAGAGCGCCGAGGCGAAGGAGGCGACGAGGAAGTACTTGATGGCGGCTTCGTTCGCCAGCGGCCGCGCCACCGTGATGCCGACCAGGATGTAGGAGCAGATCGTCATCAACTCCAAGCCGAGATAGAGGGCCAAAAGATCCGGGGTCGAAACGGCGAGCATCATCCCGGTTGCCGCGAGCAGCAGTAGGACGTGGAACTCACCCCTCGGGATCTCCTCACCGTCGACGTTTCGTGTCGAGAGCAGGGTGGCGAGAGCGAGGGAGGCGGCAATGAGGACGGTGAAGAAACGAGAGTAGCCGTCGATAACGATCATGCCGGCGAATCCGGTAGCCGTCCCAGACGGACCCCACGCGACGGCAAGACCCGCGGCCACCGCGGCCAGAACCGTTGCGATCGGGGCCATCCAGTTTCGGCGGATGCGGCGCGCCACGAGCATCAGGACCAGCGCGGCGCCGACCAGAATCAACTCCGGGACGATCAGGGCCAGATCCGACACACCGAGTTGCGTCACTGCACGACTCCCGTAAGCAGCTCCGCGACCGGGACACGAAGATAGGAGAGAGCGAGCTCCGGGTTGAGGCCCAGGCACACCGCGAGGATGGCCAGCGGGGCGAGCGTGGCGATCTCGCGGGTGTTGAGCTCGAGCCTGAGCCGCTCCAGACCCGGGTTCAGCCTGCCCATGACCACCCGGTAGTAGAGCCAGATCAGATAGGTCGTGCCGAGAGCGACACCCCACACCGCCATCGCTCCGAGCCAGGTCCGGGTCGCGAAGGCGCTGCCGATGATGAGGAACTCGCCGACGAATGAGTTCAGTCCCGGGAATCCCGCTGCAGCGAGACAGAAGAGCGCCAGCAGAGTCGAGTAGATCGGTGCCGCCTTTCCAACGCCTCCGTAGTCCCCGATCTCCCGTGTGTGTGTGCGCTCGTAGATCATGCCGACGCACAGGAAGAGCGCCGAGGTGACGATTCCGTGGTTGATCATCTGCAGGATCGCGCCCTCGACTCCCCGCTGGTCGAGAGTGAAGATGCCCAGGGTGACGAAGCCCATGTGGCTCACGCTCGAGAAGGCGATCAGGCGCTTGACGTCCTTCTGGACCAGAGTGACGTAGGCGCCGTAGACGATGGCGACGGCGGAGATGGCGAGCAGCGGTACCAGGAACACGCGAACGCCCTCGGGAAGGATGGGAAGCGAGATCCGTAGAAAACCGTAGGCGCCCATCTTCAGCAGTATCCCGGCCAGAATCACGCTGCCGGCCGTCGGCGCTTCAGTGTGGGCGTCAGGCAGCCAGGTATGCACCGGGAACATGGGCACCTTGACCGCGAAGGCTGCGAGGAAAGCCACGAAGAGCCAGGTCTGCTGGGCGCTCGACAGGCTGTCGCGCGCGAGCGCGAGGGCCCTGAAGTCGAGGGTGCCGCAGGCGTTGTGCAAAGCGATCATTCCGACCAGCATGAGCACGCTTCCAGCCAGGGTGAAGATCAGGAACTTGACTGCCGCGTAGATGCGCCGTGAGCCTCCCCAGATGCCGATGAGAAGGAAGAGGGGAACTACGATCAGCTCCCAGAAGATGAAGAAGAGAAACAGGTTCGAGGCGGCGAAAAGTCCCACCATCGCGGTCTCAGCGACCAACAGTGCGGCGTAGAACTCCTTCGCCCTCGTCCTGACGGCCGCCCAGGACGCGCCGACGCACAGGATGGTGAGGATCGTGGCGAGGAAGATGAAGAGCACGCTGATGCCGTCCACCCCCATGCTGTAGTCGATGTTCCACGTCGGGATCCAGGCGCGTTGTTCGATGAACTGGAGACCGGTCGAGGACTTGTCGAAAGTGCGGTAGAGCGGTGCCGATGCCCCGAGTGCCAAGACCGCCGTCGCCAGGGCGACCCAGCGTGCCCGCCGTTCCGGCAGGACGAGGACCAGGACCGCCCCGACGAGAGGAAGGAACGTCGTTACCGACAAGACGGGATAGGCCGTCATGCGACCAGGGTGACCGCGATCAGCAGGACAAGGATGCCTACGGCCATGAGCAGCCCGTAGTGCTGCGCATTGCCGCTCGCCGTGGTTTTCAAGATCTGACTGAAACGGCGCGTCGAGTTGCCGATGCCGACCATGGCCGAATCGACGACCGCGCTGTCGAATCTGCGAACCAGGGCGGCGACGCCGAGAACCGGCCGCTGGATGACGGCCTCGTAGATCTCGCCGACGAAGCCGTATTCGAGACGCGAGAGAGGTCCCTGAATGCCGCTCATGAGACGGGCGAGGCCGCGCCGGTAGAACCAATCGGTGTCGAGGCTAACGGTGCGCTCGGGATCGAGGTGTCGTAGCAAGAGGGAAAACCCGAGCGCGGTGAAGGCCAGCATCCCGAGCGTCGAAGTGACGTGCTGCAAGGTGTAAGGGGCGTAGTCGACGGCGTTTGGCAGCAGGGGGTAGAGGAGCCCAGGAAAGACGCCGATGAGGATGCAGGCGGCGGCGGCGAGACCCATGGCCGCCAGCATGTTGCTCGGCGGCTCTTTGGCCCGTATGCCCGAGTCCTTGCCGAAGAACATGTAATAGGGCAGCTTCAGGCCGGTGTGCAGGAACGTCCCTGCCGAAGCGAGCGTGAGCATCAGGAAGATCGTTGCTCGGTGGTCCTCGCCGGCCGCCGAAACCACCATCGACTTCGACACGAAGCCGCTGAAGAGCGGTACCGCGGAGATGGCGAAGCCGCCGACCATGTAGAGACCGAGAGTGATCGGCATGGTCTTGTAGAGCCCGCCCATGTCGCTCAGCTTGCGTAGGCCAGTCATCTGCAGGACCGCGCCGGCCCCCATGAATAGCAGTCCCTTGTAGAGAATGTGGGCGAAGGCATGGGCGCTGGCTCCGTTGATCGCCAACGCGGTTCCGATGCCGACTCCGCAGACCATGTACCCGACTTGGCTGATGATGTGGTAGGCGAGTAGTCGCCGGGCGTCGTTCTCGAGCACCGCGTAGACGACGCCGTAGATCGCCATGATCGCGCCTAGCCAAACCAGGACCTCGGTCCCGGCGAAGCCCCTGATCAAGACGTAGACCGCCGACTTGGTGGTGAAGGCGGTCATGAAGATGGCGCCCGTGACCGTGGCCTCGGGGTAGGCGTCGGGGAGCCAGGCACCGAGCGGCGGAACCGCGGCGTTCAGCAGGAAGGCGGCGAGGATCAGTGCCCAGGAAAGAGTTCCGCTGGTGCCGCCCATGTCCACGAAGGCGAGAGAACCGGATGCCGACCAGTGCAAGACGATGCCGGCCAGCAGCAGCAGGCCCCCGAACACGTGGACCAGCAGGTAGCGGAAACCGGCCTCGACCGCGGACCGCTCGCGACGCAGCAGGACCAGGAGCGCGGATGAGATCGCTAGCAACTCCCAGAAGACGTAGAGCGTCAGGAAGTCGCCGGCAAAGGTCACGCCGAGGGCGCCACCGGCGTACGTGAGAGCTGACACGTGTTGGGCGTCGTCGTCGACGTGGAGCGCGTACACCATCCCCAGGACAGCCATCGACGAGAACACGTAGGAGAAGATCAGGCTCAGGCTGTCGACACGGCCGAAAACGAGCTCCTGACCCAGAAACTCGACCACCCCGTAGCGTCCGGGCGTCATCAGGACGCACAAGACCAGCGCTCCGGTGGGCAGGGCGACCATGGCCACGCGCCTGAGCCGCGTGGGCAGGAACGGCAGCGCCCACCCTCCCAGGATCAGTAGCAGTCCCGGGTGGACCCACTCAAGAGTCATAGTAGTCCTCGCCCCGCATCAGCCACACCTTGCCGATGAGCTTTGAGACGACGATGATCGCGACACACGAGATCAACCCATAAAGCGAGCCCCAGGCCGGCCATCCTTCAAAAGAGAAATGCGGGTGCCCGCCGCCCAGCAGCAGGGGCAGGGCGATCTCAGCTCCAGCCACGACGCCAAGACTGACGTAGAAGCCGCGCTTGATCCGCCTGAGGCGAACGGGATCTTCCAGTTGTTTCGCCAGGAAACTCACGAGAACGCCCTTTGAGCCAGCTCGAGGACCGGCACCGGGTAGAGACCCAGAACGACGCTCGCGGCTGCGGTGATGGTCAGCGGCGCCACCATCCATGGCACCTCACGGATCTCCTCGCTGGAGGCTGGCGCCTCTTCGAAGTAGGCCTTGTAGACGATCGGGCCCAGATAGGCCGCACTCAGAAGAGAGCTGACCAGAAGTACGCCGAGCAGAATGAAGTTGCCCTCGTCGACGGCGCCGAGGACGAGGTACCACTTGGAGACGAAACCACCGGTGAGAGGAATGCCGATAATGCTTAGAGAGGAGATCGCGAACGCCGCCATGGTCCACGGCATGCGTTTGGCCAGTCCCGAGAGCTGACTGATCTCGGTCTTGCGCGTCGACACGTAGATAGAGCCGGCGCAGAAGAACAGCGTGATCTTCGATACTGCGTGGTTGGTGATGTGGGAGACCCCGCCGAGGACGCCACTAGAGTTCAAGAGCGCCGCCCCCAGAACGATGTAGGACAGCTGGCTGACGGTGGAGAAGGCGAGTCTGGCCTTGAGGTTGTCCTGAGCGAGGGCCAGCACCGAGGCGACCACGATGGTTACGGAAGCGGCCACGAAGACCAGCTGGTCCGCGCCCAGATCACGCATGGCCTGTGGACCGAAGACGAACAGGATGATGCGCAGCGTGCAGAAGACGCCGGTCTTGACCACCGCCACTGCGTGCAACAGCGCGCTCACCGGCGTGGGTGCCACCATAGCTGCGGGCAGCCAGCTGTGCAGCGGCATCACCGCGTTTTTTGCAAAGCCGAAGAGGAAGCAGCCGAAGACCACGAGAATCAGGACAGGCTGCCCAGCGACAGCCGAGGCTGGAAGAATGCCGCCATCGCGAAACTCGAGAGTGCCAGCGAGGTTGTAAGTCAGGATGATCGCGGCGAGGAGTAGTACCTTGGCGGCTCCCAGTAGATAGATGAGGTACTTGCGGGCTCCTGCCCTGGCCTCATCGTCTCCGTGGTGACCCACTAACGGGTAGGTCACCAGAGTAAGGGCCTCGTAGAAGAGGAAAAGCGTGAAGAGGTTGGCGGAGAAGGCCACTCCGATGGTTGCGGCCAGGGCCAGAGCGAAGCAGGCGAAGTAGCGCGTCTGCGAGTGCTCCTCGAGCGAGCGCATGTATCCCACCGAATAGAAAGAGGTGAGAATCCACAGGGCAGACGCCCCGGTGCCGAACAAGAGGCCCATGGCGTCCACCCGGAAGGCCAGCTCGATTCCGGGGAGCAGCCGAAAGAGCACGAGCCCTGGCGCTCCCCCGGCGAGAACCTCGGGCACCATGCTGCCGACCAGACCGAGCAGTACCACACCTGCCCCGACCGACCAGACCTCCCTCAGATTCGCTCGGCGATCACCCGTGATGCCGATCAGCAACGCCCCGACTGCCGGGGCGAGAACCGCGAGAAGAGGTACGACCGAGCTGCTCACTAGTTGACCGCGGCCCCGTTAGCGCGAGCTCACCACTTGAGCTCCGTCAGTTCATCGACGCCAGCACCGGGTCGGTTTCGGTTCAGTGCGATGATCAACCCTAGGCCGACCGCCGCTTCCGCGGCAGCAACAGCGATCACGAACAGGGCCAGGATCTGGCCGCGAAGGTCGTCGAGGTGCTGGCTGAAGCCGACCAGACTGAGGTTGACGGCATTGAGCATGACCTCGGCCGACACCAGCATCAGGATGATGTTGCGCCGCGCCAGGAAGCCGAACGCACCGATCCCGAAAAGCACGGCGCTCAATGCCAGCACGGTGCTCATCGGGACGATCATGAGCTGAGCTGTCCCCTCTTGGCGACAACGATGGCACCGACGATCGCTGCCAGCAGCACTAGCGAGGCCATCTCGAAGGGAAGGGCGTACGGTCCGAACAGCGCCTCTCCCAGTTCGGCGATGGTCCCGATCTGCGAGCGTTCTGCGACTGCGGAAGGGGTGGCGAATCGGCCGATGTCGGGATCGGGTGTCGGGGCCAATGCCAGCCAGGCCAGCCCTGCGAATGAGACGCCCACCGCGGCGGCGAATGGCCAGTGCCTACCGAAGCGTGGTCTCGCCTCCTCGTCCGGTAGGTTGAGGAGCATCACAACGAAGAGATAGAAGATCAGGATGGCGCCGGCGTAGACGATGATCTGCACCGCAGCCAGGAACTCGGCGTCCAGCAGCAAGAACATGCCCGCCATATGGAGGAAGAGCGCGAGCACCCACAGCATGCTGTGGACCGGATTCTTCCGTGTCACGGCCAGGATCGCGCTGCCGACGCTGGCGGCAGCCATGTAGGCGAATATGGCCTGCGTAATCACAAATCGTACTACTGGGGCAGCGCGAGGGCCGTTCTGCTGGAAGCCGCACCGCCAGAGCCGAGGATTCGCAGGCGAGGTTGCGCCCCTCCTCCCGCCACTAACTGTGCCTTGTGACGCAGACGATAGTGACGCGCCCCCTCGCTGTCAAACGACCTTGGGGACGAGTCCGTGATGCCGCGTCGTGAGATCATCTCGCCGCCAGCCCTGCAACGACCTCGGTGATGACACCGTCGCCCCCCATCTCGCCGGCCACCCTGAAGCGGCTCTCGGTCTACCTGCGTTTTCTCCGGAAGATGCAGCGAGACGGAGCAGGGATCGTCTCCTCCCTCGAGCTGGCAGACGGGCTTCACCTGTCGCCTGCGCAGATCCGGAGAGACCTGGGGCAGCTCGGAGACTTTGGCATCCGCGGCGTCGGCTACCAGATCGATGATCTTGCCGAGCGCATCTACCGTCTCTTGGACCTCGACAAGGACCACCCGCTCGTCATTGTGGGAATGGGAGCTCTTGGCAGCGCTCTCGCCGGCTTCATCGACTTCAACGACGATAGTTTCCACGTCGTCGCCGGGTTCGACATTGATCCTGCGAAGGTGAATCGGATCTGGCGCGGGCTGCCGATTCATGAGGTCAGTGCCCTCGCACCGACCGTCGAGGAGATCGGAGCCAAAATCGCGGTCCTGACCGTCCCACCCGAGGCGGCTGTCGAGTGTTACGAGGCCTTGGCCGCTGCAGGAATCCGCGCGGTCCTCAACTTCGTGCCGGTGACTCTTCCCGAGCGCGAGACCGTCGAGCTCAAGAATGTCGATCTCCGAACCTATCTAGAGGAGACCGCGTTCCTCCTGCGCTCGGTGGAGGACCCGGAAGGCGGGGAGTTGGTAGAGCCGAAGGGAATCGACACAGAGCGCTGACGAAGTCAGCGCCCCGAAGATCCTCGATCAGGAGATCGTGCTCGATCCCTAGATCCGCTAGAGGTAGGGCCTGTCGCCCTTCACTGTGACCCTGATGCCGCTGCGAGTTTCGGGGTAGTAGTCCCAGATCGCCAGGTGCTGTGTGCAGCGGTTGTCCCACATCGCGATCGAGTTCGCCTGCCATTGGAAGCGGCACTGAAAGGCGGGATTTTGCACGTGCTCGAAGAGGAAGTCGAGGATGGCGCGGCTCTCGCCGCGCTCAAGGCCGTGGATGCGCTTGGTGAAGCCACGGTTGACGTAGAGAGTCTTGCGCCCGGTGACCGGGTGCGTGCGGATCACAGGGTGGGTCGCCCTCGGTGACTCCCGTTGCGGCTGATGGTCGCCGTAGTAGCCGGTGTAGTCGGCGGCGTGCAGAGCCGTGAGCGGCTCGAGAAACGACTTCATTTGCTCCGACAGTCCGTCATAGGCGGCGTACATGCTCGACCACAGCGTGTCGCCACCCTCGGCGGGGACCTCGTGCAGTCGGAGGATCGACGCCATCGGCGGCTCCTCGTCGGCCGAAACGTCCGAGTGCCAGCCCGAGCCGTTGTTGCGAAACGAGTCCTTGTCGGTGTGGATCACCATCAACGCTGGGTCGTCGTGCGCAAACGGGGCGGCCGGGTGGATGTGCAGCTCGCCGAAGCGCCGGCCGAATGCCAGGTGTTGGGTGGGGCTCAGCTCCTGGTCGCGGAAGAAGAGCACCAGGTGGCTCATCCAGGCCTCGTGAATCGCTTCGAAGAGGGAGTCGTCGACTCCAGCGGCGAGGTCGACGCCACGGACCTCGGCTCCAATCGTGGGTGTGAGGGGGACGACTTCCATTGCAGCTCGCTCCCTCGGACCGTAGCACCGCTGGCCATCGGGGCGGCTGCTATGCTGTCGGTTGGCCAACACGCCCTCTGATGGAGGAATGCCCATGATCCTCGAACGCTTCCGACGCTACCTGCCGTCGGCCATCGCCGTAGCTATCGCCATCGTGCTTCCCGTTGCACTCTTTGCCGCTGGCGACATCCCGAGAACGGCGTCCGGTCACCCCGACCTGAGCGGTACGTACAACGCCGCCACCCTGACGCCGCTATCGCGCCCTGCCGAGTTCGGAGAGAACCTCTACCTCACGCCAGACGAGGCAGAGAAACTGGCGGCCGCGGAGCGCGACCGCAACGCAGAGGCTTCGTCGGCGAGCGATCCGAACCGAGAAGCGCCGCCGGAAGGAGGCGACGGCTCACCGGGTCCGGCGGGCAATGTCGGTGGCTACAACAACTTCTGGATCGATCGTGGCGATGACGTGTTCACGGTCGATGGCAAGTTCCGCACGTCTATCATCATCGATCCGTCGAACGGGCAGATGCCGAAGATGACCACAGAGGGCCAGGCGCGCCAGGCGAAATTCCTCCAGACCTTTTTCCGCCAGAACAAGGGCACCGCCTGGTGGGTGGAGAAGGATGCCGGCGCGGCAGGTCCCTATGACGACATGGAGCAGCGCGACAACTACGAGCGCTGCATCCTCGGCTTCACTGGCGCGGCCCCAACCATTCCCAGCCTCTACAACAACTACAAGGCGATCGTGCAGACCGACGACCACGTGATGATCCTCATTGAGATGGTGCACGACGCGCGCATCGTGCGGATGAGTTCGGAGCACCCGGGTCCGGAGGTCAAGAAGTGGCTGGGCGACTCGATCGGCTGGTGGGAGGGCGACACGCTGGTCGTCGACACCACGAACTTCCACCCGAAGGCGGCCGGTTTCATGGGCGGCACTGAGAACGCCCACGTCGTGGAGCGCTTCACGCGGCAGGAAGACGGCAACGTGCTATACAACTTCACCATCAAAGACGACTCGTACTGGGAGGGCGCCTGGACCGGCGAATACGTCTGGCGCGCCTCCGCTGAGAAGGTCTATGAGTACGCCTGTCACGAAGGCAATTACGCACTGGGCAACATCATGCGCGGTGCACGGCTTCTCGAGGAAGAAGCTCTGGCGGCCAAGTAGGCCCGCCAAAGAAGGAGAAATCGTCATGCGCAAGCTCGGCATCGTTCTGATGGTCACGGGTCTGGTTCTGACCCTGGTTCCCGCGGCCTTGGCCGCCGAGGCCGACATCGCCCGCACCGCCTCGGGCCGGCCCAACCTGACCGGCACCTACGACGCGGCGACGCTGACGCCGCTCGTGCGCCCAAAGGAGTACGGCGACAACCTCGAATTGACGCGCGAACAGGCCGAAGAGATCGCCGCCGAGGAGGCGGAGCGCATCGAGGCTCGCTCGCTCGCCAGCGACCCGGACCGTGAGGCACCGCCCGAGGGTGGCGACGGCTCCCCCGGTGCGGCTGGCAACGTCGGCGGCTACAACACCTTCTGGATCGATCGTGGCTCCGACGCGTTCAACGTCGACGGCAAGTTCCGCACTTCGATCATCATCGATCCTCCCAATGGGCAGATGCCGGAGCTGACCGAGCAGGCGCGCGAGGCGCGTGCGGCGCGCTTCCGGGGCTTTCGGCGCTCGAACGACGGTACCGCCTACTGGATCACCGAGAACGGTCCCGACGCTCCGGGCCCGTACGACGACATCGAGACACGATCTACCGCCGAGCGCTGCATACTCGGGTTCACCGGTGCGGCTCCAACCTTTCCGAGCCTCTACAACAACTACAAGTCGATTGTGCAGACCGAAGACCACGTGATGATCCTCATCGAGATGGTCCACGACGCGCGAATCGTGCGTATGAACTCGGAGCATCCCGGTCCGGAGGTCAAGAAGTGGCTGGGCGACTCGATCGGGTGGTGGGAGGGCGACACGCTCGTCGTTGACACCACGAACTTCCACCCCAAGTCGCGCATGCGTGGCGGCGGCCCGAACTCGCGTGTGGTCGAGCGTTTTACCAAGCTCGACAACGGCGACGTGCTCTACAACTTCACGCTCGAAGACTCTGAGACTTGGGAGACATCGTGGACCGGCGAGTACGTCTGGCGCACGACACCGGACAAGGTCTACGAGTACGCCTGCCACGAAGGCAACTACGCGATGGGCAACATCATGCGCGGCGCACGGATGCTCGAGGAGGACGCCCTGGCCGCGAAGTAGCGTGCGTGTACGGCCCCTTCTGGCCGCAACTGTCGCCGCGCCATCGCGACGGACGAAGAGATTCAGCTCGTATTGCTCCAGCACACCGCCGGGAATCGCTTCTTGCGATTCGAGGTGGTCAGTTCGGAAGAGCTCGGCCGCGGCTATCTACGTGGCTCTGTTTCGTAGTACTCAAGGAAGCCGATCATCATTTCGTCGTCGGTCTGTTGGCCCCAGGAGACGGTGACGTTTGGATCCGGGTTGTCGGGGTTCGCCGCTGAGTTGTCCCAGGTGCCGGTGACCTCGAGTCGTGTGCCGGCCGGGATCTCCTTGGGCTCTGCGAGCACGTAGCGCGTCTGCCAGTTGAAGTCGTAGCGCGGCACGTCGAGCAGAACTTCTAGTGTGCCGTCGGGATAGAAGGCCCGGTACTGGAAGCTCTTGCCGCGTAGGTGCATGTGCGGGCGCATGGAGAGCAGCACACTCGGGGCGCTGAAGGTAAAGTCCGCCGACAGCGACTTTTCCTCGATGCCGGGCGGAATGTGAATGAAAGGGCTCGAGGCGATTCCTGTGAGGACCTCGTGGCGCGGCGGGCCATCGGCGACAACGAGGCCGAGTCGCGATCGGTCCGTCTCGACCTCGCCCGTTGGTGTGTAGTGCATCTGGAAGTAGATCCTCGACCCCGCCGGGATGAGGCGCGCCAGCCCATCGGGCAGAACCAGTGGCTCGTCGCCCGGCACGTAGCCCCCGAGGCTGCCCTGCACGCGGCTCTCCTGGCCTTCGCTCGCCAGACGCCGTCGCGTCAGTGGGTCCTCTATCAGGTATCCGACGATGATGTGGTGCACGACGTCGCGGTTGCCTGGCAGCGACTCGGCAGCCCGGACCCAGACGTCCTCGTCAAAGCCGGGATCCACGATGTAGTCGTGGTACGGCAGCTCCCCAGTCGGCGGGATGGTGACCTCTTCGGGCAACTCGATGACAATGTCCGGCTCACCGTTTTGCCAGCCACTCGGATAGTCGGGGGGTGCGGGGGCCGCGGCCGGGGCCCCCTCCGGCGCGCCTTCCGCGACCCATTGCAACAGGGTCTGTCTGTCTCGAACGCCGAGTCGCCGGTCGTTGGCGAAAACGCCGCTGGGTGCGTCCGCGTGCCAGGGCGGCATCGTCTCGGCATTGACCTCTTTCGCGATGCCGCGTGCCCAGGGCCTCGCCTGGCCGTATGTCGCCAGGCTCATGGGTGCCGACCCGCCTTCGTGGTGGCACTCGGTGCAGCGAGCGTGCACGATTGTCCCCACCCCGTTCGACCAGGTAGGGGTTTGTGCGGAGGCGCTACCGGCCGCGATGAGAAGAGCCGGGAGGGCGAAGAGAAGCCCCTCGCGAAGAGGCCCTACTCGTTCGTTAGACGCCACAGATGGGATCGGGTGCGGATGAAGAGGCTGCCGCGGGCGACTGCCGGAGTCGACATCGCGACCTCGTCAAGGGAGTTCGTTCCGACGACGTTGAAGTCGTCGGCGGTGTCGATGACGTAGGTGCTGCCCGATTCGCTGAGCACGAAGACCTTGCCGTTGTAGGCCCAGGGAGACGCGGTGAACCCGCCGGTACCGCGGCCGACGCGGCGGCGCACCTGCTTGTTCTTCTTCTGGGTCTCGGTGAAGTAGAGCTCCTCACCGGTCTTGGCGTTGTGCACGGTGTAGAAGCCGAGGTCGAGCAGCGTGAAGTAGTAGTCGCCAACCACCAGCGGTGTCGGGTGGTACGGCCCGGCGCCGTCCTGGTACCAGACGATGTGCTCGTTAGAGCTCTGCCCTTCCGCGAGGGTGATGTCGCCGCTGGCGCCGGGGCGAATGGCGAAAACCGGCTTGACCCGATCGCCCAGGTAGCCCGAAGTGACATAGAGCAGCCCGTGAGCGCTGAAGGGCTGCGGGATGGAGATCGAGTCCATGCCCGTGAAGTTCCAGATCTCGTTGCCGCTCATGTCGTAGGCGCGTACCTCGTCGGTACCGGCAGTGATGAGCTCGGTGCGTTGGTCGTGCTCCCACACGAACGGGGTCGCCCAGTTGGTGCCCTCGGCGCGGTTTACGCGCCATTTCTCCTCACCGGTGGCGGTGTCGAGCGCGGTGACGAACGACTGACTGTCGTTGTCGTTGACGACGAAGAGCGTGTCGTCGTGCAGTACGGGCGAGGCCGCGGTGCCCCAGCCGAGCCGGGTCGCGGCTACGTCGTAGCGCTGCTCCCAGATCACCTCGCCACCCTTGACGTCGAGTGCGAAGACGCCGACGTTGCCGAAGTATGCGTAGACCTTGTCGCCGTCGGTGACCGGGGTCTCGGAGGCGTAGGTGTTCTTCAGGTGGCGGTCGAAGTTCGGCGGCGCGGCGTTGACCTCGCGCCGCCACACGATCTCGCCGGTCTCGAAATCGAGCGCATAGACGATCCAGCGGTGCACGTCCCTGTCGCGCTCCTTCAGCTGACCCGGCTTGGCCTCCGCAGGGCCGGCCTCGGGCGAGCCATAGGGGAAGTAGAGGCCCATACGTGGCTCTTCGATCTCGCCGTCGCTGGTGACCGCGGTGACGAAGATCCGGTCACCCCAGATCACCGGTGAAGACCAGCCGAGCCCCGAGATCTCGGTCTTCCAAACGACGTTTTCGGTCGTAGACCAGCTCGTCGGGAGGCGTGGGTCGTCGTCGGCGACGGCCAGCGCCTCGGCGCCCCGAAAGGACGGCCAATTGTCGGTCTCGAGTGAGATCGCGGCACCGGCGAGTAGGAAGGCAACGCCGAGGATGGTGGCGAGTATGGAGCGGTTCTTCATGAGGTGTCTCCGTGGGAATGCGGGTCCAGGGCGGCAGCCTATCCGATACGCCGGCAGGCGGAAGACAGGTCACGAGCGGTCGTGTTATACAACGGCGATGCGCGAAGTACCGATCTGGGCGCTGATTGCTCTCTGGCTGATCGCGATTCCCGAGCTGATCTCCGCAGACGCGTGGTGGTGGATGAAGGTGCCGCTCTTCCTTCCGTTCATCGCCCTCACCATTCTCCGGTTCCGCAAGTCGCCGAGCTCCTGACCGCCGGGCGGCGAGCCTCCGACCGAGGGCGCCATGAACGGCTACGATCCGGCATCGAGCTCTCCCAGGAAGAGCAGGTGCGCTGCTTCGAGAACGTGGCCCAGACGCTCGAGGAAAGCCACGTGGTCCTGACCCCAGAAGGCGTTGAGCTCTTTCCGATTGTCACGCGCTACGCCTGGCCAAGTGAGCTCGACCTCATGGCGCGCATCGCCGGCCTTCGCCTCAGAGAGCGACGGTCCGGCTGGCAGGGCGAGCCCTTCGGCCCGGCGAGCAAGCGGCACGTGTCGGTCTACGAGCCTCAGACCGCAGCCTAGCGCGGGCCGTCCAGGCTACATCTGCGAGAAGCCGGTGGGCACCAGGAAGAAGTTCAAGATGCCCGAAACCGTGCCCTTGTACATCTCCATCGAGCTCATCCGCTTCCAGTCCGGGTGCGCGCCGAAGGCCTGCCAGTGCTCGCGGTGCTTCTCCATGTTCGGTCCCGAAACGATGTAAACCAGGTTCGGCAGGTTGTCGCCGGTCAGCGTTTCGCCGTACAGCACCGGCGCCAGGCCTACGTCCTCCATGATCGGGATCTCGCCGTTGTTGAACATGTGGATCTTGCGCCGCGCCGTGTCGGCGTTGTGGCTCTCGTAAAAGCGCACCTCGTAGATCCGCGCGGACTTGGACTTCGCCTCTTTCGGCAGCACCATTCGTGGCATCGCCACGAAGGCCTTGGTGAACCAGTTCTCGACCCGGCTGTACATCGGGTCGTCGCGTGGCTGGGCGTAGTACTCCTCCGACGCGGCGAGATGCTTCTTATCAGCGGCGAGCGTGCCTTTGATGTCGATGAAGGCTTGAGCGCTGGGGTAGGGGATGATCATCCATACCGACAGATCGTCTTCGTCGGCCTCGGGGTCGTCCAAGAGCGTGAAGACGCCGATCCGGTCGAGGCCGGCCCGCTCAAGCGCCGGCACCAGACCCTTCTCGAGGTAACGCATCAGCATGGCCTGCTTGCCCGCGTCGGCAACGCGGTAGGCGCGTAGCTCGTAATACTCCTGATCGGCCGCGAAGGCGGCGCCGCTACCGATCGCCAGGGAAACGAGGACCGCGGCAACCACGGCCGCCGTGAAGTGTGCTCTCTTCATTGCGCCTTCCTTTCGAGAGTTGCGAGATCGCACTCTACCGCCCCGTATGGACGACCCGCCAGATCCGGCCGGTCTTGTCGTTCGAGATGTAGAGGCTGCCGTCGTGGCCGATGGCGACGCCTGACGGTCGATAGGTTGCCGCCCCGCGATCGACGATCGGTTCGTCGCCGGCGAAGCCGTCGGCGAAGACCTCCCACTCACCGGTCGCTGGATGTCCGCCGTCGAACGGCACGAACACCACGTTGTAGCCACCCTGCGGCAGCGGAGCCCGGTTCCACGAGCCATGAAAGACGATGAAGGCACCGCCGCGGTAGCGCTCGGGGAACTGCTCGCCGTCGTAGAAGAGCAGACCGTTCGGTGCCCAGTGTCCGGGGAAGCCGATCAGCGGCAGCGGGTACTGATCGCAACGCCCCACTTTCTTGCCGTCGCCGCCGTACTCGGGCGCCAGCACGCGCTTGCCCTGCTGCCAGTCGTGGTGACAGTACGGCCAGCCGAAGTTCGAGCCCTCCTCGACCTTCAAGAGCTCCTCCGAGGGCAGCTCGGCGTTCTGCTCGACGGTGAAATGCTCGGGCCAGAGTGTGTTGAGCTGGTCGCGGCCGTGCTGGACGAGATACAGCCCCCCGGCGCTCGGGTGCCAGTCCATGGCGAAGTTCTGGCGCATGCCCGTGGCATAGCGCGGAGCGGTGGCCTGGCTCTGGCCGGTCTTCTCGTCGTCGAACTTCCAGACCCCGCCGTGATTCTCGAGCAGCGAGCAAGGGTCCTGCCCCGGCACGCCCTCTTCGCGGTCGGGGAACTGGCAGGCGTTGGCGGGCGCGCCCACGTTCACGAACATCCCGCCGCTGCCGTCGAAGGCGATGCCCTTGGCGGCATGGGATCGCTGATCGGGGAGCGTGACCAGCAGCTCGGCCTCTCCCTGGGGCACGAGCTGGCCCGGAGTGAGGCGGTAGCGCACGATGGCGTTGGTGCGACCCAGATAGAGGTGCCCCTTGTGCAGGCGAAGACTGGTGCCGCCCTCCTCGCCGAAGCGCTCGCGTACATCGAAACGGCCGTCGCCGTCGGTGTCGCGCAGGGCCTCGATCCCGCCCGGCTCGCGGCGGTTGCGGACCGCCACGTAGAGGTCGCCGTTCGGCATCGAGACCATGTGTCGGGTGGGGCCGAGATCGTCGGCGACGACCAGCGCGCAGAACCCGGCGGGCACCTCGATGCCGCCGTTGTCCGAGTCGCAGCTGGGCAGGCTCTGGGCGTGGGAGGGCTCGGCCCAGGCGAGCGCGGAGAGGAGGATCGGGATGAGAAACGAGCTCTGTCTCATGGCGGTGGCGGCTCTGAGAATCGTCGATTGTCTGGCTACGGGCCTGGCACGGTACCATTCGGCGCCCACCGCGAAAGCAAATGCTGGAGGAGGAGTGCGATGCGCCTGAGAACTCGTAGTAGAGGATCGTCCTGGGTCCGCAGGACGTCTTGGATTGTTGGCGTCGTCGCCATTTCGCTCAGCGCGGCGTGCACCGCACCCGAAGAGGAGGCCGCCGTCGCCAATGCGGTCGAGGAGCCGAGCGTCTTCGCGTCGCTCGAGCCTGGCTGGAACACGTTCGAGCCGGGTGGCGAGACGACTTGCTCCGACGGCAGCCCGTTCCATTTTTTCGCCCGGCCCGGCGATCCGGAGAAGGTGATCTTCTACCTCCAGGGTGGAGGCGGCTGCTGGAATGGCGCGACCTGCGATCGGGATGGCCAGCCCACGTACTCGATGACGGCCGTCGAGCGCCTGATCGAAGCGAAGCCTGGTGAAGAGCGACCCGAGGGCGCACAGGGCGGCATCTTCGACTACACCCGCGCCGACAACCCGTTACGCGACTACAGCGCCGTCTTCGTGCCCTACTGCACGGGCGACGTGCACCTCGGCAATCGCCTGGCCGCCTACGAGGCGCCCGCAGGCGAGGATCATGAGGCGCACGAGTTCACGACCGAGCACAAGGGTGCCGTCAACGTGCGTGCCGCGCTCGACTGGACCTTCAGCGCCTTCGCCTCGCCGGAGACCGTCTTCGTCACCGGCTCGAGCGCGGGATCGATCCCGTCGCCCTACTACGCGCACGTGATCAAGGCGCACTATCCCTCGAGCCGAGTGGTGCAGCTCGGCGACGCCTCCGGCGGCTACCGCCGCCAGACCGGCTCCGCCCGTCCGCACGAGGCGTGGGGCACCCTCGACGTGGTTGCCGACGTACCGGGTCTCGCCGCGCTGGCGTCGGAGGAGTTCAACTACGAGCGGCTCTACATAGAGGCGGGCAAGGCGAATCCCGATATCGCCTTCGCTCAGTTCGACAATGCCGAGGATGGTGTGCAGCTGCGCTTTCTCGGAATCTCTGGCGCAGGTGCCGACTCGCTCGAGCCTCTGCTCGACGCTAACCGCGCGGACATCGCCGCCGCCGTGCCCAACTTCCGCGCCTACACCGCGGGTGGCGACGCCCACACCATCCTGCAGCGCGACACGTTCTACTCCCTGCGGGTCGGCAAGGTGCTCTTCCGAGACTGGTTGGCAGCCCTCGTCGCGGGCGAACCTGTTGACAATGTCCATTGCCAGGACTGTTCAGTAGCCGAGATCGACACCTGATGGCTGCCGATCCGGAAAGCCCAGAGAACTTCCAAGATCCGTACACAGTCCGCGACGGCGAGGCGATCGAGCCACCCACCAACTGGCGGGGTCGGCTCAAGTACCTCGGCCCGAGCATCGTCATCTCGGGCTCGATCGTCGGCTCGGGCGAGATCATCCTCACTGCCGGCCTCGGTGCGGCCGCGGGGTTCGTGCTGCTGTGGTGGGTGCTGCTGTCGTGCTGGATCAAGTCGCTGATCCAGGCCGAGCTGAGCCGCTACATCCTGGTCTCCGGCGACACTTATATCCGGGCGATGAACCGGCTGCCTGGCAAGATCAACGGCCCGAAGGGTCCGGTGAGCTTCGCCATCTGGCTGATGCTGATCGCGTGGATCCCGTCGACCATGGGCCTGGGGGGCATTGTCGGCGGAGCCGGGCAGGCCCTGACGCTCCTCTTTCCCCAGTTCTCGTCGACGGCCTCAGCCGGCCTTGTCGCCGTGGCGGCGATCGCGCTCCTGATCACGGGCTCCTACAAGGTGTTGGAGCGCTCGATGCTCTTTCTGGTGATGAGCTTTACCGTGGCGACCCTGATCTGTGCCTTTCTGATGCAGGGGACGGAGTACGCGGTCACGAGCGCCGATCTCGCCGAGGGCTTCAGCTTCGACTTTCCGCTGGTCTACGTCGCTCTGGCGATGTCGGTGTACGGCTACACCGGAGTCAATGCCGGGGAGACCTCGGCCTACACCTACTGGTGCGTCGAGAAGGGCTACCCGAACTTCATCGGCCGCTCCGACGCTCCCGGGTGGGAGAAGCGGGCGAAGGGTTGGATGAAGGTGCTGCAGACCGACGTATGGGTGACCCTCGGGATCCTCACCTGCGCGACCGTGCCGTTCTACATCCTCGGAGCCGGCGTGCTGAATGCGCTCGGCGAGCGCCCCGACGGCCTCGAGACGATCTCCGTTCTGTCGGGAATGTTCACCCAGACTCTCGGCGGCTGGTCGGTGTGGCTGTTCGGCTTTGGCGCGTTCTGCATCCTGTTCTCGACCACCCTGTCGGCCGTGTCTGGTGGCGGCCGGTATATCCCCGATTACTTGATGGAGTTGGGCTTTCTCGATCGGTCCAACCTCGACGCGCGGCGGGCGATCATCCGCGGGTACGCGGTGGTCATTCCGATCTTCGCCTTCCTCCTCTACCGCTACTTCCAGAACCCGGTGCTCCTGGTCACCATCGGCTCGATGACGCTCGCCCTGATGCTGCCGATCCAGAGCGGAGCGGTGCTTTGGCTTCAGAAGAATCGTATGGATCCTCGTATTCGACCGGGTAGGGGGATCCGCCTTGCGGTCTGGGCGATCTTTCTGGTCGAGCTCACCCTGGCCGGCTTCGTGATCTGGTTCGTGATTCTGCCGTAGGATGGCTGAGCCGATGACGTTGCGAGCGCGCCATGCTGGGGTCGCCGCCGTCGCGCTCGGATGCGCGGCGCTGCTAGGGGCATGCACCGCCGGCGAGCCGAGCCCTGAGAGCCTGAGGTCTTCGTTCACCGCGCACATCGCCGATATCGATTTCGTCGAAGATTTCAAGCGCGACGGTGACTTCATCTCCTTCATCAGAGAGGACGGTGGCGGCGCCCGAGTCGGTTGGCAGGTCCACGTCGATATCACCGAGATCGTGCCTCACGAAGACGACGTTGCCACGCCCTACCGTGGCATCGTCAAGTCCACCTGGCACCTCGATGACCACCCGGTCATTTCCCGTGGTGACGAGTCCGGCCTGCCTCAGTGGGTGCTCGAGACCGGGCTCAGTCAGGACTGCTGGGCGTTCTGGAACATAGACCTGCAGGCTTGGACCTGGCTCTAGGCGGTTCGCCCTAGTGGCCGAGCTTCTACGAGCGGTGGTGGAGGCGCGCGGCCCCGACGCCGCCGCGCTGATCGACGAGCGCGGCACGCTGGCCTGGGGCGAGCTCGATCGCCGGGTCAACCGCTGCATTCACGCCTTGAGAGGGCGTGGTCTGGGGCCCGGCGACCGGGTTGCGGTGCTGTCGACCAATCGGCGTGAGTACTTCGAGATCTTCGCCGCCTGCGCGCACTCGGCGCTCCTCGCGGTGCCGGTCAACTGGCACCTGGTGGCAGAGGAGGTGCGATACATCCTCGAGAACTCGGGAGCTCGCGCGTTGGTGGTCGATCCGAGATTCGCCGATCTGGCCTGCGAGGCGACCGCCGGTCTCGGCGCGCTCACCGTGACGGCACTTCTGGGCGAAGAGGAGACCGATTGCTTCGAGCTCTACGAGGATCTTCTAGCTCGGGCCTCCGACGACGAGCCGGCCGATCAGGGTCAGGGCGGCCCGATGTTCTACACCTCCGGGACGACGGGACACCCGAAGGGAGTCCGGCGTCTCGGCGATCTGGGCTCTCCGGTGGGCAACGCTCAGGCGGCGAGCCAGGGGTTCAGCATGATGACCGGAGCGCCGCAGGGCGGCGTCACCTTACTGTGTGGCCCGGTGTATCACTCGGCGCAGTGGGCCTTTTCCTACCTGCCGCTCGCCGGCGGCAGCACCGTGGTCATGCGCCACGGCTTTGATCCCGAGGAGTCACTGCGTCTCATCGACGAGCACTCGGTCACCAACGTGCATCTCGTGCCGACCCAGTTCGTCCGTCTGCTCCGTGTCGCCGAAGAGACGCGGGTGGCCTTCGACGGCTCCAGCCTGAAGGTGGTGTGGCACGGCGCAGCTCCCTGTCCGCCGGACGTGAAGCGGAGGATGATCGACTGGTGGGGTCCCGTTCTCACCGAGTACTACGGCGGCACCGAGGGCGCGATCATCAGCCTGATCTCGTCGCAGGAGTGGCTCGAGCGACCCACGAGCGTGGGCCGGCCGGTGCCGATCGTCGAGGTGAGCATCCTCGATGAGAATGGCGAGCCTTGCCCGCCCGGAGAGCCAGGCCAGATCTTTCTACGCAGCATGATGGCGACCGATTTCGAGTACCACGGCGACACGGCCAAGACCGCCCAGGCCCATCGTGAGCCGGGAGTGTTCACCATGGGCGACATCGGGGTTCTCGACGACGACGGCTACCTCTATCTCAGCGATCGCAAGACCGACATGATCATTTCGGGCGGAGTCAACATCTACCCGGCGGAAGTGGAGCGTGTTCTCAGCGAGCACGAGGCGGTGTCCGATGTCGCCGTGTTCGGCATTCCCGATGCGGAGTTCGGAGAGCAGGTCAAGGCAGTGGTCGAGGTTGTGGCCGGATCCGCCGCCGACGACGCACTGGCGGCGAGTTTGCTCAAGCACTGCCGTGACTACCTCGCCGGCTACAAGGTACCTAGGAGCCTCGACTTCGCCGAGCTGCCACGTACGGAGACCGGGAAGCTGCAGAAACGACTCCTGCGCGAGCCTTACTGGCGCGATCGAGAACGGTCGATCTGACGCTCTGTTAGGCCATCCGCACCCAGCGAATCAACGTCTTCTCAGCTCGTCGGCTCCCTGGCCCGAGGGATCTGCCTGAAGGTAGTAGGTTACCGGTTGGCAATGCCGAGCTCTCGAGCCCAACTCCGCATGGCAACCGCGATCGGCCTCGTCTTCTGGGCCTTCTGCCTCACGCTTCTGGTGCGCGAGAACTGGGACGGGGACCTGAGGGGTCTCGCACTGTTCGACGCCAGGCGGCCGGCCACGACGGAGCTGCTGCGGCAGGTGCCAAAGCACCGTAGCGGCTACGACGGTCAGTTCTACTCCATTCTGGCCACGGACCCCCTCTTTCTCGATCCGGCCACCACGGAGGCAATCGACAACCCGACCTTTCGCGGTCGCCGCGTCCTTCTGTCGTTGGCGGCGTGGATCCTGTCGGGTTTCGGAGAGAGTCGTGCCGCTGTTGTCTACATTCTCCTCACGTGGCTGGGAGCCCTCGCCTCGATCATCATCACCGGCTGCTGGTTGATCTCCATCGGTGCTTCACCGCTCTGGACCCTGGCACTCTGGCTCAACGTCGGCATCTTCGTGGGCGTGACCCGTGTACTTGTCGATCCGGCGGCCACGGCCTTCGTTCTCCTCGCGGTCGTGACGTGGGAGCGGCGGGGGTTCTCTCTGGCTCCCTGGGTCGCGGCAGCAGCGGCGCTCACCCGCGAGACGGCTCTGCTGGTGGCTCCCGCGATGGCCGTGGACGCCTGGCGAAGCGGTCGGCGAAGGGATGCCGTGGCTGCGGTCGCGATTCCCTGCGGCCTGCTCGGCGGGTGGATGGCCTACTTGGGACTCCATCTCGCGCGCCTTCCCCAGATTGGCCGTACGAACCTGTGGTGGCCCTTCGGATGGCTGCCGGGTAGGTTCGAGAGGCTCCGCAGCGCGCCTTCGCGCCTGTTGGTGACCATCGAGTCGTTCTCCACCCTGGCTCTGTTGTGTTCGATCGCTCTGGCGGCGACCCTGGTCGTGGCCTTCTGGCGTACCCGCCGCTGGCCCGGGCCGGCGGAGCTCGCCTTCCTGGCCTTCACCACGCTCGCGATCGTGCTCAGCCCGAAGGTCTACAGTTCTTTCAACCACTTCACCCGGATCCTTCTCCCCCTGCCGTTCCTTGCGCTGGTGATCGGGGAGACGCTGGGGGCCGGCTGGTCGCGCCGGCTCGGCCGAGCGGCGGTGCTGTTCGGTCTGGCCGCCGGTGCCTTTGCCTCGATTCGCGCCCTGGCGTGAGTCAGACGGGGTAGCCGTAGCGTTCGAGGGGCAATCCCAGTTCGTCGCGGAACCAGCGATTGCTCGGTCTGCTGAGCTTGCGGATTCGCGCCGCGCTGGCTGGCGACAGAGTCGGGAGGGAGCGGCTTCGGGTGCGCGGAATGCGATAGAGAGAAGCTGCGCGAAACCCCGGACGGACGCGGTTGACGACGCGCTGAAGGAAGGGACGGTTCCGGAGCCAGATGGCCATGCGTACCTGGCGGTCGGAGATTCTGGCGTTGTCGGCGCGTCCTGCGTAGAGGTCGGCGCCGACCCCTGGGTCGACGCCGAAGTGCTCGCAGCAATTCGCGAAGAAGGCGCGGGGGTCGTCTCGGAGTTGCTCGAAGAGCAGCACCTTGACCGACTCCGCGCCGAAGAGCCTGCGATAGGCGCGTACCGTCTCGGCGTGGTCGAAGACCTTGGCGCGGGTCGAGTCCTCGGGATCCTCGAGCCACTCATCGATCGACGTCGGCGGGGCCGCGTACTCGTCGGGCCTGATGATCTGGCGGCGCAGAATCATGCGGTGCACGGACTCGATGTGGTCGACGGGCTCGCGCAGAGTGAGGAGGATCCGACACGGCCGGAAGAGCCGCCAAACGAGCCCCGCGCGGACACTTCGGGTGTTCAGCGGACCCCAGGACAGATCCTCGTCGGACCACACGATGGTCTTGTCCGGGTCGGCCTGGGCTTGCAGGCTGCGCCAGAGCTCGCGGCTCTCCTCTAGATTCGGCGAGGGCGCAAGCATGATCCGTTGGCGGAACAGCTGTTCCGCGCGGGCGTCGCGAAAGAATTGCGAGGCCTGTTGGCTGAGGCGGTTTGGACGTCGGCTCGAGTTACCCACGTAGTGGATCTGTGGGTGCCGGGAGAAGAGCTGCCACTGCAGTGTCTTGGTGCCCGTGCGCGGCAAGCCCAAGTGGATGGCGAGCGGTCGTCGATCTGTCCCGCTCATCTTCCAGGCATCGCCTCAGACGGTATAGCCGTACTCTTCGACCTCGAGACCGAACTCCTCCCGGAACCAGCGGTTGCTCGGCCGACTGAGCTCTCGGACTCGATCCGCGTTGGCCGGCGACAGGACCTGCGACGAGGTGCTCGCCTTGCGGGGAGTGCGGTAGAGCAGATTCGTGCGGAATCCGCGGCCCAGTCTTTGCACCGCGGTCCAGAGCGCCGGCCGCTGACGCAGCCAGATTCCCATCCGTATCTGACGCTGGCTGATCCGGGCGTTGTCGACGCGGTCGGCATAGAGCTCGGCGCCGACGCCGGCGTCGATGCCCAGGTGCTCGCTGACCTCGGCGAAGAAGCCACGGGGATCCTGCTGGAGCTTCTCAAAGAGCATGACCTTGACCGACTCGGGGCCAAAGAGCTCTCGATACGCGCGCACCGTCTCGGCGTGGTCGAAGAATTTCGCGAAGGGACTCTCCTGGGGATCTTCGAACCAGGCGTCGATCGGCTGGACGGTCTCATCGATGGAGCGCCTCAGTCTGCCTCGCATGAGCATCGCGTACACCGACTCGAGGTGCGTGATCGGCTCGCGGAGGGTGAAGATCACGTTGCAGGGCCTGAGCAGCCGCCAGATCCTTTTGGCCCGGCCTCTTCGCAGGGCGAGCGGTCCCCGTGACAGGGTCTCCAGCGACCAAACAATGGTCTGGTCACGTGCGACCTCGGCCTGCTGCTTTTGCCAGATTCTGCGGATCGCATCGAGATCCATCGACCCGAACAGTTGGCTCTCGAAGAACTCGCGCGCGACCTCGCTGCGATACCTCAGTGGCCTGCGAGGCCACAGAAGCGAGAGGCGACGGTGCCGAAGACCCATGTAGTGGATGTGTGGGTGCCGGGTGAAGAGTTGCCATTCCAGCGTCTTGGTTCCGGTGCGCGGGAGTCCGATGTGGAGGCCGAGGGGAGGCCGATGGATGGTCATCTCAGGGTCTCGACTTGGCCTCGGCCGCGGCGAGCACGGCCAGAGACGAGGCTGTCGATCGCCTCGTCGAGATTTCTTGCCATCGAGCCGAGCGAGAACCGGGTGCGGATGGTCTCGGCGGCGAGCACGCCGCGGGCGCGGAGGTCCTGCTTGCCATGCTCGAAGATCTCCCGCATCCGCCGCGTCAGCACCTCGACCGGGACCTCGCAGAAATCGACTTCGTCGACTTTTGCGGTGAACCCCAGCGTGTTATAGGCAATCTCGCGGGCCACTGGCAGGCAGATCCGCCGCGGCGAGACGAAGAGTGCGTTGTCGTCGTCGCAGTAGTCGAGGCAGGCGCCGAAGCGGGGCACGAGGCACGGCGTGCCGCAGGCCATGGCCTCCGCGGCCGTGAGCGCGAACCCCTCGGCGCGGTAGGGAAGTACGAGCACGTCGCAGGCACGATAGAGCGCCGCCAGGTCGTCGATCGGAAGATGCTCGTGGACGAAGGCGACGTTGCCGGCTTCGACGTAGGGCTCGAGTCTCAGTCTGGCGTCGACTCCCTGCTGACCGGAGTAGAAGACCCCGTCGGTGCGATCCTTGACGACCAGACATACGTCTTCACCGGGGTCGAAGGCCTCGAGAAAGGCGTCGACGGCGATGTCGAATCCCTTGCGCCGCACCGTGGCTCCGGCGAAGAGGAAACGGAAGCTGCGGCACTGGGACGGGAGCGCCATCGGGTCTCCCTCAGGGCAGAAGCGATCGCAGTCGACGCCGAGCGGGATGACGCGGATGTGCTCGCTCGGTACTCCGGAGCGTAAGGCGAGCTGCCGGGTCCAGGATGAGTGGATCCAGAGCTCGTCGCAGTCGCGACGAATCTTCTCGGCCCATGTTGGGGGATAGGGACCGAAATCCCACGGTCGGATGGCGGCGAGCTTGCCGGTGGTCGGAGTCTGTGCCGAGGCGAAGTCGTCCTCCCAGTCCTGCCAGATGGTCAGGTCGGGAGGCGAGGCCGTCGACTTCGCCGAGGGCCCCGAGCGGTGACCGACCGCCCACCGGCCGGAGGCCTCGAGCAGCTCGAGGAGGGTGAGGTTGATCTGTGAGAACGCGCTTTTCGCGTCCAGGCGCCCGACCAGGTCGACCCGAGGAGGTGTTAGCTTTGCGGCGCTCACGGCACGGGGGTCTCGAGAAACGAAAGACAAGTCCGATTTTGCGGGTGGGGTGCGCTACGTGGCGCCGGTGTTCGGAGCTACCGGGTACGCCCGGGCAGCCCGCACGGCGGTTCTTGCGCTGCACGAGCGGGGCTACCCGGTCTCGATCGTGCCCCTGGATGAGGAAGCAGAAGGCCCCGAGCTGGGGCGCGACGTGCGCATTCTAAGGGAGCTGGTGGAACGCCCCCTCGACTGCCGAGTCCAGATCCTGCACATCACGCCCGACCGCTGGCGGACCCTGCGCCAGGAAGGGCCCGAGATCACGATCGGCGCGACAGCCTGGGAGACCGATCGGCTCCACCCGATCTGGACCAAGGCGTGCAACAGCGTCGACGAAGTGTGGGTCCCCAGCACGTGGAACGTGCAGGTGTTCCGTGACAGTGGCGTCGAGTGTCCGGTGGTGGCGATCCCCAACATCTTCACCCCTCAGGAAACGGAGCCGAAGCTGCCGCGCGCGCTCGAGTCTCTCGAGAACGACGACTACGTCTTCTACTCGATCTTTCAGTGGCACGAGAGGAAGAACCCAGAGGAGCTACTCGAGACCTACTGGTCGACGTTCGCGCGCGACCCGAAAGCGGTACTGGTCCTGAAGACCTATATCGATCGGCCCGGCGAAGACCCGCAGCAGGTGCTCGACCGACTCTCCGCGATCAAGTCGCGCATCAACGTACTGAGATACGCGCGGATCGTCCCGATCGTCGAGTTGCTCTCGGAGGCCGAGGTCGAGGGACTGCACCGCCGGGGCGATTGCTTTGTCCTGCTGCAGCGAGCTGAAGGCTTCGGCTATCCGCATCGAGAGGCGGTGGCGCATGCCAACCTGGTGTTGACCACGGCATACGGCGGCCAGACCGACTTTCTGAGCGAGGACTCGAGCCTGCTCGTCGACTACCAGCTGCGACCCGTCACCGGCATGGAGTGGTCGCCCTACTACTCGGCTCAGCAGCGCTGGGCCTCGCCGGATCTGGACCAGGCTAGCCGGTTGATGGAGCGGGCCCGACAACGGCGGCCCGATGACGCCCAGCGCGCGCTTCTCGCTCAGCGGCGGAGCCGCGACCTCGACTCACCCGACACCTGCGTGACGCGAATGACGGATCGCCTCGGGCGGATCCGGTCTCGGCAGGCGGGCTAACCCCTCTCCTGGTGCTCCTCGAACCAGTCGGCGAGTCGATGGAGCTGGTCGAGATCGCGACTCAGGGTGAGCCGGTAAACCTCGAGCGGCTCGACGAAGTCGCTGAAGTAGTCGAGGAATCGCTGCCGGTCGTCGCGGTCGACGAAGCGGAATCGCTTCTGCACCGACGCCACCAAGCCGAGGACGGCAGGCAGTGAAGCCAGCCGCTCCACCTTGAACTCGTCACCCACGCGAGGAAGAAAGAGGCGCCGTACCGGCGCGTCCTCGAACGGTCGCCACAGGATCTCCTCACGTGTCGTGGGGTCGAGCTCTTTCTTGGCTACGCCACCGATGTCGGTGATGGGGAGATCGAGGCCGTTCTCGAAGAACAGGAGCTCGGTCTCGCGAGTCAGGCGGATGCAGTCGTCGCAGCCGCTGACGGTGTAGCCGTCCGGACGCTGGCAGAGCAGCACGTGATCTTCCGCCAGGATCGGGAAGCCACGGCGCCCGAGGTACATGCTGGTGGTCGTCTTGCCGCTGCCTTTGTCGCCCAAAAGAACGTTCGTGCCGCCGCTCATCCCGATGGCTGCCGCGTGGATCAACACTCGACCGAGGTGGTAGAGGATGCGGTACACGGCGATCATGATGGCCGAGAGGATGCGCTCCTCGGATTGACCGGCGCTGCCCAGGAGCACCAGGACATCAGTTCTCTGTGCATCGGTGTCACACACGATGCTGCGGCTGATGTCGTGACGGATCTCGGTCACAGCCTGTCCCGCCGGTCCGGCGCTGTCGGCGCGCTGCAGCCCGCTCTCATAGCCAGCTGCCAGCGCATCGAGCGTCTGTGGGTCCTCGACGAGTGTCAGAAAGAGGGTGTGCGAGTCCGAGCGGCGGACCGAGCCCAGGGGACGGGTGCGGATCAGCTCATGCAGCATCGGCAGAAAGCGGGGTTGTGAGCTGCGCACGCGCAGTACGAGGCTGCCGACCCGGAGCTGCTCTTCGCTGAAGGACGGGTCGTGGCGGGGCCAGTCGCGGCAAAGGGAGCGAGCGATGTCTCGGTGCTGCTGCACGCTCAGCGCCGTTCCTGAAAGTTCTGGAACGGGCGGCTGCTGCCGTGCAGGCGGATCGGCAGAGAGCTAGCCCAGCTCCAGAGTGCGCTCAGTAGGCCACCGTGGTATTGGCGGTGTGCCCAGAGCTTGTTTCGCACGAGTCTCCGGCGTGCCGCGGACGGGGCGAGCTCGGTCGAGTCGAAGAGTGCGACGAACTCCCCGATCGGTGAGCCGGCAACGGGTGGCCGAACGAGCCTCGCCAGGGCGGCCTGGCGCACGGCGTCGTCGACCGCCGGGTAGCGGTTCTGACCGCGGAGCAGCCGGGTCGTGAGCGCGATGCCGTTAACGGCGATGGCCAACGTCCGCTCGGCGCGTCGCCGCGCGAAGAAGGCCTGCCAGTCGGTCGAAGCGTCGACGGCCGTCAGCACCGCGTCGACGTCGACCAGGCTCTTGAGGTTGGCGACCCCGAGCTCCACATCGGCGTGGAGGGCCAGAAGCATCGTCAGCAGCACGTTCTCGTCGGAGAGAACGCGGCAGCCGCCCCTGACGGCATCGGAGTTCTCGACGCCCGACCAGAGTTGGCTCTCAGGGATGTGGAGGGCAGGATGAGAGCGCAGGCAGTGGTGCAGCTCGACTTCGCACGAGCCGCCGGCAAGCTCGACATGATGCAGCGCCCGGCGTTGCATGCGACGCCATGGACCACCGCCGTCGAGTCGGGGGGAGCAGAGCTTGTAGCCGGCGGCCGTCAGAGAGTCGGTGGCGCGCCCGAGGTCGGCGCGATGGACCAAAACGTCGAGATCGGAGCAGGCACGAGCGTCGGGCGAGCCAAAGAAGCGGTGCGCGAGGGCGAGACCCTTGAGGAGCACCCACTCGATCCCGGCTGCCGCCAGCGACGAGCGGACACGATTGAGCTCGAACCGGATGCGGTTGGACCGTTGCCACTGCTCGAGGGAGGCCGCCTCGATCCCACCCTCGAGCCCCCATGGGAGCCCGAGCGACTCGATGAAAAGCTCGGATCGCTGGAAGAGGAGAGGACCGATCTGCTGGCGTTGACAGAAAGCCAGCAGATCGTACGGGCACTTGGCCGGCGTGCGCTCAGAGGACCCTGAGCCGAAGAGGATGTCGAGGCACCACTTGAGGTGTGCCTGCGTGTGAGCGCAGCTGAGGTCACTCACCAGTGATGATCAGCTCGTCGAGCGAGTCGTACTTGTTGATCTGAGGCATCCAGTCCGGGGCGTCCGGTGCCGTGAGCGGGGCGGTCGGGTCAGAGTGTCCTGCCGTCACTCCGCCTCCCTTGGTGAGGAACTGCTCGTTCGCGAGCTCGCCGAGAAAGGCCGCCGTGGCGGCGACCAGCTCGGCCGGAGGCTCACCCGAATCGCCGTGCAGCTTCCAGGCCACTTCGTCCACCGTCACGTCGCTGTCCAGCAACATCTGCCAGACCTTCGTCCCGACCTCGTTGAGGCCGTAGTAGAACGTGGTCTCGGAGTGAATCAGGACCGCCTCGCCATCGACGATGCGAAAGGCGCAGTTGTCCTGGTCGATAGCAAACTTTCCGTCCATTCGGTTCCCTCGCCTACGATTGTATTTGCGCTCTCGCGATCGTGTCCGGCCTACCCGCACGGGGCACTAGCGGAGACACCGTCTCACTCGGTGCGGAGCGCTGCTACCGGATCCACGAGGTTAGCCCTCAGAGCCGGCAGACAGCTGGCGACAAAGCGACCGCCGCCATGACTCCCGCGACCATCGTATAGGTGCCGACGTCGGTACTCTCGACTCCGAATAGCAATCCGCTCAGCAGTCGAGAACCGCCTCAGACCGAGGCGGACGCCCACGGCGACCACACCGAGCAGGGTCGCGGAGAGACGCTCCTGAATGAGGGTGGAGCCGAGGTGCGCCTCGAGACTTCCCGCGGCGTACAGCGGCACGTTCGGGTCCAGTCGCCGAGCTGCGTGTCGAAGTCCACCAAGGGTGTCCTGGGTGCCGACCTCGGAGCGGATGAGAAGGGTCATGCGGCTGCCAATGCCAGCGGCTGAGGACTGCGAGTGCGCGATGTAGACCCGTGGAGAGGGGCGATCGCGCAAGGCTTCTGGCCTTGCTGTCGGCGGCGACTCCGACGACCTCGGCCTCGGCCTCGGTGCCCATGAGGCGCATGCGCTGACCGAGGACGCCTGCTACAATCGATCGACACGCCAAGAAGACGGAGGAGACGCGGAATGGCCTGGAACGTGACTGGCGAGTTCATCGAGACCTGCAGCTGCAACATGCTCTGCCCTTGCTGGTACGGCGTCGAAGAGTTGATGATCATGGACCAGGGCTGGTGCGGGACGGCACTCGTGGTCCGCATCCGCGAAGGGAGTTTCGACGGGGTGGATCTGAGCGGCTGCGATGCTGTAGTCGGCCTCCACTTTCCAGGTCCGACGCTGTTCGACGCCGACGGGACGGGGCGGGTGTACGTGGATGAGCGCATCTCCGACGAGCAGCAACGGGCAATGGAGACGATCCTTCAGGGACAGCAGGGTGGCGGGATGGAAGTGGGCGCGTCTCTGCTCTCGAGTTGGCTGCCGACCCGGCAGGTGCGCATGGACATAGAGGAGCAGGACGGCGAGGTGCACGCCACCGTCGACGGTCTCGGCGAGATCGTCTCGAAGCGTCTCGTCAACGACGCGGGTGACCGGATGACCATGCAGAACACCGGTTTCATTCTCGCCTTCCAGTTCGCCGGCAATTCAGCCGAGCTCGCCCCGAGCGAGGGCACGACCTGGAACGATCCGGACATGCCGGTGGCGTTTCAGTGCAAGTCCGGCGCCGTGGGCCAGATCTCCTGGACGAGCGCCTAGATCCCCGCTCGGACTCTGCGTGATTTCCGGGGCGTCCTATGCGGCCCTCGTCCGGCGCGATCGTGCGGTGCTGCTCGCGGCGATAGCCGTCATCTCGGCCCTTGCCTGGGTCTACACGTTGCGGATCGCCGCGACTATGGGCTCGATGGACATGGGGTCCATGGCCTCGGCCATGGCGATGCCGAGCACTCGGTCGTGGAGCACGGGCGCCTTCGTCTTCATGTTCGCCATGTGGGCGGTGATGATGGTGGCGATGATGCTGCCGTCGGCGACGCCCATGATCCTTCTCTACGCGGGCGTGATGCAGAAACGCCAGGACCAGGGGCGGCCGCTCGTGCCGACGGCTCTCTTCACTAGCGGCTACCTGTTGGCTTGGGTGGGCTTCTCCGTGCTCGCCACGCTCGCCAATTGGGGCCTCCATCTGACGGGGTTGTTGTCCTCGATGATGGGGAGCATCCCGCCGCTCGTCGGCGGCGTCGTTCTCATCCTGGCAGGCGCCTTTCAATGGAGCCCCGTCAAGGATGCCTGCCTCAGCCACTGCCGATCTCCAGTGATCTTTCTCACCACTCACTGGCGTGAAGGGCGAGGGCAGGCGGTATTGATGGGTCTGCACCACGGCCTGTACTGCCTCGGTTGCTGCTGGCTGCTGATGGCACTTCTCTTCGTGCTGGGGATCATGAACCTCCCCTGGATCGCGGCGCTCACCGTCTTCGTCTTGCTCGAGAAGGTCGTCCCTCGGGGTCGACTGATCAGCCGGCTTTCGGGAGGCGCCCTGGCTCTGTGGGGCGTCGCGCTCGTCGCCGTCGCTCTGGTCTAGCTATAGCAAGCAGGCGACTCGCGACGAAACTTTCGCGGCCTGCTCTCGTCTTCCATAGGTATCCGTACCCTAGGAGGTAGCACGATGCGCAAGCTCTTTTCCCTGAGCGCACTGGGCCTGGCCAGCGCTCTGTTGTCGGCTCCCGCCGCGCTCAACGCCGAGTCACGACACTCCGATTCTCTCGAGACTGCCTTCGTCGCCAACGGGCAGATCAAGATGGTGCTGTCGGCCGGCGGGTATCGGATCACCCGAAGCTCCGACAACCACATCCGTCTGCGTTGGAGTGTCAGGGGCGACCGCAAGCTCCGCCGCGTGCACGCCGAGGCCGACGTGGACGGCACCGAGGCCACGATCGTCATCGACGGCCCGAACAACAACTTCCAGGCCACCATCGAGGTGCCGGCACGGTCAGACTTGACGGTACGACTCTCGGCCGGCGAGCTCTCGGTAGAGGGCATCGTTGGCGACAAGGACATTCGACTGCGAGCCGGCGAGCTGAACATCGATGTCGGTCGCCCGGAGGACTACCGCCACGTCGAGGGCTCGGTCTGGGCGGGCGAGATCAATGCTGCCCCATTCGATGTCGGGACCGGAGGCCTCTTCCGCTCGTTCGAGAGGGAAGGCGACGGAGAGTACGAACTGCGCGCGGTTCTCCGGGCGGGAGAGCTCTCGCTGTCCTGATACATCCGCTCGTCAGAATAGGTATCGATCTCTCTTCCACGGCGCTGCAGCGATCGTCCGGCGCGAACCGAGCAGCTCAGGAGTCTCTTAGCTCTTCGATCGGGTTGACGCGCAGGCCTCGGCGGGCCGGGCCCACCACTGCGAGTAAGCCCACCAGGACCATCAGCGCAGCGGCGCGCGTCTGGCCCGCGCATCCGCATCCCAGGTCTGCACCACCACCACACGCTCGCCCTCGTCGAGCGGCAGATCGGTGGCTCCGAACGTCGTGATGACGTCGAACACGACGGTGGCAAAGGCGATCACGACCGTCATCGCCAGGCCCGCGATCAAGGTCAAGCCCCATGATTTTCGGAGCATGCGCAGCGCCACCTCGAGGTCGAGCCACGAGGCGCTGACAAACCGTAGCCCACGCGCCTCGCGACCCGCCTCGGCGGTCGCCATGCCGTCGCGGATCTTGTCCGCCTCGGCCATCGCCAGGTGTGCCGCCAGCTCTTC
>JAYZDP010000147.1:0-2632 GCA_036337765.1 Acidobacteriota bacterium
TTCGCGCAGAGCTTCGAGGTGCACGCGTCCGACGAGGTCGAGCCTGGGCGAGTCTCGCGCCAGCTCAAGGGCGTCTACCGGGTTCTGACGCGCGGCGGTGGCTACGATGCGGTAGGGAAGCGAAGCCTCGGCCGCGAGGCGAACGGCTTTCCTGTCGTGGGTGATTGGGTGGCCTGTGCTCCCCCGGGCCCAGGCTCGGAGCAGGGGCAGATCCGCGCGGTTCTCGATCGCAGGACGTGCTTTTCACGCAAGGCCGCCGGTGAGGCCACCGCGGAGCAGGTGGTGGCGGCGAACGTCGACACGGTGTTCGTGGTGACCGGTCTCGATGGCGACTTCAACGTTCGTAGGCTCGAGCGCTTCCTGGTCGCAGTACACGAGAGCGGTGCCGATCCGGTCGTCGTTCTCAACAAGGCCGATCTCGTCGACGATCCGGCGTCCTATGCCGCCGAGGCTCGCGCTTGCTCTCCTGGTATGCCGGTAGTAGTTCTCAGCGCCACGCTCGGCATTGCAATCGGCGAGCTCGAGGCCTGGTTGCAGCCCGGCAGGACGGTCGCACTCGTGGGCTCTTCGGGAGTCGGAAAGTCGACCCTGGTGAACGCCCTGGTCGGTCACGAGGCAATGGAGACCGGAGCGGTGCGCGAAAGCGACGATCGAGGCCAGCACACCACGAGCTTTCGTCAACTGCTGACCACGCCTGGAGGAGCGCTGGTGCTCGACAACCCCGGCATCCGGGAGCTTCAGGCGTGGAGCGCCGAGGTGGGAGAAGCCGAGACCTTCTCGGATATCGAGGAGTTGTCGGCGAGTTGCCGGTTTCGCAACTGCTCTCACTGCAACGAGCCCGGTTGCGGCGTGCTGGGCGCGCTCGAGGACGGCAGCCTGGGTAGCGATCGTTGGGAGAGCTACCAAAAGATCCGCGCCGAGCAGAAGTCGCTGGAAGAGAAGAAGGCGGAGCGCATGCAGATACAGGCGAGCTACCGCAAGGCAGTGCGCCAGAAGCGAGGATAGGGGGATTGGCCGTGTGGATCAGGACTCTTCGAACGATGACGTGCCTCTTGCTGGGGGCAATGCCGCTTCTGGCGATCGACGCGGCGGATACCCGACTGGTCTTCGACCCGGGCTTGAGTGCCAACCATGTCGCCTTCTCCTACGACAACGATCTGTGGATCGCCTCGAACCAAGGCGGTGGGGCACGCCGATTGACGAGCCACGAGGGCTTCGAGCGCGTACCCCGCTTCTCGCCTGACGGCGAGTGGGTCGCCTTCAGCGGCGAGTACGACGGCAATGTCGACGTCTATCTGGTTCCGGTCGCCGGTGGGGCGCCGAGGCGATTGACCTGGCATCCGGGTGCCGACGTGGTGCAGGGCTTCACGCCCGACGGATCGGCCGTCCTTTTCCTCTCCGGACGAACCGTCCATACCAATCGCTACGTACAGCTGTTCACCGTTCCGGTGACCGGTGGATTCCCGTCGCGCCTGCCGATTCCCAACGGCATGCGCGCGTCCTACAAACAAGACGGATCGAAGATCGCCTACATACCCGTGAGCGAGGCCCACCAGCAGTGGAAGAACTACCGAGGGGGTCGCACGGCGCGTATCTGGCTCTACGACACGGGCGATCACTCGGTCGACGAGATTCCGCAGCCCTCTGGTCGTTCGAACGACACGGACCCGATGTGGATAGGTGACCGGGTCTTTTTTCGTTCGGATCGCAACGGCGAGTTCAATCTCTTCAGCTATGACCCGTCCGACCGCTCGGTTCGGCAGTGGACGGAGTTCGAGGACTTCCCGGTGCTCGATGCCGACCGGGAGTCGGCCGCGGCGGGAGGGCGGATCGTCTTCGAGCAGGGCGGCTACCTGCATCTCCTCGATACTGAGTCCGGCGCCCACCAACGCCTACGGCTGGCGGTTCCCGCCGATCTGAAGGAGATGCGGCCGCGTTTTGCCAGCGGTCGAAGGTTCATTCGCCAGGCAGGTCTGTCTCCCAGTGGATCGAGGGCGGTCTTCGAGTTCCGCGGCGAGATCGTGACTCTGCCGGCGAAGAAGGGCGACCTGCGCAACATCACAAAGTCGGCCGCTACCCATGAGAGGGCCCCTGCCTGGTCGCCCGACGGGAAGTCGATTGCCTACTTCAGCGACGCTTCAGGCGAGTACGAGCTGCACGTCGCTGCCCAGGACGGCCGTGGCGAGCCGCGCGCCTTCGAGCTCGACGGGGCGGGCTTTTACCGCAAGCTCAAGTGGTCGCCCGACGGGGCCTACCTCAGCTACGTCGACAACTCGTTGTCGCTCTATCTTCTCGAGGTCGAGAGTGGGGCCACGACTCTGGTCGGCACGGAGCCCCACTACGGTCCGGAGCGCGCAGACACGATGCACCACTCGTGGTCGCCAGACTCGATGTGGCTCGCCTACACCCTTCAGAGCTCGTCCTACATTCAGACCGTTTACCTGTTCTCGCTCGCCGACGGAGCTTCCCACCCGGTCACCGACGGCCTGAGCGAGGTGTCCGAGCCGGCCTTCGACGCCAGCGGCAAGTACCTCTACTTCTTCGGATCGACCGACGCCGGACCCGTCAAGCAGTGGTTCGCCATGTCCAACGCCGACATGCAGCTATCGCGGTCGCTGTACCTCGCGGTTCT
>JAYZDP010000148.1:0-3070 GCA_036337765.1 Acidobacteriota bacterium
CTGGCGAGCCGCTGGGGGGCGGTGCACACCAGGTGAGAGATGTGCGTCGAGTGGTCGAGCCAGAAGACGGCGGGGTAGTGTCGACCATAGTCCGACGCAGTGACGTTCTCGCACGCGCTGGTCCTTGCTGTACACTTCAACACCGCCATGGGCTCGCTCGCCCGCATCACCCTCCCCGATCCGAGTCGCGTCAAGGCCGATGTGCTGGTCGTCGGATGCCTCGAAGGCGAGGAGACCAAGATCTCTTCCGGCCCGCGCGACTTGTCTGCCGCCGTTCGACGTCTGCCACGCGCCCGCCGATGGCGCGCGGAGCGTGGCCGCACGCTCGCACTCGATTGCGAGGGTCTCGCGGAAATTCGTCTGGTCGGGCTCGGGTACCGCAACGGAGTCGATCTGCGCGGCGTCGCCGCGTTTTGCGATTTCGTAGAAAAGATCGCCGCCGAGACCGGGGCCCGGAGAATCGCCGTGGTCTTACCGCGCCATCCGAAGGTGCGTGCCGGGGCGGCTCTCGTGGTTTCGCGACTTGCCCTGTTGCGCTACCGATTCGACTCCTTCCGCGATTCGAGTGCGCCCGACCTGCCGAGGTCGATCCAGATTTTTCCGGCCGTCGCTGACCGACCCAAGTTTCGCGCCGCAGCCAAACACGCCAAGGCCGTCGCCGGCGGCGCCGCGTTGGCGCGCGATCTCGGCAACACTCCACCGAATGTCGCCAATCCGGCCTGGATGGCGGCGCGGGCACGGTCGCTAGCACGCGCGGTGGGCGCCAAGGCTCGAGTCCTCGGGCGACGAGAACTCGAGAAGAAGGCCATGGGCGGCATCCTCGCGGTCGGCGGCGGCTCGGCGGCGGCGCCGCGGCTGGTGCGCCTCGAATGGGGGGACCGCGGTCCGCTCGTCGCACTGGTCGGTAAGGGCGTCACCTTCGATACCGGCGGTATCTCGATCAAACCCGCGGCGGCGATGGACGAGATGAAGTACGACAAGTGCGGAGCGTGTACGGTTTTCGGCATCGTCAAGGCGGTCGCCGAGATCGGCCTGCCAGTGCGTCTGCGCGCCTACCTCCCACTGGTGGAGAACATGCCGTCTGGCAAGGCCTATCGGCCGGGCGACATTGTGCGCTGCTACAACGGCAAGACCGTGGAGATCATCAATACCGACGCCGAGGGGCGGATGATCCTGGCCGACTCACTGGCGTGGGCCGCGGAGGAGGGGGCCGAGCACATCGTCGAGTTCTCGACGCTGACCGGGGCCGCGGTGGTCGCCCTGGGCGAGCACACCGCGGCGCTCTACACCCCGAGCGATTCGCTGTCGAAGGGCCTGCTCGACGCGGCGGCCGGCTCGGGCGAGCAGTTGTGGCGAATGCCGCTATGGCCTGAGTTTCTCGAGCCGATGCAAGGCAACCATGGCGATCTCGTAAATCAGGGCGGCCGCTGGGGAGGTGCGAACAACGCAGCGGCCTTTCTCGGCCAGTTCGTGGGTGAGCATAAAAGCTGGGCACACATCGACATCGCTGGCCCGGCGATGCGCTCGACGGCCCCCAAGGGAGCGACCGGCTACGGCGTGGCGTTTACCGTGGGCTGGCTGGCCGGGCTGTGTGGGGCCGCGGCCTGAGCCTGCTCGACGTCCGTGACCTCTCGGTCTCGTTTCCCGTCGGCCAGCGGGCGGTAGAGGTTGTCAGCTCGCTCTCGTTGACGGTCGATCGAGGCGAGTTCGTGGGGCTGGTGGGGGAGTCGGGGTCGGGCAAGACAATGACTGCGCTGGCGACCATGCGGCTCGTGCCGCGCCCTGGCAAGGTCACCACCGGAAGCGTGGAGTTCGACGGTACGGATCTCCTCGGGCTCAGCGACACGGCGATGCGAAAGATCCGCGGCGATCGCATTGCGATGGTCTTCCAAGAGCCGATGACGGCGCTGAATCCGGTTTTCACGATTGGCTTTCAGATCTGCGAGGTGCTCTTCGCCCACCGCTCGATGTCGCGGCGAGAGGCGCTGCGGGAGGCCGAGCGGCTGCTCGATCTGGTGGCCATGCCCGACGCCGCCAGCCGCCTGTCGGACTACCCTCACCAGCTCTCCGGTGGGCAGCGGCAGCGAGCGATGATCGCCATGGCCCTCGCCTGCCAGCCAGATCTGTTGCTCGCCGACGAACCGACGACGGCGCTCGACGTGACGATCCAAGCGCAGATCCTCGAGCTCTTGGACCAGCTGCGTCACGAGCTCGAGCTCGCGGTGCTGCTGATCACCCACGACCTGTCGGTCGTCGCCGAAACCTGCGACCGCGCCCTCGTCATGTACAGCGGCAGGATCGTCGAAGAAGGGCCCGTCCAGCGCCTGTTTCGCGAGCCCGCGCACCCCTACACTCAGGGCCTCCTTGGCTCGTTGCCGCGCCTCGGACAGCCGGCGGAGCGGGGGAAGCTACCGCAGATTCCAGGCCAGATTCCGGATCCTGCCGAGCGCCCCGGCGGCTGTGCGTTCCATCCGCGCTGCCCGAAGGTACTGGAGCAATGTGGCGACGCGCTGCCGGCACCGATGGAGCTGGCCAGCGATCAGCGGGTGAGCTGCTTTCTCTTTGGCGAGGGCGCGGTGTCTTGAGCCGGATTCTCGAGGCGCGGGACGTGGTCAAGCACTTCCCGGTCGGCGGCGGCCTGGTGCGTCGATCCGCCTCGGTGGTCAAGGCCGTAGACGGCGTCAACGTGACGGTCGAGCAGGGCGAGTGCCTGGGCATCGTCGGCGAATCGGGCAGCGGCAAGACGACTCTCGGACGGTGCCTCATCAGGCTACTCGAGCCCACCTCCGGCTCGCTCGAATTCGAGGGCGAGGACATCCTGTCGCTGCGGACGCATGATCTCAAGCGGCGGCGGCGGCGTTTCCAGATGATCTTCCAGGATCCCTATGGATCGTTGAATCCGCGCATGAGCGTCGAGAGCGCGCTGGTGGAGCCGCTGGTCGTGCACAAGATCGCGACCCGGACTGAGGCGCGGGCTCGGGTGGGGGAGCTTCTCGACATGGTCGGTCTGCCCCGGGCGGCTGCTCGCCGCTATCCGCACGAGTTCTCGGGTGGGCAACGCCAGCGCATC
>JAYZDP010000149.1:0-5932 GCA_036337765.1 Acidobacteriota bacterium
GAGATCTGAGCCTGGGACCTACTCGAACGTCGGGATGGCAGACAGCTTGCCGAGCTGCTCGTGGATCCGCACCAGGGCGCGGTTGATCAGTTTGTCGCCAGCTCCCACCTCCACCAGTGTCGCTTCCTTGCCCCCATAGCCGCCCTCGGCCGCAGCCCGGATGGTCGGAAAGTAGGCCAACGCCCCGTTCGTATAGCCGACGAAAAGGGTATTGGTCACCATGCTCTGATCCTTGAAGCGCAACCCGTGCTCAACGAAGAACTCACCCGGGAAAGTGCCGACCGCGAGGCGGTCGTCGAAGAGCACGGTGTTGATCTCGGCCTGGCTCTCGCGCGCGAACCGCGTCCGGTAGCGCTCGAATATCCAGCCGAACTCGTTGGCGCGAAAGGCGGCTTCCACCTCCGGTGAGTCGAGGTCCCATCGCGGCTCGAGAGCTACCTCTTCGGTCACGACCGAGAGCCGCTCGACGTCGCCTCCGGGCCCCAGCTCCGCGCGGACCCGGATCACCTCCGTGGCGAGCGCCTCGCCCATCGCCGACATCTGCTCGAATCCGCCGTCGGCCGGAGCCGTCTTGTCCCAGAACGGGTTGATGTCTCCGGCCGCTCCCTGCACGAACATCGCCTGACCGCCGATGTCGGACTCGATCTTCGCCATCATCGCTCCGGGGTAATCGGCCGAGATCTCGAGATTCTCGGGGCCGAGCACCACCGGGTGGGTGTTGAAGTTCACGAGGGTGGCCAGAGGCGCTCCCGCGAGTGAGTCGAACGCGACCACGCCCACGGCGTAGTCGACCGGCGACGTCGGCACACGCTCACGGTTGCCCCAGAGCATGTGCACCGTGCCGTCCTCGCGGACCTGGCGCCGGTTGTGCCCCTCCTCGGCACGCCCCCAGCCCACGGCGAGTCGCGCCGGCGCCAGGCGGTCCTTCGCCTGCACCACCGCAGCGACGATGGCAGCCTCGGCCGACCGTGCATACGGGCGATCCGCCGATGGGAAGTCCAGCTCGTAGGAGGGCGCCGAGTGACTGTGCGACGCGACCAGCAGCACGTGGTCGATGCCGGTCTCGCGTTCGACCGCCTGTTGTACCCTCGCCGCGCGGTCCTTTTCGAAGGCACCCAGGTCGAGTGTCACGAGCGCCACCGTCTCGCCGCCAGCGCTGGCCACCAGAACCTTGGCGTAGAGCGGATCGTGGACGCCGGTCGAGGTGTTCGAGCCGCGCGCTCCGTAGCCGTACATGGCGCCGCCTAGGGGAGGCGTGATGTCGGCTCTCGCAACACCGACGCGTAGCTCCGCTGAAAGCGGGGCGGTCATCGCCACCAAGACACCCACCATCGCCGCTGATAACACTCTCGCCTCCACGGTTGAATCGTCCGGCTCCTCGACCTCAGTCGACGATGATCTCGAGGCCGTCCTCAGCGTGCTCAAAGTCGATCTCGTCGAGCTTCTGAAGCACGTCCTGCGACATGTGGGTAATGATGAAGCGCTTGCAGTCGAGTCCAGCACGACGCCGGGACAGGTCGGCGTAGTCGATGTGGAAGGGTGCCCTACGCGTGAAGTGCGAGCACTCGCAGATGAAGAGGTCGGTGCCGCGCGCCACGCTCTCGAGTGCGTCGACCCATTCCGTATCGCCGGAGTAGCCGATCTCGCGGCCGCCGATCTCGAGGCGAAGGGCGTGCGACGGTGCCCCCGACGGATGGTTCACTTCGGTCGCCGTAACCCCCGCGAAGGCCAACTCGCGGCGCTCGGCAGCGTGCATCTCGACGAACTCGACGGGGAACCCGCAGTCCCCCTCCAGCGAGCCCGGGTACATCGCCTCACACAGAGTCTCGACCCTTTCCTGAAGCCCTGGTGGACCGGCGATGGTCAGCGGACGCGTCCGGCGACAGACGTGGCGGGCATCAAGCAGCAGGTACGGCAGTCCGCCGAAGTGGTCGCCGTGCAAATGACTGATGACGATCGCCTCGACCTCGGTCGGGTCGATCTCGTGCAGGCGCAGGGCCATCATCGCCGTCGCCCCGCAGTCAATCAGGAGTCGGCGCTCCTCCCAGACCACCGAGAAGCAGGTCTGGAAGCGTCCACCGCTACCGAGGGCGTCTCCGCAACCCAGAAATCGAACGGCGATCCGGCTCAGCGTTTGTCTCCTCTTGCCATAGCGCGGGGCCCCGAGAACCAACGAATACTACCGTGCGGCTCGGCGGCCTGAATCTGACAGGCGAGTCGACTCAAGGCTCGAGCCTATGTCGAAGGACCTCCCGCTTCGGTAAGCTCGGTCCGGGACTCGATGTGCCCCGCGAGGTCCTCGGGCAGCCACCAGCTCGGTTTGAGAGTGCGCGGGCTGAACAGCGACTCTGCCTGATCGGCGAAATGTGGCGAGGCAGGCCGGTCGCTCTGCCCGATCGGCACGTACCCCCAGCTCTGCGGCGGATCGGTCATGACGACGATCTGGGTCGAGGTCTGGCCTGCGCGCCCCCACACCGTACCGTCGTCGCGCTTTGCGCCGTAGGAGATATTGCGCAGGGTCGTAGTGCCGATCCGACCGCCGCCGCCGCCGAGCGGCCACGATCGGTCGCCGGCGCCGACCCGATGGCGGTCGCCATAGGTCGAGACGCCCTCCGGATCCTCGGCTGTTAGCCTCGCCATCACCCGCTCGAACGTCCCGACGAGCTGCTCTGACTGTTCTTCGTCGAGCTCGAGAGGCCGCTCGTCCTCGCCTCGGATAGGCGCATACCAGTCGTCGATCGAGACCGACAGCGCTGCCAGCCCGGCGCGGCCGAGCTCTTCGATCAGTTGTCGGCGCCAGGCCTCGTAGACCCGGCCACTTCTCGAGTCGGCAGCCAGTCGACCGTCCCAAAACGTGAGCGCGTCGAGCCCCGCCACCGAGGCCGATTCGCTGGAGGCCAGCTGCAGGGCTTCTATCCAACGGCGCGCGCCGTAGGGAGAGACGTCGTTGACGTAGGCCATGGCCTCCTCCACCGTGACCGAGTCGTCCGCGGATAGGAGCTCGATGGCCCGCGCCCCGCGCTGATTCGTCCAGCCCTCGAGCGGACCGTAGTCGCGACTGGAGAAGAGGTACGGCAGCGTCCCCTCCAGCTTGAAGGGCGAGCCCGGCATCATCGCGTCGGGCGGAATGTTGCAGTTCTGCATGTATCCCTGCGCCGGATTGAGCACCTGCAGATGGTCGGAGGCGGGGTGCACCCCCTGCCAGGCGGTCGCCGAGGTCGAGCCGTCCACCGGCTGCGACCAGTCCTGCCCCTTGGGCCGGACCGGTACGCGGCCGGTTCGCTGGTAGTAGATGTTGCCGGAGGTGTCGGCGACCATGACGTTCTGCGGAAACATCGTCTGGGTCTCCATCGCCCGCACCGCGCCCTCGTAGTCGGCACCGAAGTTCAGCTCCCACCACGCCTCATTGAGGCTCGCCACCTCGGCGTAGGCGACGCTCGCCGCGTAGGCCTCAACACCGTCCGAGGCAATGATCGGACCGTGGTGGGAGAACCAGAGCTCTTCGACCCGTGGATCCTCGCCCCGCACCTCGATCTTCTCTATGCGCGAGGTCAGATCGCGCCAATCGCCGTCGAACAGGTACTGGCTCGGATCGCCGTCGCGAAGGGCCAGTCGATAGACGTCGGCGGTGTCCGGACCCCCGGTGGTCATCGCCCACGCCAAGTTGCGAGTGTGGCCGAGGCCGATGTAGGGCGACCCTGGCAGAGTGACGCCGCTGCCCTGCCACTCCCCGGCATGGACACGAAACTCCCAGAACCGTGAGGGGCCCTGCCACGACAGGTGCGGATCGATGGCCAGGATCGCGGCACCCTCGGCGGACCGCTCTGACGACACCGCGAACTGGTTCGAGCCGCGCTCGGTCTTCGAGATCCCGGGCCGGGTACCACCACGGCCAAGATCACCGTACGCCTCGTCGATCGACCAGTTGTACAGAAAGAGTCGGCTGAAGGCGATGATCATCTCGCCATCGACCTGGCGATCGCCCCACCACTCGGGAACATCTTCGGGATGGGCCCCGTAGAAATCGTTGATGCCGTCGGCGAAGGCGCGCAGGTGGCCCTGGATCTCAGGGCGAATCTCACCGAAGCCGCGCTTCGCCACCCCGTAGTGGTCCCACATGCGCGAGCGGAGATCGACCGGTACGCCATCGGGCCCGACCACACTTGCGAACTCGCCGATCGCCATCATGAAGTTCATGAGCAGCTGATCGGGTCGATCCTCGGCCTGGGCCCAGCCCTGGGCGTAGAGGCCTCGCTCGACGGTCGGGGCATAGATGTGGGCGACGCCCCAGGTGTCGCGGTACACGACGGTCTTGTCGAGGTCGTCGCCCTGACCCGGTAGCTCAGGCGGCGAGGAGCAGGCCGTGGTCCAGACGAGGCCCAGCGTCGCGATGAGGGTGCACGCGACTTCGGTGCTCTTACGCATCCGGACCCTGGCCGATCTCAGCTGTCTGGAACCGAGGGATCATACAGCGTCACCGCTCGAGCCGGCATCAGCGGACCCTCAACCGACGTCCGCAATCGCCCGATCGACGACTGCGGGTGCGCAGATCTGCGAAACGATGGCGTGCGCCCTGGCCTCGATCCGGTCCAGACCCGCCGGCGTCAGATCTTGCGTGGGGAACAGCGTCGCGGCGAAGCCAGCCCCGTACGCTCCGGCTTCGAGCCAATCGGAGAGATTGTCGACGTCGACGCCGTTGGTCGGCACGACCTTCAGAAACGGCAAGGGTCCGAGCACCGAGCTCAGCCAGACCGGACCCGCCGCCGGGGCGGGAAAGAGCTTAATCAGGGGCGCCCCCGCGTGGTGCGCGCGCATCATCTCGGTCGGCGTACAGGCACCCGGGATCGAGGCGATACCCGCCCCCGAGGCCACCTCGATGACGGCTTCGTCGACGACTGGCGAGACCAAGAAATCGGCACCGGCACCGATCGCCGCCTCGGCCTCAGCAGCCGTCAACACCGTGCCGGCACCGACGATCAGACCGTCGCGGCGTGAGAAGTCGCCAATCAGATCGAGTGCACCGGGAATGCTGAGAGTGAACTCGATGATCTCGAAGCCGCCGGCGATCGCCCGCTCCATCGCGGCGGCCGCCATCTCGGTGTCGAAGCAGCGCAGGATCGCCGAAACTCGGCGTTTTGCGAGGGTTTCGACAAAGGTCTCGGTTCGCATTCCGCGGAGTGTACGTCGAGATCCTTCACGACACCACAATGTACCCGAGTCACTAGGATGGGTGGCGATGAAACTTGGAATACTGCTGCGCAACTCGGGGCCGACTTCGACGCCGGAGGTGGTACGCGGATGTGCGCGTGCCGCCGACGACGCCGGGCTCGACTCGCTGTGGGTGAACGATCACATCGCCATTCCGCCCGACGATGCCGACGGCTCCGGGGGCCGCTACCTGGACCCGCTCGCCACACTCGCCTTCGCCGCCGGCGCAACGCGGCGCATCGGACTGGGGGTGGGCGTGCTCGTGCTGCCGTACCGGCCGCCGCTACCGACAGCGAAGTGGATCGCCACGATTCAGGAACTCAGCGAGGGCCGGCTGCTCCTTGGAGTGGGCGTCGGTTGGATGGAGCCGGAGTTCCGCGCCCTGGGTGTCGATCGACGACGGCGCGGGCGTGACACGGACGAACTGCTCGACTTCCTGGCGACCTGCTTTGCCGAGGACCGCGTCGAGCGTAACGGCCAGCCGTTCCTCTTCCTGCCGCGGCCGGCACGGCCACCGATCTTCGTCGGTGGAGGCCCCGCGCACGCCTTCCGGCGCATCGTCACCTGGGGTGACGGAAGGATGCCAATGGGCGCCGACGTCGGCAAGCTCGCCCCCAAGATCGCGCAGCTAAGGGACATGTGCCACGAGGCCTCCAGACCGACGCCGGAGGCCATCACTTTCGCGGCGCTTCCGATCGCAGACCAGGTGGCGGCGCGCGAGAAG
>JAYZDP010000150.1:0-5397 GCA_036337765.1 Acidobacteriota bacterium
GCGCAGCACGCCTCCATTCCTCTCGTCACCGACGATCGGCAGCTTCTCGACGGCTTTCCCGACGTCGCCACGTCTCCGCGCGCCTTCGTCTCGGCCTAGGCCCCCAGATTCAGCCCGGGCAAGGACCAGCTGGAAACTGCCAGTGGCTCGAGCACCGGATCGCCGAGCTCCGGCGAGGCAAGTAGGTGCAGCCCACTCGACGAGCCCAGCCAGATCAGACGACGGTCCCACTCGATGAAGACGCTGTCGGCGCTGCGCTCGTGAGTCGCCGGGTCGGCGATCTCGCCGGCCTGGGGCGGCACGAACCAGGCCGAGATCCGCGGCGTTTCTGGGTCGCGGATGTCGTAGCACTGCAGTCCGCCATTGAAGTACGTGTAGGCAGTGAAGTTGGGGTCCGGGCGGCCCGGCGCCTTGACGTGCGGCGCGTTGTGGACGCCGAAGCGCCCACGCTTCTGACAGAAGCTGTCATAGGGCGCGCCCGGGGGCGCTTCCGGCACAGGTAGCTTGGAGATCGCGCGCGGCGCGGTGGGATCGGCGACGTCGACGATCCAGGTATCTTGCCAGGTCTCGGCACAGTCACTGGCGATCGACTCGGGGCTGGTGATGACGAACCCCCGATCGAGGCGCGTCACGTCGACCGTGTGGTGGGGCATCATCGGGCCGGGGATGTATTCCTCGGTATCCCAATGCCCCACCTGCCGCGGCCGCGTCGGATCGGAGAGGTCGTGGATCAGCATACCGAAGGTGCCCCAGCCGCCGTAGCCGTAGCGCCCGCCGTCTTCCACTCGCCGCGGCACGTACATCGGACCGTGGAAGTTGTCGAAGGCGAAGGGATCGCCCTTCGAGCGCCAGCGATCGCGCGCCTCGCTCTCATCTCGATGCTGCCCAGCTACCCACCACTCCCCCACCTTCTTCGGATTCTCGAGGTCGGCGAGATCGAGAATCTGCAGCGATCGTGTCTGGTCCGACAGTCCCTGAGCCTTGTCGGGGAAGTAGAACTCGTCGTTCGGGCAGGTCCCGATGTAGGCGTAGCGACCGCCATCCCAGTAGTCGCGGTGGGTCCCCGAGCCCTCCTGCATCATGCGACGAGGATCGCCACCGTCTGCGCTGTAACGAGAAATCTCCGTCACGTTCAACGGGTCGGTGACGTCGAGAAAGCGAACTCCACGAAGTACAGGTATGCCGCGTGGCCCCCCCTCGGAGGTCATCATCACCCAGCGACCGCTCGCGGCGTGGCGCACCACCTGGATCGAGAAGCTGAGAAACCCCGTCGAGTTGACCACCTCGGGGTTCAGCGGATCCGTCACGTCCACAATCTGACCCGACGCCTGCAGGAAGTTCCACTTCACCTTGCTGAAGATCATCTGAAAAAGGTAGCGGCGGTCACCGTGCGCCATCATCTGCATCTTTCCCGGTCGGTTCTGGCCGGGAAAGTGATGCGCCAGAAGCTGCATGTTGTGGATGTAGCTCTCGCGATCTAGAAAATCGAGCGGCACCTGCCCCCGAGCAGCCGGAGCGAGGGCCGCGGCCGCGGCTGAGGCGAGGAACGATCGGCGTGTCCAATGACGCGGCGGCATACCCCATAGTACCCATCCCAAATCGTCAGGTTCCCGCAGTGTCTGTCCGCGCGCGGATGCGCGCTGGTACTCTCGCGGATCTATCCGAATTCAGAATTCGCGTCCGAACCACGCGAGAGAGGAGCGGAGGATGGCTTCAGCCTTTGGTTTGACGCTACCCCAGCGAGGGGTGCTGTTCGGAGTCATGACCTACCGAGAGATGCTGGACCTCGCCGTGCAGGCCGAGGACTGCGATCTCTTCACCTCGGTCTGGGTCGGCGACAGCCTCACTGCGAAGCCACGGCCGGAAGCGCTCGGGCTGCTCGGGGCCCTCGCGGCGTGCACCGAGAGACTGCGGCTGGGCGTCGGGTGCATGGCGAGCTTTCCGGTCCGCGACCCGCTGCTGTTCGCCTACCAGTGGGCCAGCCTCGATCAACTTTCGGGCGGGCGCATGGCGCTGGCTGCCTGCACCGGTCTCGTCGCGGGTGGCGTCAGTGCCCGCGAGGGCGCTCTGTGGGGGGTTAAGGATCGCGAGCGTGCCGCCCGCCTCGAGGAGAACATCGACATCTGTCGGCGTCTGTGGGCCGAGGACGACGTCTCCTTCGACGGTCGCTTCACCTCCTTCGACGGGGCGAGTATCGAGATCAAACCGACGCAGAGCCCCTGCCCGATCTGGATCGCCGCCAACCCACCACCGGGCCCCTTCTACGAGCGCTCGGTGCAGCGAGTCGCCACCCGAGCGGACGGCTGGATGACGTCGCAGCTCTTCCCCGGCATGCTCGCCGGCTATTGGCGCCGGCTCAGCGAGGTCCTGGCCGAAAACGGCAAGGACCCCGACGCCTTCCCCACCATCGAATACCACAACGTCAACATCGGCTCCGAGCGCGAAGCCTGCCTGGAGGAGTCGAAGCGTTTCCTCGACGAGTACTACGGGCCGGTGTTCTCGCCACCAATGGTCGAGGCCTGGACGGCCGCGGGCACGCCCGACGATTGTGTCAAGCACTTGAACGCTCTCGTCGCCGACGGCGCGAAGCAGATCACGTTGCGTATGACGGCTTGGGATCAGCAGGGGCAGTACCGCCGGCTGATCGAAGAAGTGTTGCCGCGCGTCGGTAACGCGACATGAGCACCGAACCCCTCGAGCGGACCGAACCCGAAGATCCCGAACACTCCATCGGCCAGGCCTGGTACGTCGTGGCCGTCTTGATGGTGGTCTACGTATTCTCGTTCGCGGATCGGCAGATCTTGGTGCTGATGGTCGAGGATCTGAAGACCGGCCTCGGCCTGACCCAGGATTGGCAGGTGTCGATTCTCATGGGGCCCGCCTTCGCCATCTTCTACGCCATCTTCGGCTTTCCTCTCGGCAGGCTGGCCGATCGCACACAACGTCGCAGTGTGGTCGCGGCAGGGCTCACGGTCTGGAGCCTGCTCGCCGCGGGCTGCGGCGTGGCTCGAAACTTCTGGCAGATGGCGCTGTTCCGTATCGGTGTCGGCGTCGGCGAGGCTTCGCTGTCACCGTCGGCGTACTCATTGATCTCCGACTACTTCCCCAAGCGGCTGATGGCCACCGCCATCAGCGTCTACTCGACCGGCATCTATATCGGCACCGGACTGGCTCTGCTCATGGGCGGCGCCGTGATCGTCTACGCCAAGACCGGCACGGCTTGGAATTTGCCCATCTTCGGCACCATCGACCCCTGGCAGCAGGTGTTCGTCATCGTCGGCCTCGCGGGCGTGCTGGTAGTGCCGCTGCTGTACACCTTCCCGGAGCCGCGGCGGCGAGGCGCTGGGCCCCAGCAGCCGGTGCCACTCCCCGAGGTGGCGGCCTACCTGAAGGCCAACTGGCAGACGATCACCTGTCACACCCTCGGCTTCGCGCTGCTGTCGTTCTCGTCCTACGGCTCGGGCGCCTGGACGCCGACGTACTACATCCGCAACTTCGGCTGGACCCAGGGCCAGACCGCGTTCTGGAACGGCATTGTGATCATGATCTTCGGCACCCTCGGCATCACTATCGGGGGGCGCCTGGCGGATCGACTGGCCAAGCAGGGCCATCGCGACGCCAAGATGCGCGTCGGCTTCATCGCCAGCGTCGTGTGGTTCCCGTTCGGCATCGCCTTTCCGTTGATGCCGACGGCCTGGCTCGCCCTGGCGGTGTCGGTCGGCTCGGTGCTCACGGCGAGCATGCCCTTCGGTGTCGCCGCCGCGGCGATTCAGGAAATGATGCCCAACCGCATGCGGGGTCAGGCTTCGGCGATCTATCTGTTCGGCATCACCATGATCGGCATGGCTTTCGGACCGACCATCCTCGCTATCCTCAGCGACTACGTCTTCGGCCAGGACCGCATCCAGTTCTCACTGGTCACCGTCGGCACCGTTGCCCACGTCCTGTCCGCGATCTTCCTGTGGACCGGCCTCAAGCACTTCGTGCGTAGCCTCGACTACCTGGCCCAGTGGACAGCGTCCGAGAGCGCCGAGTAGCAGATCAGCAACCAACACCGGCACCGTCGGCCCGCAGCGCCGCCGCGCGAGCCTCGAGCTGCTTGCGGTCGACCTTCTTCGTGCCCGCCAGGGGCAGCTCATCGACGAACCAGACGCTTCTCGGATGCTGATAGGCCGGAGCGTTCGCGATCGCGAACTGCTTGAGCTCTTCCTCACCCATGTCGGCATCCGCCGCGCGCACCACGAAGGCCACCGGGAGCTGTCCCTTGATGGGGTCGTCGACGGCGACCACGGCGGCCTGGGTGACCTGTGGATGACGCTCGAGCAGAGACTCGACCTCGGTCGGGTACACGTTCTCGCCGCCACAGATCAACATGTCGTCGGCACGGGACACGAAGTAGTAGAAGCCGTCGGCGTCGCGGCGCATGACGTCTCCCGAGCGATCCCAGCCGTCGGTGACCCGCGTCCGTGTCTCGGCATCGAGATTGAGGTAGCGCGCCATCTGACCGGGGCTGCGCACCCAAAGCTCGCCCTCATCCCCAGGGTCGTCGCCATCCGAGCCATCGGCTGCGACGAGACGCAGCTCGACACCTCGCAGTGGAAAACCGAGCGCGAGCGGCGGCGTGGCTCGGCCATCCGGATGGGGACCGAAGATCGCAGGGCCCGCCTCCGTGGTGCCGTAGCCGTTGCGAACAGTAGCCTCCGGGAAGAGCGCTTCTACCTCCTCGAGAAGCGCTCCGGTCAGCGGAGCGGAGCCGATCGTGACACTGCGCACCGACGACAGATCCGTCGACGCCAGGAGGTCCTCCTGCTTCAACAGCAGCGCGTACATGGTGGGGACCCCGCCGATCGCGGCGCAGCCGTAACGGCCGATCGCCTCGATGTAGCTCCGGGCGTCGAACCGCGGCAGCAGCACCACCGCCGCCCCCATCGCCAGCGCCAGCTTCGACGAGAGCATGCCGTTCTTGTGGTACAGCGGCGCGGCCACGAGGAAGCGCTGCGTCGCCACCTCTGTCAGATCTGGTGGCAGCATCGAGCTCAACATCCAAGCCTGGCTGGCATGGGTATGAACGACGCCCTTGGGGCGGCCGCTCGATCCCGAGGTGTAGAGCAGCACCGCCTCGCTGTCGCCGTCGAGATCGACGATCGGCAGCGGCGCGTTGCCGAGGAAAGCCTCATAGCCGCCGTCCAGGGCGATGTGGGTCATCGAAGCTGGTAGAAGCGGCGCCAGATCGGGGCTCGAGAAGACAAGCTCGAGGCTCGCATCCGCGCATACGAAGTCGACCGTCGCGGCCGGAAGCCTGGTGTTGATGCACACCGGCGTCACACCGCAGCGCAGGCAGCCGAACACGACTTCGAGGAAGCGGAGACCGTTGTGGGCCAGGAGACCCACTCGCTG
>JAYZDP010000151.1:0-6906 GCA_036337765.1 Acidobacteriota bacterium
CCCCGGCCGCGACTCGCCACATCCCCCACCCGACGGCGCGCGTGCGCAAGACGGGAAAGACAAAGACACCGCTGATCGCCGCGGCCGCGGTCGCAGGCCTTCTGGGCGCGGCCGCCGCCGGGTACTACTTTCTTGGCGGCAGCGACGGCAGCGGCACCGGTGAACCGACCGAGGAAGCGGCCGCCGGACCGATGGTGACGCGCACGATCGTGATCCAGTCGGACCGGGGTGGTGCCGAGGTCTGGGGCAACGGGCAGAGCACGGGTCTGTTCGTGCCAGCCGAGCTTCAGATCGAGGAGCCGGCGGGAAGCGATGTGTACATCGAGCTCAAGCGCGGCGAGCACGTCGTCGCGTCGCGGACCTTCACCGTCGATCCGGCGATGGCGACCGACTGGACCGCTGTCGAGTCTGCCTTGCCGGCGCAGAGCTACGAGGTGGCAACGCGGCCGAACGGCGCAACCATCTTCGTCAACGACGAGGCGACCGAGCAAAAGACTCCGGCCAAGATAGATCTCGTCCCCGGGCAGGAGTACAAGATCCGTGTCGAGCTGGCCGAGCATCACCCCGAAGAGGTGAGCTTCGAGTTCCCCGGCGGGCTCAGCGAAGACATCCGCGACAACGAGCAGGTCTTTTTTCGCCTGCGCTCCACCATCCCACCCGGCAAGCTCCAGTTGGCAGCCGACTACAGCTTCCGAGTCAAGGTCGGCGGGCGCAGCCACGGGCCGTCGAAGAGCCACTCCATCAGCCTGAGGCCCGACACCTACGAGGCTCAACTGACCTCGGCCGAGGTGTTCCTCGATACGAAGCGACAGGTCACGGTGAGAGCCGGCGAGGCCGCAAGCGTGGAGGTACCCGCGGCGGTCGATTTCCGGGTGGCGGCCAACCCGGGCAACTGCCGCGTCTACATCAACGATCGCCTGATCGGCGAGCTGCCCGTCAGCCAATCCCTGATCCCGGGCACTTACCGTTTTCGCTTCGAATGGCCGGCTTCGGGTGAGACACGCGAGAAGTCCGAGACGATCACGACCCAGACTACCCAGGTTTTCGGTACTCTCGAGTAGCCATGACGAGGCTCAGAATCACCGCTCCCAGTCTTCTGGGGTGCCTGGCGTTGCTGTGGATCGCCAACGCTACCGCCGCCCAGCAGGGTGACGGCGCCGCAGAGCGCGTCTGGGTACAGGCCCAGCGGCTCGAGCGTGAGGAGAAGATCGACGACGCCCGGAACGAGTACAACCTCCTGGTCTCGAACTTCCCCGACACCAGCTACGCCCAGGAAGCGCTGCTCGCGCTGGCCAGGTCCTACCGCAGCACCGACCAGGTCCAGGACGCCTACATCGCGCTCGACAAGCTCGCCAACGACTACCCAGACTCACCCCGGGCGGCCGAGGCCTGGGTCCTGCGCGGGCGCTACCAGATCGAAGAAGCCGCCGATCGGGCAGAGCTGGACGACACCCGCACTCCCCTACGTCGTGTGCCGGCGCTGTTCGGCCGCAAGGAGTATCCGGCTCTCGACGCCCGAGTAGAAGCACGCGTGCGCCATGGTGAGGTCCACCTGTTGCTCGGCGAGGCCAGCCAGGCGGCACTCGACTTTCTCGGTGCGATCGAGGAAGAGAGCCGCTCGCCATGGATGGCGCAGGCCTTCTACGGTCTCGGACGAAGCCTGATGAACAATGACGATTGGGTCGGTGCGGCCGACGCCCTGCAAGCCGTCATCGCTCAGGAGGACGGCTCCGAGCGGCTGCGGGCCGAAGCCCGGATCGATCTCGCCTTCCTGCATCGCAATTGGATCCGACCGAGCCTCGGCCAGGATCGCTGGCTGACGGCCAGGCCTCTGGGCATCGCCGGTGCTGCCTTGAAGCGCCCGCTCCGCGTAGCGGCACGGCGCGACGGCAGCGTTCTGGTCTTCGATACCGGCCAGGGGCAGATCCTGCACGTCTCCCCCACCGGCGAGGTCGCTAAGAGGGCGACGCAGCAGCAGACCCGCGACGTCTGGTGGAGCGCCAACGGACGCCCCTACGCCACGCTCAACGACGCGCTGTACGCCGTCGACACCAGCCAGCGCGAGACCTTCACGCCAGCCGGGGTTCCGATCAAGAACCTCGGCGCGGGGCAACGCGGAGTCTTCCAGCAGTGGGTAGCCCTGGACCGCGACAAAAAGGCCCTGTGGACCTTCGACCGCCGGGGCCAGGCACGAGCGCTCTCCGCAGCCTCAGATGACGTCGCCGATATCGCACTGGCGCCTCGGGGTGAGCTGCTGATCCTGGATCGCAAAGGCAAATCGGTTACGCGCCTCGACATGAACGGTGACCGCGTGCATCGCTTTACCGGCAGCTGGAAGCGTCCGCAGGCCCTGGCATCCGACAGCTACGGCAACGTCTACATTCTCGACGTGGGCGCAAAGACGGTCGAGGTTCGAGACCCCGAGGGAACCCGCATCGGCCAGGTGGGTCCGGTGCTGCCGGGCGGCATCGAGCTACGCGCTCCCGAAGATGTCGCCGTCGACGGCCATGGGCGGCTGCTCCTAGCAGATCGAGGACTGGCCCAAATATACGTCCTCGAGTGAGTAGTTCCATGCGTCGATTGCACCTCTGGCTGATCGCCGGTCTCCTAGTGTTCGCCCCATCGCTCACGGGTGCGCAGCAGCTGGTCGAGGAGGATCTCCCCGAGCCCGAGGTGTGGGAAGAGGTCGTCCCGAGCTTCGCCGAGGCCGAGCAGATCTTCAACTCGGCGAACCAGCCCGACTCGCTGGTGCTGTTCGACGCCTTCCTGCGCCAGGTGGAAGAGAACCGGGTGCTCGAGGAGCCGCCAGACATGATCTACGACCTGGTTGCCAAGAGCTATTTCTTCCGGGCGCAGGTCAATCACAATCTCGGCTCGACCGAGCTCGTCGAGCTCGACCTGGAGCAGCTCCTGGAGATCGATCCGGGCTTTTTGTTCGATCGTGCCCTGGTGTCGGGGCGCCTCGCCGAGCAGTTCGACACCATGAAGAAGGAGAGGGTGGCGACCATCCTTGTCGCCGTCGATCCGCCTGACGCCGCGGTCTCGGTCGGGCCCTGGAACACCGACCCGTCCGGGCTGCTGGAGATCCCGACCGGCATCCACATCATCCATGCCGAGAAGGCGGGCTACGAGTCCCAGGATCTCGAGGTCGAGGTTGCGGCCGGGGACGCCCAGCCTCTCCCAATTCTGCTCGAGCGCACCTCCGCTGTGCTCATAGTGGCGACGAGCATCGAGGACGTCGAGATCTTTCTCGATGGCGCCAATCGTGGCTCGACCTTGTACGGGTCCGACACGACCCAGGGCGCGCTGCTGGTGCTTGACGGCCTGCAGCCCGGAGGCTACGAGCTATCGGCGCGCAAGGAGTCGTTTCGCGAGTCCCTCGTCAGCGTGCAGATCGAGGACTTGCTCGACTACAACATGGCCTCCATTCAGCTCGTCCCGACCTCGGGCGTCGTGGCGCTGAACAACATGCCTCCCGGGACCGTGATCCGCGCCAACGGCAATCTGGTGTCGCCGAGCTTCTCGGGCAGCGGCGTACAGGTCGCGCTCAGCCCGGGTGGCTACACGCTATCGCTGGCACACCCGGACCGGGGCCTGTTCGAAGCCCGCGTCGACATCATCGATCAGCAGGCAGTGGAGATCGACGTCCGCCTACGGCCGCCACTCGTACTGCTCGGAATCCTTGGCGGCGATACCTCCACGGCAACGAGAATGAACGGACTGCTGAGTACCGAGCTGGGAGAGCTAGGAAGCTGGGCATTGATTGACCGATCGGGGGTGGCAGAGGAGATCGTCGCCGCGGCAGGCCTTGACGTCGCTACCCTGCGGGCCTACGCACAGACCGGCAGCCGGCAGACGATTCCGTGGATCGAGATCCAGAAGGAAGCCGGGGACCGAGCCGAAGAGGGCTCGGTCTACATGCTCGGAGTCCTCTCGGACGATCTGCTCGCAGAGACGGTACACATGTTCCTCTTCCCTGAAAGCCCGCTTCCGGCACGACCGGATCAGGTCGATCTCGCCCTCGACAGCGCCACGGTGCGCAACCTCGCCGCCCTGCTCAACCACAGCGTTCTCGAGTCCCGGCCTACCCTGGGGGCGATTGTCGTTGACTCCCCCGCGGCGGCTGGTCCTCTGGTCGTCCAGACGAGCGAGGGCGGGCCGGCGCAGCAGGCGGGCCTGACCTCTGGCGACGAGATTCTGTCGATTGACGGCACGACTGTGGCCACCGTCAGCGACTTCTGGCGAGAGCTCACGGCCCGCGTCGAGACCCACGCAACCAGCGGCCGTCTGGTGCCGCTACGCGTCGCCTCACCCGGCGGTGAGCGCGACGTCCAGCTCGCCCTCACCACTTCTCCGTCTCTCATCGAGCTGGGTGCGACCGACGTACTGTACTCGGTCGCCTCCTACGAGCTGTCGACCGAGGATCAGAATGAAGAGGGCGTGGTCCCGAAGTGGGTGGTGCGACTCAACCAGGCCGTGGTGTACCTGCACGGTGGCGATCTGCAGGGGGCGATTCAGATGCTGCGCTCGATCGACGCTCCCACGGGGGGGCGTCTCGGTGAAGCCCAGGTCAACTATCTTCTCGGTTTGGCCCTCAGCTCAGCCGGAGGCGAGTACGCGTCCACAGCGAGCGGCTTTTTGACCCGCGCCGCCGAAGGGACCGACGGCAGGCTCTACCATGCCGACGGCCCACTCATCGCGCCACGCGCCAAGGTCCGCCTGCGAGTTCTGAACTGACGGCCGCAGAGCCGTTCTCGCCTGTGAGCCTGCTCGAACGTGCCAGCCGATCCATGCCCGGGGGCGTGAGCTCTCCCGTGCGTGCGTTCCGCGGCGTCGGCGGCGAGCCTGTTTTCGTCAGGAGTGCCGAGGGTGCACACCTGGTCGGCGAGGACGGCCGCTCCTACATCGACTACATCGGCGGCTACGGACCGATGATTCTCGGCCACGGCCACCCGGAGGTCGTGGAGGCGATTCGCGACGCCGCCGAGGGCGGCCAGAGCTTCGGCGTGCCCACCCTTGGGGAAGTCGAGTTGGCCGAAGCGATCATCGAGGCATTGCCGTCCGTCGAGCTGGTTCGGCTCGTGTCGTCGGGTACTGAGGCTACGATGTCGGCGCTGCGCCTGGCGCGTGCTGCTACCGGTCGAGAGAAGGTGCTGAAGTACGCTGGCTGCTACCACGGCCACGCCGACAGCTTCCTCGTCGCGGCCGGCTCCGGCGCGGCCACGATCGGCGTGCCCTCTTCTCCTGGCGTTCCGTCGTCGGTGACCGACAATACTCTGGTCGCCCAGTACAACGACCTCGACGCCACCGCTGGACTCTTCGAGCGTCACTCGGACGAGATCGCGGCCGTCATCGTCGAGCCCGTCGCCGGTAACATGGGGCTCGTGCCTCCTCGAGACGGGTTCCTCGAGGGACTGAGACAACTCTGCACGCAGTCGGGGACGCTGCTCGTCTTCGACGAGGTGATGACCGGATTCCGCGTCGCCTGGGGAGGCGCGCAGGTGCGCCTCTGGCACCCGCAGGTGCGCACCGAGCACCAGCCCGACCTCACCTGCCTGGCAAAGGTCATCGGCGGTGGTTTGCCGGTGGCGGCGTATGGCGGACGCCGCGACCTGATGGAACAGATCGCGCCGAGCGGAAACGTCTATCAGGCCGGAACCCTTTCGGGAAACCCGATCGCCGTCGCGGCCGGACGTAAGACTCTCGAAATACTCGGCCGTGACAACGGCATCGCCTACGATCGCCTCGAAGCCTCCGCGGCCTCTCTCGAGGCCGGTCTCGCCGCACTGGGAGAGAAGTACGAGCTGACCTGGAAGATTCAAAGATGCGGGTCGATGCTGTCTTTTTTCTTCGCCGACCAGCCGGTACAGCAACTCTCCGACGTCGACGGCTCACGTCGGGAGCTGTGGAAGCGCCTCTTTCACCAGTTGCTCGCGAACGGGGTACATCTTCCGCCCTCGCCCTATGAAACACTCTTCGTTTCGACCGCGCACGGGCCCCGAGAGATCGAGGAAACGCTTGCCGCCTTCGATCGCTCGTTGGCCCAATCGGAACTCTCCTGACAGACTCTCAGGCTGGGCGGGAACGCTTGAATTCGAGGACCTTTTTCGGATAACTTCGCGCCCGAGACCAGTCGTTCATACCCCCCCTATCAGAAGGAGAGATCGGATGACTCACATCATTGCCGAGCCCTGCGTCGGGACGAAGGACACCGCCTGCGTCGACGTGTGCCCGGTGGATTGCATCTACGGGAAAGACGATGACGGGGAGATCCTCTACATCCATCCGGAAGAGTGCATCGACTGCGGACTGTGCATCGACGCCTGCCCGGTTCAGGCGATCTTCCCGCTCGAGGAGGTTCCGGACCAGTGGACCGAGTGGATCGCCAAGAACTACCAGCACTTCGACATGGAAGCGCCCTGAAGCGCGACCCTACACTCAGCGATTTCCAACGGCCGGCTCCTGGGAGCCGGTCGTTGTGCGTCTGGGCCCGGTGTCGCAGTCCCTCTTGAAAATATGACTTGAAGGTACTAAGATTGAGGCTCTCGGGGCAAATATATGCATATTAGAGACTAAGATCCTAGAGGAGGCGTGGGGTGGAATACCGTGACTACTACGGGATTCTCGGCATCGACAAGGGCGCGTCGCAGGCCGAGATCCAGCGTGCATACCGCAAGCTTGCACGCCAGTACCACCCCGACATCAACAGAGATCCGGGCGCCGAGGCTCGCTTCAAGCAGATCGGCGAGGCCTACGAGGTCCTCAAGGACGAAGACAAGCGCTCTCGCTACGATCAGTTCGGCAGCGCCTGGAAGGACCAGCAGCGCACCGGCGCCCCACCTCCCGGCTGGGAGAACTTCCGCTTCGACTTCGGGTCCGGCAGGGGTGGGGGTGGATTCGACTTCG
>JAYZDP010000152.1:0-64047 GCA_036337765.1 Acidobacteriota bacterium
CGAGTCGGTCGGATCATCGAATGCGCAGAACAAGCCCAGGGAAGCGGAATCCCGAGGCCTGGGGGCCCCACTTCTTCAGCGTTTTCTCGACGCTGTGCGTAATGACCGCGACGATCGGCGGCGTCGCCGAGGCTGCCGAGGCGATCCCCTCCACGCGGGCCTTTCTTGATCGCCACTGCGTCACCTGCCACGGCGATCGCAAGACCGAGGCCGGCCTCTCGTTGGTCGCGCTGGATGCTGATCGGATCGGTCACCTTCGGCCCGAGATCGAGACCTGGGAGAAGGTGGCCCGCAAGCTCCGCGAGCGCTCGATGCCCCCGCCCGGGCGCCCGCGCCCCGAGAATGCTGTCTACGAGGGCGTCGTCACCCCGATCGAGGCCGCCCTCGATCGCGCCTCCGACGCCCGTCCCGATCCCGGTCGGCCGCCGATTCACCGACTCAACCGGGCGGAGTACCGCAACGCGATCCGCGACCTTTTGGCGATCGACATCGATGAGCGGGCACTGCTGCCTCCCGACGAGTCCGGCTACGGCTTCGACAACATCGCCGACGTGCTTTCGATCTCGCCGCTGCTACTCGATCGCTACATGGTGGCGGCCGAGAAGATCAGCCGCCTGGCGTTGGGGTCACCCGAGCTCCGACCGACGATCGAGAAGTACACCATGCCCTACACCATGCGGCAGAACGGCCGCATGAGCGAGCAGCTGCCGTTCGGATCGCGCGGCGGGATGGCCGTGCAGCACCACTTCCCTCTCGACGGCGAGTACGTCATCCGCCTCGCACTGCAACGCGCCTACGGCAACGCGATCCGCGGCCTCGGAGTGCCGCACGAGCTCGAGCTCCGTCTGGACCGGGAGCGTATCGCCGAGTTCACGATCGGCGGCGACGGTGAGCGCGGCCCCTGGGACACGGTCTCTCGGCCGACGATTTACGAACAGGTCGCCGACGACGAGATCGAAGTCCGCATCCGGGTGGCGGCGGGCACCCGCCTGGTCGGCGCGGCTTTCCTCGACACGCGGACGCTGCGGGAGGGTATCCGCGAGCCACGGCCGGGTGTCTCGAGCCTCGCCTACGCCTGGGATCGCAACTCGCCGATGGCGCTCGACTCGATCGAGATCCGCGGCCCCTACGGCGCCACCGCACACGGAGACACGGCGAGCCGCGCCGCGATTCTGACCTGCCGACCCGATGCGGTCGCCGCACAAGAGTCCTGCGCAGCCGAGATCCTCGGCGGACTGGCACGGCGTGCATTCCGCCGACCAATCGGCGACGAGGATCTCGACCCTCTGCTGGCGCTGTTCGCCAAGGGTCGTGAACGGGGCGGGTTCGAGGGCGGCATCGAGTTCGCGATGCGCGGCATCCTGATCGACCCCGAGTTCCTCTTCCGGCTCGAGCGTGACCCAACCACCGTCGCGCCAGCGACCGCGTATCGGCTCACCGACCTCGAGCTCGCCTCGCGGCTGTCCTTCTTCCTCTGGAGCAGCATTCCAGACGACGAGCTCTTGGCGCTGGCCGAGGCAGATGCCCTCTCGAACGCCGAAACGCTCCGCGACCAGGTTGCGCGGATGTTGCGCGACCCGCGCTCCGAGGCGCTCATCGACAACTTCTTCGGCCAGTGGCTGCTGCTGCGCAACATGCGCTCGGTCGCCCCCGACCCGGATGCCTTTCTCGACTTCGACGAGAACCTGCGCGAAGCGATGCAGCGCGAGACGCGGCTGTTTGTCGCCAATCAGGTGCGCGAGGATCGCAGCGTCACCGACCTGGTCGACGCCGACTACACCTACCTCAACGAGCGCCTCGCCCGGCACTACGGCATCGCGGGCGTCTACGGCAATCACTTCCGCCGCGTCCCGCTCGACGGCCGAGGACCGCGTACCGGTCTCCTGGGCCAGGGGAGCGTGCTGACGGTCACCTCCTACCCGAATCGCACGTCTCCGACCAAGCGCGGCCTGTGGGTTCTCGAGCACCTGCTCGGCGCGCCGCCGCCGCCCCCGCCGCCAGACGTCCCCAGCCGCGCCGATACCGAAGCGACGGCCACGGGTCAAGCCGTGTCGATGCGCGAGCGCCTGGACTTGCACCGCACCAACGCGGTCTGCGCGAGCTGCCACGCGCGCATGGACCCACTCGGCTTCGCGCTGGAGAACTACGACGGCATCGGCGCCTGGCGAGACGACCAAGGCGGAGCGCCGATCGATGCCAGCGCCGTCCTCGCGAACGGCACGGACTTCGAAGGGCCGGGCGGGCTGCGCCGGCTTCTCCTCGGCGAGAGGGATCGTTTCGCCGCGACCGTGACCGAAAAGCTCACGACCTACGCGCTCGGGCGCGGTCTCGAGTACTTCGACGCAGCGGCGATTCGCCGCATAGCGCGCCAGGCCGCCGTCCAGGACTATCGCTGGTCGGCGATCGTCGAGGGCATCGTCGAGTCGACGCCCTTCCAGATGAGGAGGTCGCAGGAATGATCGTCACCGGAAAGCACCTCTCGCGCCGCACCTTTCTGCGCGGGGCCGGCGTCAGCCTCGCGCTTCCGCTGCTCGACAGCATGGTCCCCGCATTCGGCGCGCCCGTCGCCAGGCCAGCGCGGCGTCTCGGCATCGTCTACGTTCCGAACGGCCTCTACATGCCGAACTGGACGCCCGCCGCCGACCGTCTCGAGATCACCCCGACACTCGTGCCCCTGGGACGCTTCAAGGACCAGATGGTCATGATCAGCGGGCTGTGCAGCGAGGAGGGCATCGCCCGACCCGGCGAGGGGGCCGGCGACCACGCTCGCGCCGCCGGTGCGTTCCTCACCGGCGTGCACCCGAAAAAGACCGAGGGGTACGACGTGAGGGCCGGCATCTCGATGGACCAGATCGCCGCGCGCACCCTCGGGCAGCAGACGCAGCTGGCGTCGCTCGAGATGTCGCTCGAGTCCTCCGATCGCGCCGGCGCCTGCGACCCCGGCTACACCTGCGTCTACGCCAACACTCTGTGCTGGTCCTCAGAGACCACCCCGCTGCCGATGTCGAGCAACCCGCGCGTGGTCTTCGAGCGCCTGTTCGGCACCAGTGGCTCGACCGATCCCAGCGCCTGGCTCGAAGCGCGGCGCCACGACCGCAGCCTCCTCGACATGGTCACCTCGAAGGTGGCGCGGCTGCGCGCCGACCTGGGACCGCGCGACCGGGTCAAGCTCGAGGAGTACCTCGACGCGGTGCGCGACGTGGAGCGCCGCATTCAGATGGCCGAGCAGAAGCCGGCGCGAGAGCTCCCACGAGTCGAGCAGCCGGCCGGTGCCCCCGACACCTACGTCGAGCACGCCAAGCTGATGTTCGATCTGCAGGTTCTCGCCTACCAGGCCGACCTGACTCGGGTCATCACGTTCATGATGGGAAGCGAGACTTCGAACCGCGCCTTCCCGGAGATCGGCGTGCCGGACGCCCACCACGCGCTGTCGCATCACGGCAACGACCCGCTGCTCATCGAGAAGCTGAAGAGGGTCGATTCCTACATTACGCAGACCTTCGCCTACTACGTGAATCGGCTGGCTTCGACGCCGGACGGCGACGGGAGCCTGCTCGACCACATCGTGCTGCTGTACGGCAGCGGCATGAGCGACGGCAACGTCCACAACCACCACGACCTGCCGACGCTGCTGCTCGGCGGGGGTGCCGGTCGGCTCGCCGGCGGGCGCCACATTCGCGCCCAGCCAGATACACCGAACACGAATCTGTTCCTCACGCTGCTCGACAAGCTCGACGTCCCGATCGACACCCTCGGCGACAGCACCGGCCGCCTGGAGTCGCTGACTGTCTAGGATCTCGATTGCGCCCCTGCTCCTGGGGCTCATCGCAGCAGCCGCATTTCCGGCCTCCGAGCCGCGACTCGTAGCCGCTGCCGAGCGGCAGGATGCTCGAGCCGTGCGAGAGCTTCTGGCAGCGGGCAGTAGCGCGGACGCGCGCCAGCCCGACGGCACGACGGCGCTGCACTGGGCGGCGCACTGGAACGACGTGCACATGCTGCGCGATCTCCTCGATGTCGGAGCCGACCCGAACGCGACTAACGAGCTTGGCGCTGCGCCTCTATGGCTGACGGCGCTGAACGCTAGCGCGAAGGCCGGCGGCCTGTTGCTCGCGGCGGGAGCCGATCCCAACGCGAGTCTGCCCAGCGGCGAGACGGTGCTCATGGCCGCTGCCCGCACCGGGAGCGTCGAGCTGGTCCAGGCGCTGCTCGAGGCCGGCGCCGACCCCGACTCCCAGACCCACTGGCGAGGACAGACCGCTCTGATGTGGGCTGCCGGCGAAGGGCACGCGGACTCCGTTGCGAGGCTCGTCCGTGCCGGCGCCGAGGTCGACGCCCGCTCGAATCACGGCGGCACGGCACTCCTGCTGGCGGCGCGGCGCGGCGACACGGCGACCGCCCGGGCCCTGCTGGAAGGCGGTGCGGACGTCGATGCGGGCGAGCCGGTGCTCGCGACAAATGCCCGCGTCGATGTCGACGAGTCGCAGACCTCGGGCCGCACGCCGCTGTTCATCGCCAGCGCCTCGATCGTCGCTACCAGCGGCTTCGAGTACGGCCTGGTCACCAAGCCCAGCGGCCACGAGGAGCTGGCGATCTTCCTGCTGGCAAACGGCGCCGATCCAAACCGCGCCGACAGCATCGGTAAAACGCCGCTGCACGCGGCGGCCGAGACCGGAAAGGCTCGGTTGGTCGAGGCACTCCTGACGCACGGCGCCGATCCCGACGCCCGTCTGACGGCCGCGCCACCCCCACTACAGGGCGACTTCGTCGCCTACACGCGCTACGTCGGCGCGACGCCCCTGTGGCTCGCCGCCGCCGCTCGAACCCCCAACCCCGCCATCGTGCGAACCCTGGCCGCCGCCGGCGACCCGGAGCTCAAGGCCGACGACGGAACGACCCCGCTGATGGCGGCAGTCGGCATGGTGCAGAACGAGGCGCGCCTCGCGCCGGAGCCCGACGCGCTGGAGGTGGTCCGGATTCTCGTCGGTCTCGACATCGACATCAACGCCACCGACAACCGCGGGCGCACCGCGATGCACGGCGCGGCGCGGCTCGCCCGCAACGCCCTGATCCCGGTTCTGGTCGACCGAGGCGGTCTCGTCAGCGTCGCGGATCTCGCCGGCAAGACGCCGCTGGACGTCGGTACCGTGGCGCGTCCGCTGCACCCGGACACCGCGGCCCTGCTACGCAGCTTCGGTGCCACCTCCGGCACTGGCGGTCGATAGCGTCAGCCGAAGGTCTTGCCCGGGGCTACTCGGCCGGCTCCCGCCCGACTCCAGAACGTGAGCTCGCTGCCCGACCAGTCCTCGATCGAACAGCCCGCCATCCTCGTTGCAGCTGACGCCGCCGTCGAGCCGACGTCCCACGGATTGGGCATCACCAACGGCGAGCCGGGACATGAAGATCAAGAAAATGCCTGCGAACCTCGGCAGTATCACTCATCAGCCGAGCGTACCCTGGCCTGCGCCCGCCGCGGACGGTGGGTTGCGGTCCGCAGACGGACCGGGGAGGACCGCGTTGCGGTAGTGTCGCGGCGCCCGCTCGGGGAGGCCGGCGAACTACTCAACGCGCGAGAAAGAGGCTCATGATCAAGATCGGCTCACTGGAGCACACTGCAGTGGCGTATCGCGACACCAACGCAGCGGCCAAGTGGTTCTGTGACGTGCTGGGTTTCGAGGTGGTCCTCGAGGCCGTCCATCCGGCCCACGGCGTCAACCTCTACTTTCTCAAGGACCCCGCTGGCAAGGGCATGATCGAGATCATCCCGATGCCACAGTCCGACGACGACCGCCTCGGAGATATCCCGACCGCGCACGTACATCTGGCCTTCGACGTCGAGGACATGGAAGAGGCGGTCGCGGGCCTGCGCGCCAAAGGCGTCGAGATCGAAGGCGACATCACCGAGATGGGTCCCAACAAGCTGCTGTTCTTCCGCGATCCGGAAGGCGCACCTCTGCAGCTCGTGCAGCGGCCGCAGGCGCTGATCTAGTTTCGCGCTGTTCTGACAGCACGCGTTAACCCTCCGGGGCGTACCAGCGTCTATTCCTTGGAGGCACTGGCCGCCCGGGGTGCCCGCCGCCATCTTGCCCGGCGACGGCACCGGCTAGAGCCGGCCGAGATCTTTGTGGACGCGGTCTTTCTTGCGGCGAAGGAGAACCGCGTTGCGCCTTACGCCCGACGTGCGCCAAGTTCGATGAAGTCGAGCAGCTGGGCCCGCTCGCTAGCGCATGCGAGTCCTACCTTGCTTGCTGTCGTTATCTGGTTCTGACGCGGCGGCGTGATGATCCTACTCCCCGCTCAGTTTCCTGGTGCGCAAAGTGAACCGCGGGGGTGTCGTCCTGCACAACAGTCGGGTACAGGGCTAATGACCCCAGCCACCCACGGGCGCGGGTCGTCGAATAAGATCGCTGACTCGACAATCCGAGGGAGGACGCCATGACCCATAGCCGCTCGACCAAGGCTCCAAGCCGCCTCGCCGTCGCGATGGCCTTCGCCATCGGACTGTGCGCGGGACTGCTGCACGCCGCCAATCCGATCGAGACCCCGACGCACCGCTTCACCGAGGTGCGCAACGGCATCTACCTCGCGCAGACCACCGCGCGCGTCTTCAACAGCAACGCCGTAGTCATCGTCAACGAAGACGACGTGGTGGTGATCGACTCCCACGTCACGCCCGCCAAGGGGCGACAGCTGCGCGCCGCCATCACGGAGGCACTCACCGACAAGCCGATCTCGACGCTGATCAACTCCCACCACCACTGGGACCATGCGCACGGCAACCAGGTGTTCACCGACGTGCCGATCATCGGGCACGAGTTCACCTACGAGAGGCTCGCGGGCGCGCCGCTCGACGAGATCACCTACATCAACGGGTTGCAGGGCAATGCTGCCACGCTCGAGCGACTCGCCAAGCAGATCGAGGAGGCCGAGGACGACGACGAGCGCACCGGCCTCGAGGAGTACCTGGCGATGTTCGAGGCCCACGTCAGGGACTTCGACGAGATCGCGCCGGTGCCGCCCGACATCGTGATGAGCCAGCGTACGACCCTGTTCCGCGGCAGCCGCGAGATCCAGATCATGTTCCTCGGCCGCGCCCACACCGGCGGCGACGTCTTCGTCTACTTTCCCCAGGACAAGCTGCTCTACACCGGCGACGCGGCCTTCAACGGCCCTTCGTACCTGGGTGACGGCTTCGTCGACGAGTGGCCCTCGACGCTCATGAACATGAAGAAGCTCGACTTCGACATCTTCGTGCCAGGCCACGGCCCCCCGGTCTCGGATCTGAGCCGCATCGACCTCGTTGCCGACTTTTACCGCGACCTGTGGGAGAAGACCGCCGAGATGCACGCCGCGGGCGTGAGCGCGCAAGAAGCGTCAAAGACCCTCGATCTGACCAATCACACCAAAATCCCGATCAGCGAGGTTGGCCACAGCCTGATCTCGGTCGAGCGGATGTACTACCGCCTGTCCAATCCCGACTAGCCTTCGATCAGGCGGTCTTGCCGTGGTCGACCTCGGCGAGGCCGCGTCTGTCTGTAGTTCATGCCCCACCTGCCTGCTCGCGATACTCCGCGAAGCGCTCGTTGACGAAACGGATACCGAAGCCCAGGGGGCTCCCGACCACCAAGAAACGGAACCCCCAGTCGACTTTCTGGCGGATCTCCTCCGGGTTCATGAGAATCGTGCCGATGATCTTGCCGGAGCCTTCGGCGCGCTTGGGCATCTCCTCCATGATGGCCTGCAGCTTCGAGTTCTGCATGTCGGCGGTGATCCCCATCGACGCCGACAGATCCATCGGCCCGATGAAGAGGACCTCGAAGCCCTCGACCGCCAGAATGTCGTCGATCTGCTCGTAGGCCTCGAGCGACTCCATCTGCAGACACAGCACGGTCTCGTCGTTGGCCGTGCGGATGACCTCCGGGAAGCTCTCGTTGGCAAGAGCGGCCCAGTGCGGGGAGATACCCCGATTGCCCAACGGCGGATAGCGCGCGTACTCGACGGCACGCTTCGCCTCCTCGACGTTGGCCACCTGCGGCACCATGACCGCCACCGCGCCCGCGTCGTAGGCCTTCTTGATGTGTGCAGGGTCGTTCCAAGGCACCCGGACCATCGGTGCAACGCCCTGCTGGCGCAGCACGATCGGGATCATCTCCAGGTCCTGAGGCCCGGCGGCCGAGTGCTCCTGGTCGATCCAGATGAAGTCGGCCTTGCAGTGATACGCGAGCGCCGTCGCGATCCGGATGTCGTGTGCCGGCAACGCGGTGCCGAGCACCAGACGACCCTCCTCGATCTTCTTCCTCAGCGGATTCGGGTACACGGCTCAGGCCTCCGTGAGGCGGGCGCGATCGACCATCTCGCGTCCCACGACACCTTCCGCCCGCAGCCCGTCGAGCTCATCACCCGACAGACCGAGATCGGCGGCGAGCACCTCGTCGGTGTGCTCACCGAGTAGGGGCGCGGCCTCGACATCGACCTCGCCCTTCGAGAAGCGCGGCCCCCAACCTAAGAGGCGCACATCACCATGGTCCTTGTGCGTGACTTCGTGGATGAAGCCGCGCTCGATCAGATGGGGATCGCTGAACAGATCGTGGGTCTCGTACACGGCGCTCGCACACGCGCCGGACTCGGACAGGATCTCCATGCACTCGTGCTTGGTGTGCTGTTCGGTCCAGGCTCGGATCTCCGCCGACAGCTCGTTGCCGTTCTCCATCCTCAGATCGGGAGTCGCGAAGCGCGGATCGCTCTCGAGCTCGGGTCTCTCGATGGCGCTGCACACGGCCGCATACATGCGCGGGTTGACGGCCATGATGTAGACGTAGTCGTTCGGCCCACCGGGAGAACACGGATACAGCGACAGCAGCGGGTGCTCGCCGTTGCCGGTACGCGGCGTCGGCACCTCACCGTACTGGGTGCGAGAAATGGCGGTGCGCAGGTAGTAGGTCATCGCCTCCTGCATCGACAGCTCGACCAGCTCGCCTTCGCCGGTGCGCAGCTTCTGCGCCCAGGCGGCGACCACCGCCAGTGCCGCCTGGACGCCTGTTCCGGCGTCCCCCATGGTGGCTCCAGGTCGCATCGGCGGGCCGTCGGCCTCACCGGTCACCGAGAAGGCGCCGGCGGCGGCCTGCGCCACCATGTCCATCGACTTGTAGTGCCCCCGCGGTCCGCTCGTTCCCCAGCCCTTGATGCGGACGTAAATGATGTCGTCGCGCAGCGCCTTCAGTGTGTCGTAGCCGAGCTCGAGCTTCTCGATCACGCCGGGCCCGTAGTTCTCGATGAAGACGTCGTAGTGCGGCACCATCCTGAGCAGGAGATCCCGCCCCTCCGTCGAGCGCAGGTTGAGCGTCACGCTGCGCTTGTTGGAGTTCCAGTTGACGAAGTACTCGCTGTCGATATCCTCGGCACCCGCCACGTGACGGCCGGGATCGCCAGTCGTCGGCGGTTCGACCTTCACCACGTCGGCTCCCAGCCAGGCCAAGGCCTGGGTGCACGAGGGCCCAGCCTCGAAATGGGTCATGTCCAGCACGCGCATTCCGTCCAGAGCAGCCATGCAACCCCCTCCCGAGTGGAAACGGACTATACGGGACCCGACAGCCTTTCAGGACCGCCTAGTCGACGTAGAAGATGAAGTCGTTCGACAACAGCCCCTGCGGTGACTGCAGCTGAATCAGGTGCAGCCCCGGCTCGGCCGGCGGACTCACCAGTCGGACGCGGATCGCTTCGTCCGTGCAGTTGGGAAGCGTGCCGCCGCGATCGCAGACGGCACTCCCCGCAACACGGCGGCCGTCGACGAAGATCCGCGATCCGGGAAAGAGATGGCGGCCGAAGATACGCATCGGATTGTCTTGCGGCAGCCGTGGAAGATCCTGGACCACCTGGTGCGCGCCGGGCGTCACCGGCCGCCCCCAGATGCCCGGCTGTGGCCGATCCGGACCGACCTTGGGCGGCAGCTGGCCGGTGAGCGTGACCACCAGATCCCGGGCCGAGGCCGCGGTGAGCAGATCCTCGCGCGTCCACAGACCCGAGCCATCGCTCGCCTTGTAGCGCCGTGAGCCCGGCTTGAAGACGAACCCCACCGACACCGGCAGCGCGCCGTCCAGCCTCACCCCCTCGGTGACGAGCAGGATGGCACCGTCGGCGGCGTTCGTTTCCAGCGCGTCCAGCAACTTGGCAGTCAGCGGATTGTCCCAAGTCCTGTGATTCAGAGTCACCTGGCGTCCGAAGGCGCCGGAGGTTCCCATGCTGCCCTCGAGGAACATCTGCCAGGGCCCGCGCGGACCCCAGCCGGAGTTCATGCGGTTATCGGTCGGATTCTGGGCAGTGCCGATGGTCATGCCCCACATCGAGAGCTCGTCGAAACCCTTGGCGGCGTCGAACGGGAACTCGTTGGTTTCGCGGCTAGTCACGCTGACCAGCTCCCACATGTTGATGCGCCCCTGCGGCAGGATGAGCCAGCGGTCGGGCAGGCCACGAAAACTGGGGGCGTCCATACCCGAGCCCGGCGTGTTCGACGAGGTCCAGAACGGAAACTGGTGGCACCGGCCACAGGTTTCGCGGCCACCATTGTCGTGAAACTCGAAAAAGCCCCGCTTGGCCAGCGCTGTCAGCTGATCGTCGTAGGGACGCTCGCGGCCCGGCGGGTGGAGGATGGTGAGTAGGAACTCCCCCATCGCCGAGCGCTGTCCTGCCTCCAGCGGTCCGCGCTGGCCCGCCCGATTGCGGCGGCAGTTGCCCTGCTCGCACATCGTCGAGGCGAGGCCGCCATCGATCACATTTCGGATGCAGCTCTCGGGGGTCGTGCAGTTGGGTGCCCGAAAGGTGCCTGGGAACTCGCCGTTGATGCCGCCGAAAGGATCGCCAGGAACGCCGTCCCAGTGATACGGCGCCGTGTCGCGCACGCCCCGTACGGGCAGGGTCGATCGAGGCGGGATCTGGGTGCAGCCGGCGGTCGTGCACTGCGGGCCGCCCAGGACCCACAGCAGCTGGTCGGTATGACCGTCGGGGTGGCAGCTTTCGCAGGAGAAGGTGCCGGTGGTTGAGCCATCCTCGGCGTTGTTGAAGGCGGCGCGGCCGGCCTTGACCACTGGATCCGTCGGGTCCTTGAGGCGGATGGTCTTCAGCACACTGGGTCTTGTCGGCGCCGCGACGTTCACCATGGAGACGCTGTTCTCCACGGCGTTGAGCACCCACGCGGTCAGCGGGGCACCGCTGGCCGCCGATGCCAGGGCCACGCCACGCGGCACGGCCTGGACCTTGACGCGTCCGAGCACGTCGCCGGTCGCCGTGTCGACGGTGAAGAGCTTGTCCGAACCCGCCGCCGTCACCGCCAGGGTCGAATCGTCGCCGCTGACCTGGATGCCGAACGGCGTCGCCAGCGCCATTCCCTGCTTCGGGTTGTTCGGCGGCAAAGGCTCGAGATCGAAGGCCGACGGTTTGCCGCAGCTCGCGCCCTTGCAGCTGACGACCCCGATCTGGTTCAGGAAGGCTCTATTCTCGAGATCGCGGAGCTCGTGCTTCTTGGTACCGGCACGGCCGTTAGCATCGTTGCGAGCTTCGGTCTGCGAGATGAAGACCTTGCCATCGGAGTCGACCGCCACGCCGTAGAGGAGGGTGCCGACCGAGGAGACGACGTCGACTAGCGATTCGTTCTTGGTGTCGAAGACGAACAGATCCCTATCCGGAACCCGTGGATCGCGAACGATGTCGGCGTCGTAGCCGAGCGACAGGACGTTGTTGTTGTCGACCACGTGCTCGCCGAGGTCGAAGGTGCACTGGTCACCGTCGATGCCGCCCTGAAACTCGAAGCAGCCGGCGAGCTCGGTCTGGTTGCCCGACTCGAAGGCGACTACGTAGAGCCGGTTGCCGCGCACTGTGATCGCGCGCGGGTCCTGGGCCGCGATCTCGAGCCGCTTCGTCACCTTGCGGGTCTTCACCCGCACCACCGCGATCTTGTTGGTCGACGACAGCGCGACGTAGGCCTTGGCGTTGTTGGCGAACGCGACCCCGACCGGCTCGTCGAAGCGGGTCGAGCGACTCGCCGAGTGGAAGAGCTGCACGGTGTCGACGACGTGGTGGAAGGTGCGGCTCGAGGGGTCGGAGTCGATCACGCTCACGGAGTCGGAGAGGTGGTTGGTGACCCAGACCTCCAGCCCGTCCGGCCGGATGGCAATTCCCACCGGCTCAACTCCGACCGCAATCCGATCGACGATCTGGCGACCTAGGGTGTCGATCACATCGACCGTCCCAGAAGGGGTGTTCACGACGTAAACGAGGGAGCCATCCGGATGCAGCTCGATCGGCTGCGCATGGGGGCTCAAGAAGCTGGCGGTGCCAGGCTTCATGGCGACTACGACGGTCGCTGTCGCCATCCCTATCGCCAGCAGCAACGCGACACGGTCGAGCCTCACAGCGTCCACCCGTCCCGGTAGCGGTAGTGCAGATGGGCGTTGGCGTCGGGACGGTTCGGGATCGTCATGTTCTCCGCATCCCATGCTAGCGTATCCTCTGGGAACATCAGCGCGACGTTGCCGAGCATGGCGATCTCGGTCAACGGGCCACCGTGGCCGAAGTGCGAGCCCGCCACCTTGTAGCCCCTGCAGGCCTGCAGGAAGTCCTCGTGGTGCTCGAAGTTGTTCGGCATCCCGACGCCACGCTCGTCTTCGACGCGTGAGCGGTCCGCCATGTACTCGTCCATGCGCTCCTCGGGAAGGATGCGCCACTGCGCAGCGCCGTGGGAGGCGTATGTGATCTTGCCTCGATCGCCGACCACCAGTCCGCCGACCGCACCGCGACCGCCGAGAAGCGGAATCGACACCTCGTCGGGCCCGAGCTCCTCGGGATGTGGCGGTGCGAAGACGTCGCCGTCGTACCAGTACATGGTCAGAGCCGGGCGCACTCCGCCATTCGCGAGCTTCGCCTCTGGAAACTCGAAGCGCACCTTGGACGACCGCGGGAACGTATCGCCGTGCTTTTGCGGGTCGTAGCCGTCAGCCACTTCGGCGTGCACCGAACTCGGTGCCCCAAGCTGCAGGGCGGTGAAGACCGGGTCGACGATATGGCAGACAAAGTCGCCGATCATGCCCGAACCGAAGGCACGGAAGCAGCGCCAGAGTCCGGGGTGGTACAGCGGGTGGTACGAACGCTCGGCCGCCGGACCCAGCCACCTGTCCCAGTTCAACGACTTCGGCACCGGATGCTTCTCCTCGAGGCGCGGCAGATCTTCGATGCGGCTGAAGTTGAACGCCGCCTCGACCACGTGGATCTCGCGCACGGTACCGATCACGCCAGACCAGATGGCTTCGCAGAACTCGTGATTCGAGGCGTACGAGTGTCCCTGGTTGCCAAGCTGCGTCGCCACGCCGTGGTAGACGGCGGCCTCTTGGAGGCGACGGACTTCATACATGGTGTGCGCCAACGGCTTTTCGCAGTACACGTGCAAACCATGCTCCATGGCCGCAAGCGAGATCAGGGCATGGGCGTGGTCGGGGGTGGCGACGATCACGGCATCGATTCCCTTTTCCTCGTCGAGCAGACGGCGGAAGTCGTCGTAGCGCTCGGCCTTCGGAAACATCTCTACGACCGACTTCGGAGCCTCGTTGTCGACGTCGCAGAGAGCCGCGATCTTGCTGCCCGCCAGGTCAGAGGTGCGCACGTCGAACCGGCCCATCGTTCCGAGCCCGATTCCGGCGACGTAGACCGTATCGCTAGGCGCGGTGTTGCCAGGGCCTCCGAGCACATGCCGTGGCACGATCGCGGCGGACGCGGCACCCGCCGCGGCGGCCGTGGCTGCGCCCTTCAACAGATCGCGACGGGTAAGGTTCTCGATCTCTTTCATGGGCTCGCTCCTCGTGCGGCGGCCGCCTGTTCACGCTGGCGCATCCATTCGATTCGTCTCTCCTCGATCCACTCACCGGACGTGCGATCGAAGAGATCCGGACGGCGGGTCGCCGGAGCAACGTCGTCGGTGTCTTTCTGCCACTCGCCTAACACCGCGCGCAACTCGGCGAGAGTTGCGGCATGGACCGGGAGACTGGCGAGATTGTGGAGGGAAAAGGCATCGAACTCTAGATCGTAGAGCTCTTCTTCAGGCCTCGGCGAGAGGAAGGTCGTCGACTGCTCGGGAGGGAGCTGGCCGCTACGGTGGAGGTGAACCATCGCCCGGTAGGTGATCGAGCGCACCGCGTCGCGGGGTGGGTTGCAGCTCAGGTCGTTGTACTCGTTACGAACGTAGAGGTGACGTTTCGTTCGTACCGAACGCGCGCGAGCCGCATAGTCGTGCCAGTTGCGCTCGGCGAAGACGTGCTCACGATGCTCGCGGCGAGGGCTCTCGAGGATGCCGGCGAAGGAACGACCCTGGTGCGAGTCGAGCGGATCGAGGCCGGCGAGATCGAGGATCGTGGGGGCGATGTCGACTGCGCTGATCAGACTCGCGGTCGTCGAGCCCGCCTCGGCGACGCCTGGCAGCCGCACGATGAACGGCGTGCGGATGCCGCTGTCGTACAGCGTCGTCTTCGAGCGCGGAAACGGCCGGCCGTTGTCGGACAGGAAGAGAACGAACGTGTTCTCCGCGGCACCCTGCTGCTCGAGCTCGGCGAGCACATGGCCCACCGCGCCGTCGAGGCGCGCGATCTCGTCGTAGTAGAGGCGGAGGTCGGCGCGAGTAGCCGCGTTATCGGGAAGAAACGGCGGCACCACCACATCGTCGTCGCCATGGGGAACGGCAATGATCCCCTCCTCGTAGTCGCGGTGCGGATCATTGGCCGCGAACCAGAAGAAGAACGGTTGGTCGCGCGGTCGCTCACGCAACACTCTCGACCATTCCTCACTGCCTCCCGCACCCCCGCCGACCACGAGATCGAACTTCGGCCGCGTTGCGTCGCCGAGGTGCCACTTGCCGGCGGCTGCCGTGTAGTAGCCGAGGTCGCGCAACGGCTCGGTCACGATCACCTGCGAGGCGGGCAGCGGGAGGTGCAGCTCCGCCGCGCCCGTCGAGTGCGGGTAGCGGCCCGTAAGGATGCTCGAACGGCTCGGGCTGCACGAACTGGTGGTCAGAAACGCCCTATCGAAGCGCATGCCGTCGCGGGCGAGCCGGTCGATATTGGGCGTGCGGATGTGTGGATGCCCATAGGCCCCGGCGTCGTTCCACGCCATGTCGTCGGCGACGAAGACGATGAAGCTCGGCGGCGCCCCACCCCCAGCGGAGGATGAGGCCACCATCAGCAGGGCCACGAGTATGGGGCTCACGCTCTACTCGGGGTTCACCCAGATCGGCGAAGACCAGGCGCGCTCCTGGAGCGTGGCCTGCACGTCCCGGCGGGGCTCGACGCCCTCCTGTAGGGCGTCCCAGGTCGACCAACGGCAGGTCGGGTTCTCGAGCACGCGTACGTAGTAGAAAGCCCTTAGCGACGGGTCGAAATCGGGATCGCTCCAGGTCGCCTTAAGCTCGTCGGCGCCCCCACCGGAGGGCTCACAGGTAGCGAGATCGACCGAAGCGCCGTTGTCGGGACAACGGTGGGTGTCTGGATCGACGGCCGCACCATCGGAGCAGGCCACGTCGTAGACCCGCTCGTCGGTCGCGCCGTCCGACGACCAGCCCTTGATGATCTGCACCCGGTCCAGGGGGGCTGCCAACGCATCGCGCAGCGCCCAGACCGCGAAGCTCGGCGTCGCGCCGACGTCGGCCGCATCGAGCTCACCGCCCATGGGCACCGCCTCTGCGTAGGCGCGGGTCAGGAAGTCGTCGGAGTCGAGATCCGCGGTCTCGAACGCGCCGCCGCCGAAGAAGCGCACGCGGATGCGAGGCCCGGAGGTCGAGAAGGTCTCCTTGCGACGAAACGCCTGAAAGATGGCCTCGCGGGTGTTCTCCTCTGCCCACACTCCGGCGAGACCCGAGGCACCCCAGGTGTAGTAGTAGGTGTCGCGATAGGTTCGGCCCGAGCCGTCCTGAGTGCGGATCGCCGAGTCGGAGCGCTCGGCCGCGGTGTCGAACGACGCGTTCGCGCCACCGCCGGGAACCGAGCCGCGCAGCTGCGCGGTGGCGTCAAGAATGCCGACCTTGGACCAGTAGGTCTCCTCGTTGTACGAGCCGGCGGCGACGTGAGTGTCGCTCGAACCGATCACGCCGACCTTGTAGGGGTTTTGCACCCCCCCGTCCTCGATCGCGAGTCCACGGCGGAGCGCGTTGCGCACGTAGCTGCCGGGGGGGTCACTGAGCTGGTAGCTCGCGACCTTGTACGGCATGATCTCGAACTCGGCCCACTCGTCGTTGGGAGACAGCGCCGGGTGAGTGTCAGAGGTGCCCTTGACCTGGGTGTTCTCGACAATCGGCTCGTTGCGCATGCGGGTTTCGGAGTAGGCCTGGTCGATCGCCCCGCCGTCGTAGTACTCGAGTTCGAACATCCGCCCGCCCGAGCCGTTCGAGTTGTGGGGGATCGCCAACGAGTCGATGCCCCGCTCGCGCCAGGCGTCCATCGCCGCCCACAGATCTTCGGGATTCTGTGAGTCGAGGCGACTGAAGGGGGCTTCCGGAGCGTCCGAGCCGCGAAAGATCACATTACGGTGCAGGTTGTTGCGCTCACCGCCTGAAGAGGTGTACTCGTAGCCGATGAAGGCGGTGAACGTGCCGGGATCGTTGTGGCGCTCAGCCGCATCGACGATCTCGGACCAGGCACCCTTGACGATGTCGAGGTCGAAGTGCTCCTCGGTCCCCGCGTCGCCACGCAGATACGGGCCCATGCCGACGAAGTTCGCCCGGCGCTCGTCGGCCAGTTCGGCGGACCGCACACCCTCCGCGACGGGATGGTCGTAGGCCCCGGAGTCCGGGTCGGTCATCGCCGGCAGCATCCCCAGATACATGCCGTGGTCCGCGACGGCCTGAAAGTCCAACGGACGGTCGAGCTTGAGCTCGAAGCCGGCAGGATGCTGGATGCCCTTTCCCTTCGCGAACTCGTAGGCGTCGTTCGCGTCGGCCTTGGTGCCGAAGATGAAGGCGTCGAAGGAGTAGCGCGTGTGCACGTGCACGTCGCCGAAGTAGGCGTCGCGCGTCGGATTGGGGGCACTGGCGGCGGAGGGTTCGCTTGCCGACGAGCCGTCGGCGGGCGGAGCATCTTCCGGCGCGCCACAGCCCAGAGCTAGTGCAAGGCCAAGGCACGCGGCCGCCGAAACGATCGTTCTCATCTCTTTTCCTCCAGTGAAGAAGCGAATCTACCAGTCCCGCCCACGAGCCGATCGCTTCACGACGATCGTTCGGGATCGAGAGCGAGCCCTACTGGTGCGTCCGAAGATCCTAGGACCCCCGGCGAGCGCCATCTGTGAGTGGCATGCGGACCGACTGTATGCAGCTGAGATCGACGGCCAACGCCGGGGTTAGGATCGGCGGGGCGAGGCACGACAATGACCAAGATCGGCAGGCGCGACTTCATCAAGAACGTAGGCGTGGCCACCACGACGTTCGCGGTATCCCGTTCACTGCGGGCAGACAGGAACGACACCAACCGACCTAACGTCGTCTTCATCCTCGCCGACGACATGGGCTACGGCGACATCACGAGCTTGAACAGCGACTCGCAGATTCCCACGCCGAACATCGACCGCCTGACGAAAGGGGGGCGCTACTTCACCGACGCCCACTCCCCATCGGCGCTGTGCACACCCACCCGCTACGGCGTACTGACCGGCCGTTATTGCTTCCGCACCCGCGTCAAGCGCAGTGTGCTGTGGGGCTACAGCCGCCACCTGATCGAGCCCGAGCGGACAACGGTCGCCTCGCTACTGAAATCGCAGGGCTACAACACCGCCTGCATTGGCAAGTGGCACCTCGGCATGGACATGCCCGCGCCGGGCGGCGGCCGCATCCCGGATCCGGATCACAGGGTCGACCGGCGCGCCTACAAGGGCGCGGTCGACTGGAACGCCACGATCGACAACGGTCCTCTCTCGGTAGGCTTTGACACCTACTACGGCATCCCGGCATCGCTCGACATGTACCCCTACATCTGGATCGAGAACGACCGTTTCGTCGGCGAGTGCACGGCCGAAGACGACCTGCTCTTCATTACCGAACAGACCCGCGGCCAACGCTACGGCGACAACATCGGGCCCGCTCATCCCGACTTCCGAGCCGACGAGGTGATGCCCACCATCACTCGCAAGACGGTCTCCACCATCGAAGAGCAGTCTGCGGAGACTCCGTTTTTCGTCTACATGTCCCTGACCGCGCCGCACATCCCGATCGTGCCTTCAGCGCCCTTCCGCGGCCGCAGCGAGATTGGCCCCTACGGCGACTTCTGCATCGAGGTCGACGACGGCGTCGGGCAGGTGCTCGACGCGCTGGAGCGCAAGGGGCTCGCCGAGCAAACCCTGGTCGTGTTCACCGCCGACAACGGCTGCGCCCCTTACATCGGTGTAGAGGACATGAACGAGCAGGGCCACTACCCGTCCTACATCTACCGCGGCTACAAGTCCGACATCTACGAGGGAGGCCACCGCGTTCCCTTCATCGCCCGCTGGCCACAGCGCATTCCGGCGGCGACGCATTCCGACGAGACCATCTGCCTCACAGATCTACTGGCCACCTGCGCGTCCATCACCGACACCCGCCTCACGCAGAACGCCGGCGAGGACAGCTACGACATCTTGCCGGCGTTGGTGGGGGGACCGCTGGAGGAGCCGATCCGCGAAGCCACCGTGTCCCAGGCCGGCGATGGCTCCTACTCGATCCGCCAGGGCCGCTGGAAGCTCGAGCTCACGCCTAGCTCCGGCGGCTACGACCGGATCAGCCCGGACGAGGCACGCAAGAAGGGCCTGCCGGCGATCCAGCTCTACGATCTGTCCGCAGACATCGGCGAGCGCACCAACCTCTACGACCGCAACCCGGAGGTCGTCAACAGCCTGAAACGGCTGCTCGAGAAGTACAGGCGAGAGGGACGAAGCGCCCCGCACGCCTAGGAGCGAGTCCGAGTATCGGACACGCTCCCGGGGAGGTGGTTTGGGACGCTCGTGCGCCTGCGAGCTGTCGTCAGGTAGTTGACGCTGCAAGCTGAACCACGCGGCGCTCGGCGAGATCGCGGACGGCCGCCTCGTCGAAGCCAAGGCTCGCTAGGACCTCGCCGGTGTGCTGCCCGAGGACCGGGGCCTGGAGCGGCGGGAGCTTCGCCACGCCCTCGACCTCGATCGGGCTCGCCACCGTTCGTAAACCGTCCGATCCCTCGATCTCAGGCAGTAGGCCGTTGGCGCACATCTGCTCGTCGGTGGCAACGTCCGCGATCCGATTAACGATGCCGAAGGTGACTTCATGATCGTCCAGTGCCTGTCGCCAGCGTGACAGCGGCGCACTCGCGAAGGTCTCGTCGAGGACGGCGACCAGCGCCACCGAGTTCGCACGCCGCGATTCGGCGTCCGCGAAGCGTGGATCGTCGACGAGATCTTTACGGCCGATGGCGGCGACGAGCCGCGGCCACTCCACAGGATCATTGATCATGGCGAGGTACAGAGCCTCGCCGTCGCCGCAGACGTACGCACTGATCAGCGCGTTGGGACTCTCCGAGTGCGCCGGCGGCTCGAACGCGGGTGCACCGCATAGCGCCGCCTGGATGAAGATCGAGTTTGCCCAGACGCCGTTGGCCATCAGCGACGTCTTGACCTTGCTGCCCTTGCCGGTGCGCTCGCGGCGGTACAGGCCCATCATGATCGCGCCGAACAGCGCCACGGCGCTCGGGTTGTCACCCATCCCAGCCGTGGCGATGGCGTGGTCGGCACCCGGCGGCCGCACCGTGTCCATCATGCCGGACCGAGCCCACCAGGCCGTCGCGTCGTAGCCGGGCTTCTCGATCTCCTCGCCAGCATCGCCGTAGCCGGTGGCGTGAGCGTAGACGAGGCGCTCGTTGTGGCCCGCCAGCTCTTCCCAGCCGAGACCGAGATCGGAGACCACCGAGGGGTGGAAGTTGGTGATGAAGACGTCGGCATCTGCGACCAGCCGGTAGAGAATCGCCCGCCCCTCCGCATCCTTCAGGTTCAGAGCCACCGACTTCTTGTTTCGGCCTGTGAGGATCCAACAGTAGGGCTGGTCGCTCACTGGGAACGGCGCCACCGTGTGCAGGTAGCGGTAGGGGTCGCCGATGCCTGGGCCTTCGACGTGGATCACCTCGGCGCCGAAGTCGCCCATGATGGTCCCGGCCGCCGGCGCCAGAACGAAAGTCGCCACTTCGACGACCTTGATTCCTTCGAGGAGGGGTGTGTCGCTCATCTGCCGCGATGCTATCGGAGGTCCAAGAGGTAGTCGCGCACTAGAGTGGCGGCGGCGCCGGAGGTACTACCCGCGAGCACGAACGACGACAGACGGTCCGCCAGCCGAAGTGCGCGCCGCCTGCCGGTGCGCTTCCGGGTCAAGGGGGAGGAGCGCGAGCAGACGGGGTTTCTCTCCGACATCTCGGCCACTGGCGTCTTCATCGGCACGGCACGCCCCCTACCCCGCGGCGCACCCGCCGCCACTGAACGAGGCAGTGCAGCTGGAGTTTCGGCTCGCCGATGGGCATACCGTATCGGCAGTCGGACGGGTCGTCCAACGGGTCGAGGAGCCCGAAATCATCCTCGAGACCCTGCGTACGCTGCTCGCAGACTGAACTGGCCGCGGGCCGCCTCAGCGCCCCTGCTGCTGGCGCCACTCCTGCTCGAGGAAGCGCGCTCCTCGCAGGCTGTTGCCGACCGAGTAGTTGCCCTCGTGGCAGGCGAACTCGTACAACCGCTTGTCCGTCCGCGGCCACGGTAGCGAGCCACTGTACGGCGCGGTGTGCTCGGGATCGTTGACCGTGAATTCGTAGAGCAGGTTGTCCTCGTCGAGGTGAGTGAAGCGCTCCACGACGTGCAGACCCTCGCGCGATTCGTGCCAGGAGGTCATGAAGTGGGTCGTATCCACCACCAGCGTGTCGCCTTCGAACCAACCGATCGAGTCGCCAGCCATCGATCGTGCACCGGCGTGGGCGTGCTCCGAATCGAGACGGATGACACGAGCCCAGTGCATCCACTCGACCAGCAGAACGACGTGGGTCTCGGTCTGGGTGATGGTCTTGACGTTGTTGTACGCCCTGGGACCGATCGGGATGGTGGCCGACTGGTGGAAGACACAGCGATTGAGCGGGGTCAGCGACTCGGGGCCGTCGTAGGGGTCGTCGCCGTTCTCGAGCCACCAGGCCGTGCCGGTGTTCTCGTAGCCGAACGCGGGCAGATCGGCGCGGCGCTTCTCGCCGGCCTCGGTCAGCGTCGGCAGCCGACCGTTCGGCGGGTCGGTGAGGATCGAGGTGCGGTACTTGCCGTCGATGGCGAAAGTCGTTGTACCGCGATCGAGCCAGAACCGATTGTAGGCACCGACGCCCCCGAACTCCTCGTCACCTCGCGCCGCGGGAGCTGAGCGGTTCGGGTCGCTGGCCTCGTTCGCACGTGCCGCAGCGGCCGCGTCCGCTTGCTCGATCTCCCGCGCCTCGCGCCCATCCATGTACAGAGTGTCGCCGTACTTCGGATCGCGCTCGTAGGGCGTCAGGACCGAGATGTCGTACGTGCCAGAGAAGTCCGGCTGACCACTGGGAGTTCGGGGAATGTCATCGGCACTCACGACCGACAGGGCCGAAGAAACCAAGACGGCTACCGTCAGAACAAGAGTCTTGCTCATTCAACGACCTCCCGCCTCCGCAGTGCTATAGCCCCGCGCTGGGACTGACGCTGCCGTCGTAAGGCAAGCCCACGATCGGAATCGCCTGCGGCTCTGCGGTATCCGACCCGATCGTCAGGGTGCCCGTGAATCGTCCGTCGGGCTGAACCGCCCCTTCGATCACGGTGGTCGTCGCACTGGCGTCGGGAGTCGGGAACTGAGTGACGATCTTCAGCTCGGCGCCGTTCCACGCAAAGTCATCCAATGATGTCGAGAAAGCCCCTGTTCCCTGGCCGAGGTACAGCCACCCCTCGCCCTGACGGGGAGCATGGAACGCCAACGACAGGAACCCGTCCACGAGGTAGGAATCCTCGGCCGGATGAAGCGCCAGCCGAGATAGCAGCATCTGCCGGGCTGGCGTCGGCTTGAAGCGAACCGAGTCCTTCTTCACCGCCTCGACGAAGCCGACGAACATCTCGTTGAAGGTGTCGCCGCGGTAGATGATCTCCTTGGTGGGGTCCGGATTGTCAGCATTGCCCGCGGAGTTGTCCCACACCGCCGTGACGTCCAGCCGGCTGCCGGCGGGAATGTCGATGGGCTGGGTCGGGTAGTACAGCCACTGCCAGTTGAAGTTGTAGTTCGGCACGTCGAGCAGCACTTCCTTCTGGCCATCAGGATAGGTGAGCTCGTAGCTCATCGCCTTGCCGCGCAGGTGCATGTGCGGACTGAAAGCCAGAATCTGCATGTCTTCGTCGAACAGCATGTGGGCCGTCTCGGGATGGTGATCGGCGCCGGGTGGAATCCGCAGGCCGGTATTCGCTACCGCCAGGGTCACCACTTCCCTTTGCAGCTCACCGTCACCGAAGTAGACGCCGATCTGAGACACGTCGCTGGTCGCCTCACCCATCGGGTGGAAGTGCATGTCCAGCTGCAGCGTGGTCTTTTCGCCCAAGACCCGGCCCATCCCGTCGGGAAAGACGTAGGGCGGCATCCCGGCCGTCCACACCGCAAGCACGCCAGTCGGTCCCCCGCCATAGGTGGCGAGGAAGTGGTGCGCCACCCGCCGGTCCCCGGGGAGAAACTCGATCGCTCTCACCCAGCGGTCTCCGTCGAGCGCGATCTCATGGCGCTGGACCGTGAAGATGTCGTCGCCATCCGCGGGCACGTCGACACGGTCAAGGGCGATCACGAGGTCCGGCTCGCCGAGCGTCCAACCGTCGGCGAAGGTCGGGACTTCGGGGAGATCGGAAGGGTTGCCTTCCGCGGCACCCTGTTTCGCCCAGTTGACGATGGTCGCGATCTCGGCATCCGAGAGCGAGATGTCGTTGGACCACTCGTGCCGATCGGACTCACCGCTGAACGGCGGCATGTCACGGCTCTGCACTTGCTTGGCGATCGAGCGGGCCCATGGCCGCACTTCTTGGTAAGACAGTAGGGACATGGGCGCGACTTCGCCGGGCCGATGACACTGGGCACAGTTCTCGAAAAATATCGGAGCCACGTCGCGGCTGAAGGTCGGCGCGTCGACGGCGGCGGCGGCCGGCAAGGCGAGCAGGATCGAGAGGGCGGCGAGAGGGGTCACGACGAGGATCTTCGACATCATCGGCTCATTCTAGCCTGTCATCCGGCGACCTGTCGTCAGGCTGCTGCAAGCGCGCCGTATACTGCTGCAGTCCAACGAGCCAGGAGATCCGTCATGCGCGCATCCACAACAATGGCCATCGCCATCGCCATCGCCATCGCTGCAGTCTTTCTCGTCACCGGCGCGGCACTGGCCGCGGCCAAAGACGTCGTCGCGGAGCCCACCTTCTACCGCGACGTGGCGCCCATCCTCCAGCAAAGCTGCCAGAACTGCCACCGCGATGGCGGCGCCAACCTCGGCGGTCAAGTCGCGCCCATGGCACTCGTCTCCTATGCCGACACCCGCCCGTGGGCCAAGGCGATCGCCAAACAGGTCGAGGCACGCACGATGCCTCCGTGGCACGCCTCGCACGCGCAGAACGGGATCTTTCACAACCAGCGCACCCTCAGCGAGGGCCAGATCGCCACCGTAGTGGCTTGGGCCCGCGGCGGAGCGCCGGCCGGAAACGTCGCCGACGCGCCGACTCCGAAGGCGTGGCCACCGACCGTTGACGGCTGGATCACCGGCGAGCCGGATCTCGAGATCGCCATCGAGCGCACCTTCATCGAGGACGACGTGCAAGACATCTACATGGACCTGGTGACCGAGATCACCCCCGACATGCTCCCCGAGCCGCGCTGGGTCAAGTCGATCGAGTTCCAGCCGGGAAGCTCGATCGTGCACCACATCGTCGCCCCACCCCTCGGCGGTCTCGGACCGGGGCTGCAGCCGTACCTGTACGCCGAGAACTTCGGCACCCTCCTCGCGCCTGGTGACCGGGTGCGCTGGTCGATGCACTACCACAAGGAGCCCGGCCCCGGCACCGGAGTGTGGGATCAGTCGCGCGCCAACATCCAGTTCTATCCCCCGGGAGTGGTGCCCGATCATCCCGTGGTCTGGGCCCACGCGTCGCGCTACGACTTCGTGCTGCCGCCGGGCGACGAGCACGTCCAGTACACCCAACGGCTACCGATCGAGCGCGACGCGCTACTGCTAGCGCTGAACCCGCACATGCATCTGCGCGGCAAGGCCGCGCGCTACACCGCGCACTACCCCGACGGTACGACCGAAGTCCTGCTCGACGTGCCGCGCTACGACTTCAACTGGCAGACCACGTACGAGTATCCGCTCGGCGAGCCCAAGAACCTGCCGGCCGGCACCGAGATCGAGTTCATGGCCGCCTGGGACAACTCGGCCGACAACCCGTACAACCCGAACCCGGCGGAAGAAGTGCGCTTTGGTAAGCCAACCACGGCCGAGATGATGGTCGGTTGGGTCATCCTCTCCGACGCAGAGCCCGGTGTCACCGTGCCAGGGGGGGTCTTGACCAGCCGGACGCGCGTGGCCGACTGACGACAGGTCCCCGGTTCAGGGAGCGTCGATGACCCACATGTCGGCCTGCACGCTGCTGCCGGTCGGCGAGCCACCGGCGACATAGAGCTTGCCGCCGAGGATCGCCGCCGCCGGCGAGGAAAGCGGCATCGGCAGAGTCGCTACGTGCCGCCACTCTCCACCGGGCGCAAGCGTGAGGATGCCAGGGTCGATCTTCTTCGACTCGCCTGCGGCAGTGGTGTGGCCACCGACCATCCAGATCTTTCCGCCGTGCACGAAGGTGCCGCCCTCGGCGTGCGAGTGGCCCTTGGGAAGAGACGGGCCGGCGGACCAGGAGTCGGTCGCCGGGTCGTAGATGTCGACACGGGCCTGATCGAGCTGCTTCGAGTCGTGATGCAACTGACCGCCGATGGCGTAGATCTTTCCATTAAAGACGACGCACGAGAACTGGTTGCGCGGGCCCGGCAGCGGCGCCGCGTCGGTCCACTCGGCAGAACCGCCGGCCCAATCGTCTAAGTCCAGCACCCAATGGTCAGCGGCATTGGTGTCGCGATCGGCCTTCACGCCGCCCATGTAGTGGAGCTCGCGGCCGACGATCGCAAGACCGCCGCCGCCGCGCGTTTCAGGCAGCAGCGGCGCCGCAGTGAAGCGGTCCTGGTCGACGTCGTAGCTCCATACCTCGGCGATGGTGTGTCCTTTGTAGCCGTCCTTGAAGCCGCCGGCGTACCAGACCGTGCGTCCGTCGAGCACGAGGTTCATGTGCGTGATGGCACTCGGCAGATCCTGGATCCGCGTCCAGCTGCCGTCAGCAGGGTCGAAGAAGTGCGAGATCCGACTCGAGCGCACCCCCTCGGTGTAACCGCCGAGCAGGTAGAGCTTGGCGTCGAGCACGAAGGTGCCCGCCTCCCACTTCTCGACCGGCATGTCCGGCAGCTGGACCCAGTCGCTCTGGGCGGAAACCGTGGATGTGAGCACGAAAGCGAGAGTCGCAATCGCGGCCCACGTGACGCGGCACGACATCCGACTTCCACGCTGGAACCTGTTGGCCTTCATGCGTTCCTCCGCAACGAGTCTCGACGTTGTTCGAGAAGTGAAGTGTACTGTCGCTACCATTGCGAGCCGATGACTGTCCGGGTCGCCATGTGGTCGGGGCCACGCAATATCTCGACCGCGATGATGCGCTCCTGGGGCTCCAGGGCGGACACCGTGGTCGTGGACGAGCCGTTCTATGCGCACTACCTGCAGCAGACCGGCCTCGAGCATCCGGGCGCCGAAGAGATCATCGATCGAGGTCAGACCGATTGGCGAGACGTAGTCGCATCACTCTTCGAGGATCTTTCCGAGGGAAAGTCGGTGCAGTTTCAGAAGCAGATGACGCTACATCTCCTCGAGAGCATGGACCGCGGCTGGATCCACAACGTCGTGAACTGCTTCCTTATCCGCGAGCCCCGTGACGTGATTACTTCGTACGCCGCTAAGCGCCCGCATCTCGATCTTTCTGACCTCGGCTTCCTCCAGCAAGCCGAGCTTCACGCTTGGGTCCTCGAGCACACCGGACAAGACCCACCCATCGTCGACGCCCGCGACGTGCAGAACCACCCGGAGGCCGTCCTGGCGCGCCTGTGCGAGCGCATCGGCACCGCCTTCGACCCCGCCATGCTCTCGTGGCCGCCTGGCCGCCGCGACACCGACGGTATCTGGGCTCCCCACTGGTACACGTCGGTCGAGGCCTCTACGGGCTTCAACCCCTATCGCGAAAAGGGCCAGGACGTGCCCGCGGCCCTCGAGGGCATCTACAAGGTGGGCCTCGAGACATATCGCGAGCTCTACGAGCAGAGAATCCGACCGGACGACTAACTGAGGCGAGGAAACATGCTCCAACAGTGGAACGAAAAAAACTCGGACATCCAGATCAGCATCAACGGTCGCCTGGTGCACCGCGACGTCGCCGGGGTCAGCCCCTTCGACTCCGTGGTCCAGGGCGGCGATGCGGTCTGGGAGGGGCTGCGCCTGTACCAGGGACACATCTTTAAGCTGGAGGAGCACCTCGACCGCCTTCGCAGCTCGGCTCTCGCCCTGGCCTTCCGCGAGATCCCGCCGCACGATGAGCTCGTCGCCGAGATTCGTCGGACCCTCGAGGCCAACCAGATGTTCGACAATGTCCACATCCGCCTGACTCTGACCCGAGGGGTCAAGATCACGTCGGGCATGGACCCGCGTCTCAACCAGAGCGGACCCACCCTCATCGTTATCGCCGAGCACAAAGCCCCCGTCTACGGCAGCACCGGGGTCACCCTCGTCACCTCGGCGCTGCGTCGCTTCTCGCCCGATTTCCTGGACCCGAAGATCCACCACTGCAATCTAATCCAGTCGATCCTGGCGAAGATCGAAGCCAACACCGCCGGCGCCGACGACGCCCTGATGCTCGACCAGAATGGCTTCATCGCCGAGACCAACGCCACCCACTTCTTCCTCGTCCAGGGCGGCACGGTGCTAACCAGCCGGCTTCTTGCGTGTCCAGAAGGCATCACTCGTGCGACGGTGCTCGAGCTGTGTTTCGAGCTCGACATCCCCTGCTCGGAGCGCGATCTGTCCCTGACCGAGGCCTACCGCTGCGACGAGGCGTTCTGCACCGGGACCATGGGCGAGCTGGTACCTGTTGTCCGCCTTGACGATCGGCCCCTCGGCGGGCTGGGCAGGCCGGTGACCGAGCGTCTTCACGCCGCGTTTCGCGACCTCACCGTTGCCTCCGGCACCCGGCTCGTCGACCCACTCGCCGATGACTGAGGCGGCGCGCAAGATTCGAGCGCGAGGCGAAGGTGATCGCCACCCTCATATCGTCACGATCTACGCCATCGAGGACGTCGAGGGCACGCGCTGCCCTACATGTCCCCGGAGCAGGTGCAGGGGCTCGGGATCGATCACCGCACCCATATCTTCTCGTTCGGCATCGCGACGCCAGCCGGGGAGCCACCGAAGAAAGCGCCGCCGCACAAGACCTACCGGACACCTCTTGCCGGTCGTGAGACCGAACGCAGCGAACTCCTCGGACTGCTCGAACAGGCTGAGCAGGGCCGCTCGGCATGCCCAAGCACTCGGCCATGTCCGCCACCCACCTGGACCAGCTCTGGGATCTCCTAGTCTCCGCCCGTCGGGGCCGCCTCGCCCTCGAGCAGACGCGCGCCACGCATGATGTTTCCGAGCGCGTAGTTGCCCTCGTGGCACGCGTACTCGTACACGCGATCGCCTGACGCCGGCCACACATATTCGCCGCTCCAGGGCGCGGTCCAGGTGCCCGGGTCGCTGACCGTGAACGAGTAGCGAATCGTCGAGGCATCCTCGAAGCTGAAGCGTTCGGTGACACGCATATCGTCGGAGGCTGCCTCGAATCCCGACAGACCGAAGCCGTCGAAGTGGCTCTTGAGGTTGGCGGTCTCGACCACCAAGGTGTCGCCCTCCCAGTGGCCGACCGAGTCGCCGAGCCACCTCTTGATCTCGCCGGGGTTGTGCTCGCCATCGATGCGGATGATGCGCGCGTCGTGGGCCATCTCGATCAGGATCATCAGGTAGTCGTCGGTCTGTACGACGGTCTTCATACTGTTGTAAAGCGTCGGCAGCATCGGCGGCCCGGCGCTCGAGCCGAAGGCGAGCAAACAGCGCTCGGGCAACGGCCGCTGCTCCATGTCGTCATAAGGACCGGAGTCGCGATCCAGCCACCACGCGGTGCCGGTGTTCTGGTGTAGCGCGATTGCCAGCTTCGAGGCCTTCGCCGTGCCGTGTGGAGTCATCGGCGGGTACTGGCCATTGGGCGGATCGGTCATGATCGAGGTGCGCCACTTGCCGTCGATCTTGAAGGCACCCTCACCGGGGTCCATGTAGAAGGCGTTGTAGCCGCCGCTGCCGCCCGAGGCGACCTCGAGACCGGGGTCGAAGATCGGCGCACCGCCGACCGGAGGAGCGTCGCGATCGGGATCGCTGGGCCGTGCGTCGGCGGCGTAGATCTCGGCCTTGCGAGTGGCGATCGCGGCCGCCTCCTCGTCGCTAAGGGTCAGGCGGTCGCCAAACTGGGCTGGCCGGGTGAGCGGTGTCAGGGTAGCAGCGTTGTAGTTGCCGCTGAAGTCGGGGCGACCGCTCGCGGTGCGTGGAATCTCCGAATCGCCCGCGGCGGCGAACGAGAGGCCTGGAAGCAACAGGGTCACGGCCAGGCCGGTGACCCACCGCTGAGCATGGCGAAACGATCCTCTACACATCTTCGTCTCCTCGGCAGTGACCGCCCGCCAGCCTAGCAGCTAGCACAAGCAGAAGAGCCTGGCGGGGCGGTTAGGATTCTCATCTCGACTGAGGTCTGTCCGCAATGTCTCACCTGCAAAACAGCATCCTCGCCGTCACTCTACTGGCCGGCGTGGCTCTCGCTCCGGCACTTGGCGCCGACGGACCGCCTCTCGCCCTCACCCCGGCCGAGTACAACAACACCGTCGCCGATCTACTCGGCTTCCCCCGCGACGGTACCCAGTGGCCGGAGCGTTCGGCACTGGCGGACACGCTCAGTCCGCGTCGTAAGGCGAGCAAGGGCGTGTTCGCCCCCTCCCCACCGCCCGCCGTGTGGCCCTGGCGCTTCCCCGTCGAGCCGGGTGCGAACGGTTTCCAGGGCATCGACCAGGGTCAAGACCCGTCGTCGTACCAAGTCGAAGAGCTTCACCTGGCCGCCATGCATTTCGCCTCGTTCGTGCTCAGTTCGCCGAGCTTCTTCTCCTGCGAGGGCTGGGAGTCGATGGCACCGAGTGAGCAGGCGTCGTGCGCCGAGGCGAGTCTCGCGCGCTTTGCGCGCCGCGCATGGCGCCGGCCGCTCAGCGAGACCGAGCTCGCCAGGATGGCTGCGTTCTGGCAGCGTAACCAGCTGGAGAGCGACCTCGATCAGGCGGTCGCGATGACCGCCGCGGGCATACTGCAGGCGCCGGCCTTCCACTTCCGGCTGCCGGCCGGAGCGAAGCCCTCGGTCTGGGATCTCGCCAACCGGCTGTCTTACTTCCTATGGGACTCGATGCCCGACAAGGCGCTGCTCACAGCGGCGGAGACAGGAGAGCTCGCGACCCGTGCCGGCATCGAAGCTCAGGCCCGGCGGATGCTCGACGATCCGAAGGCACGCGACGCCGTGATCAAGTTCCACCACCGCTGGCTCGAGACCGACAAGACCCTACTGGTGGCGCCGGCCCGTCGCGCCTTCGGCTCGCGATTCGGTATCGCCCCGCAGATCAAGACTGCGTCCGACGACGACCTCGAGTGGCCGGCGATCATGGGTGCCGTTCGCCACTCTATGAAGCTCGAGACTGAGCTCTTCGTCGAACACACTGTTTTCGAAGGCGCCGGTACGTTGGAGGCGCTACTGACCCACAACCGTGGCTACATGTCCGAGGCCACGGCACCGATCTATGGCGACGGCGCGCGCCGTATCGAGGGCGGCCAGACGGTTACGCGACCGGTCGACATCATCGTGGCGTCGATGGCCAAAGAGGTCGAGCTCACCCTCTACCCGGCCGAGTTCCCAGCCCACCAGCGGGCGGGGGTGCTAACACTCCCGTCCGTCCTCGCGATCGGCGCCTACGCGGTGCAGCCCGGGCCCATTCTGCGCGGTGTACGGGTGCTCGAGCGCCTGGCCTGCATGGAGCTGGGGGCACCGGTCGAGGGCGCCGAGGCGGCGCTGCCGCCCGACACCCTCACGGCCGAGAGCACCAACCGCGAACGTACGGCAACCGCCACCAGCCCGCCGGTGTGCCGGTCGTGCCACCGGAAGATCAATCCGCCGGGCTTCGCCTTCGAGCACTACGACGCCATCGGCTCCTGGCGAGCCGAGGACAACGGTCAGCCGGTAGACGCCAGCGGCACCCTGACCCTTGCCGGGGGCGAGACCCTCACCTTCACCGACGGCATCGACCTCGCCCACCAGCTGGCGCGCAGCGAGCGCGTGCACGACTGCTATGCCCTACACTGGACTCGTGTCGCACTGGGCCGCCAGCTCTCGCACTCCGCCCCCGAGCTGGGGCCGATCCAGGCAGCCTTCCGCGCTGACGACTCGATCCGTGGGCTGCTTGTAACGATCGCCACCAGCGATGTTTTCCGTCAAGGCCCCGCTAGCGTAGGAGCGCCAGTACGATGATCTCGCGACGACAGCTCCTGCAGCTCGGCGGCCTGACCGCGCTCGGCGTCGGCTTTCCGCGCGGTGTTCGCGCGACGAGCGATCCGATCCGCCGCCTGATCCTCGTCAGCCACTGTCACGGCTGGCCCTACGAGACCTGGAAGATGCGCCCAGAGGGCCGCTCTGTGGCCGAGCCCTGGTCGATCGATCTGGGGCCGCTCGCCGAAACCGAGCTCAGCCGCCCGCTCGCGCCGCTGTACGCGCACCGCCGCCGCGTCATCGCTCTGGACGGGCTCTCCCTGGCGACGGCCGAGCTCGACATCGGTGGCAACCGCCACGATCGCGGCTGGATCCATGCGTGGACCGGCAACAACGCCGACTTCGCCGCCAGCGATACGCGGGCGACGTCGGCATCGCTCGATCAGCTGGTCGCGGCGCGAATCGCGCGATCGGATCGCATGCCCTCGCTCGAGCTGTCGGTGGACTCGGCGCTCGAAGCGGGCCGACCGATCAGCTACAGCGCCAGCGGCATCCGACTGCCCGCCGAAGGCACGCCGCTGAGGGCGTGGGAGCGGGTCTTCGGCCCGGCATCCTCGGGCGACGCAGTCGGCAAGCGCCGCCGGTCGACGCTCGACTTCGCCTACCGTGAGTACCAGCAGCTCGCACCGAGACTCGATGCCGCCGGGCGCGAACGGGTCGAGTCACACTTCGATCTGGTGGAGCGGCTCGGCGGACGTCTGGAGGGGTTGGCCAACCTCGCCTGCGACGCCCCTCCTCGTCCACCTGTGGCCTTCGAGCAATACGATCTGCAGTTCGACGCCTTCACCGACATCATCGCGGCGGCCTTCGCCTGCGACATCACCCGCGTGGTGACGCTGTCGCTCGGCGAGATGCCGACGGCCGAGTTCGGCGCCGAGCACATCAGCGACAAGGTCCACAAGGGTATCGCCCACTACATCTACGACGACCCGGTGAAGTATGGCGCCATGACCGACTACGCCGGCACCCACGCCGCCCAAGTGGCACGGCTCGTGTCGACGCTCGACAACGTCTCGGACCCCGCCGGAGGCTCGGTGATGGACCACACGCTCATCGTCTGGGGCTCCGAGCTCGGCGACGGCTGGCACGGCTACAGCCGCTACTGTCCGGTGCTGATCGGCGGCGACTGGGCCTTCCGGACCGGCCGCTACATGTACTGGCCGCAGGACACGCCAGCCGAGATGCGAGTCCCGACCCAGGTGCTCCCGAGCGGCACGACCCGGCTCGCCGGAGTGCCCCACCAGCGCATGCTGGTGAGCGTCGCCCGCGCCATGGGAATCGATGTCGACCACGTGGGTCTCGAGCACGTGCGCGGCCAGCGCGGCGACTTCATCGACCTTCACGGCCCGATGCCGGCCCTCGTCGCCTAAGGCCTGGCTGGTCAGCTCAGCCGCGTCCCACCAGCGGCATGGTGGTGGCCATGACGGTCATGAACTGGACGTTGGCGTCGAGCGGCAGGCTCGCCATGTAAACCACCGCACGAGCCACGTTGTCGACGTCCATGGTCGGCTCGGGCTTGCGGGTGCCGTCGGCCTGAGTCACCCCCTTGCCCATGCCGGCGGTCATGTCGGTGAGCGCGTTGCCGATGTCAATCTGACCGCAGGCGATCGAGTACTTGCGTCCATCGAGGGATGTCGACTTGGTGAGGCCGGTGATCGCGTGCTTGGTCGAGGTATAGGGCGCCGAGTTGGGGCGCGGAGCGTGGGCTGAGATCGAGCCGTTGTTGACGATGCGGCCGCCCTGAGGGTCCTGGGCTTTCATCATGCGGAACGCCTCCTGTGTGCACAGGAAGGAGCCCGTCAGGTTGATGTCGACCACTCTTCGCCAGCGCTCGACCTTCAGGTCCTCTAGCGGGATCGCCGGGGCGCCGATACCGGCGTTGTTGAAGAGCAGGTCGAGGCGACCGAAGCGCTCCTTGGTGGCGTCAAAGAGCGCCGCGACCGACGCCTCGTCCGCGACGTCGGTCGGCACGGCGAGCATTCGGTCCCCGGCGTCCGATTCTTCGATCACCGTGTCGAGAAGCTCACCGCGGCGGCCAGCGATCGTCACGCTGAAGCCCTCGTCCACCAGCGCTAGCGCACTGTGCTTACCGATGCCGGTGCCGCCACCGGTGACGATCGCGACCTTGCCCACTTGGGTCAATCGCCGTCCTTCTCAGGATCGCCCTCCTGGACTCCGGGTTTCACGACCTTCCCCCACATGTGTCCGCCGAAGGCGTCGTGCTTCCACGTCCCCGCGTAGAGACCGTCATAGATCAGCACCCGAGCCGAGAACGAGCCCTCCATTCCTTCGATCGGCTCGTCGGTCAGGGTGATGACCGGAGTGTCGCCGGACCACACGACCTTGAAGGGCATCGGCAGGCTGATCTCGTTCTCCAGGTACTTCATTGTGGCGACGAAGAGCCACCGCCCGTCGTCGAGCTTTTCGACCTTCGACACCGAGTAGCTCTCAGGCTGGATCGGGATGTTCATGCCGTCGATCGTGAACTGGCCCAGGAGTTGGGCGCCGTTCATCGTCTCCTCGAACATCCGGTCCCGCTCCTCCTGCGAAGTCTCGGCCGTTGCGGACCCCGAGAACGGGAGCAGTAGGAGCGCGACCAGCGCGGCGAGTCCGGCGATGGATCGTTGGGGTGTTCGGCTGTTCACTATTGAGCTCCTTTCGAGAGCAACTCCATGGCCTTTTCCAGCGCAGGGTCGCGGCCGGAGTCGAGATCGACCTGCCGAAAGACTGCCACCTCGATGTCGGGCGGGACGCCAGGGCCGTCGAGACTCGCGGACAGCGGCGCTTCGGCCGGCTGGTCCACTGTCTGACAAGCCACAGCGGCAACGAGCAAGCTCGCCGACGCCAGGCAGAGACCAGGGTGGCGCATGCGGGGCATCCTAACCGCGATCAGTCCCAGCGCCCGGTGAAGCGGATATTGCTCTTCTCGAGACCATCGAGGACGACTTGGACGCCGCCGCTTCGCACCATCCACTCCAGACGGTGATCGCGATACTGACGTTTGAAGCGGCCCTGCTCCACGAGGTCGGCCACTCCCGCCAACCCCGCCGCGGCCTGTGCGGCGGCTTGACGAACCTCGCTGACACTGTCACGCGCGTTGGCGCGCTCGAGCCACGAGGCGAAGCCAGAGCCTGGCTCGGGTGCGTGCCCGAAGCCGACCGCGCCATTGACGAACGGCACGACCGCCAGGTCGGCCCAGCCAAAGGCATCGCCATTGAACCAGAGTCGATCCCCGAGCCGCTCACCGAGCCACCCATGCAACGAACCCAGCTGGGCGGCCGCACGCGCCTCCAGTGCTGCCGCCAGCTCACCCTGGGCCCGGCCGAAGTGGCGGATCTCGGCCAGCCCCCAGGTGATGGCCTCGTAGTGGGTGTCGATCACGTCCTCGAGCATGCGAGCCCTGGCGCGATCGGCCGGTGCGGTTGGAAGCAGCGAAGGATCGGGGAAGCGATCCTCGAGATACTCCAACATGATCGTCGAGTCGAATATCTGGAGCTCCTCTTCGGCGTCTTCAACGATGAGAAGTGGCACCTCCAGGCGCGGGTTCCCGGATGCGAAGCCTGCGTCCGGGGCTGCACCGCTACCGATGCCCGACGGCAGGCGCAGCTCGAAGGGCACGCTTTTCTCCAGCAGGGCGATCTTGACCTTCTGCGCGTAGGCCGACAAAGGGTGCTCGTAGAGGACGACGGTCATGGCAGCTCCGGTGCGTGCACAAGAGTGGAAGTACGCATGTCGGTAATCTTGCCACTTCCTCCGATCCGGCCCTGCCCATGACAAGCCTCACCCCCTTCGACCTAGTCATTGGATTGTCAAATGGAGAGAGAGGGGGGGTTAGTCCCCCTCGGCGAGTGCCAGGGCGACGAGCTCGCTGGTCTGGCCGGGGCCGCCGAGCGGCACGACGATGTACTGGCGTCCCTCGTGGACGTACGTCATCGGGGCGCCGGTGGCTCCACCGCCGTCGAGCTGCATCTCGAAGACGCGCTCACCGGTTCGTTTGTCGAAGGCGCGGAACCCATGGCCGCCGACCCAGTCCCAGCCTTTGAAGGGCGCCCCGACCATCGCCCGCTCGCCGTCGGCGCTGAAGAGCAGGGTCTTGGTCAAAAGCGGCGCGGCTCGACCCATGTTGCCGAGCGGCGGTAGGTCGAGGCCGGCGAGCTTGGGATGATCGCGCGGACCGTCGCCGTTGGCCGCGACCCATAGATGCTCTCCAGTGTCGAGAGCGATAGCGGTGATGCGGCCCCATGGAGGCTTGATCGCAGGAATCTCGCCCTCGAGGCCGACGTCGACCCACTCATTCTCCCAGCCGATCCGTGCGTCGACGTAGTCGACGTTTGCACGGGCGGGATCGACCGGCGGGTGCAGCCCGCGGATGCCATGCAAGTAGGTCACCGAAGGAACGTAGACGACGTGGGTCTCGGGGTCGTAGGCAGCGCCGCCCCAATTCGTGCCGCCTACCATCGACGGCACCTGGATGTAGCCGCGGTAGCCGCCCCAGCCCTCGGGGATCGGCGGATCGAAGAGTGGGCCGATCTTCCACTCGGAGAGCACCGCCATGGCCTCGGCACGAAGCGCGGGGGTGAAATCGATCAGGTCGTCAACGCCGAGCCCTTGCAGGTCGTAGCCCTTCGGCCAGCTCGGGATCGGTTGCGTCGCCGCGGCCACCTCGCCCGGCACCCTCGACGCTGGCACCGGGGTCTCGACAATCGGCCAGACCGGCTCCCCCGTCACCCGGTCCAAGACATACAGAAAGGCCTGCTTCGACGCCTGCGCCAGGGCCTTTATGGGGCGGCCGTCAACGACAATGTCGGCGAGGATCGGGGCACAGGCGAAGTCGTAGTCCCACAGGCCGTGGTGCACGGTCTGGAAATGCCACTTCAGCTCTCCGCTGCGCGCGTCGAGGGCGAGGATCGACTCGGCATGGAGGCCGTCGCCCAGACGATGACCGCCGTAGGTGTCGTTGTTCGGAGTCGTCGTTGGCGCGTAGACCATCCCGAGGTCCTCGTCACAGCTCATCCAGGCCCAGACGTTTGCGTGCCCGGTGTAGTCGGCGGAGCCGTCGTCCCAGGTCTCGTAGCCCGCCTCACCCTTGCGCGGGATGACGTGGAAGGTCCACAGCAACTCGCCGCTGCGCGCGTCATAGCCGCGCAGCATGCCCGGCAGGGCGCGCCGGTAGGCACCACCGGCAATGTCTCGCGTCGAGTTGCCCAAAACGACGGTGTCGTTGCAGACCACCGGCGGCGACGTCCAGCTGTAGTAGGGAATGCGCTCGCCGTCCCCCGCGTCGTGCCCGTCGGCGGCGCCGCCCTCGCCAAAGCCCGGGGCCGGCAGCCCGGTCTCGGCGTCGAGCGCCATCAGCCGACCATTGGCGGTGAAGAAGAAACGCTTCTTGGGGCCGTCTCTCCAGGACGTACCGCCGCGCAGCATGCGAAACCCGATGTCGCGCAGTGACGGCGACTGGCCCTCGCGGTAGGGATCCCAGAACCAGATCGACTCGCCGGTGGCGGGATCCAGCGCCGCTGCCGCACCCAGACCGGTCGCCATGAGCAGGCGACCATCGTCGTAGACCGGCGTGGTCTCGAAAAGCGCCGCAGGCTTCAAGGTGATGCTCTCGCCGAGACCGTAGTCTGGCGACTCTCGTCGCCACGCCACCTCCAGGCGGTGCACGTTGCCGGCGTGGATCTGATCGGCGCGCGAGTACTTGGTCGAGGCGTTGTCGCCCGCGTACTTCGGCCAGTCGCCGTTCTGCGCCACCGCAGGAGCCGCCGCGGCCGTGGCCACGAGCAGCACGAGGCACAGCCGCGGCCGAGCAATCGGAACACCCATCGGGATCCTCCTTCTGGTTGGAAGCTTCGAGACTGTATAGGAGTCGCGGACAGGCTCGTCTCAGGAGCGATCATCGAGTTCGATCGGGCGACCCTCGTCGATCGATCGATGCGCGGCAACCCCGATCGCCACGGCGAGAGCTCCGTCGCGCACACTCACTGCGACCTCTCGCTCGCCACGGATCGCATCCGCGAAGTGGCGGTGCTGCCAATACGTCGAGCCGTGATGGTGCCCTGCCGAGAGCAGGTCTGCCTCGACCGGGATCACGACCTCCTCGACGAGGTCGGAGCGCATGCGTCGCGGCTCGGAGTCGGAAGGTTCTGCGGCGGCGAGATCCCGCCTACCGACGCGCACCAGCGACTGCGGCAAGAAGCACTCGACCTTGCCCCGGTCGCCTGTGACCACGATCTCCTGCTCGTGCTCGGATGCCTCGGCGAACATGCAGAGATCGAGCAGGCCGCGCACGCCGTCCTCGAAGTCGACGACCACGAAGGCGTTGTCGAGAATGTCGGGTACGCGGCCGTCGTAGCGCTCGTCGAGGTGGTTGACGTCCTGGGCGCCGGAGGCGAAGACCCGCAGGGGTCGCTTGCCCACGATCTGGACCATCAGGTCGAAGAAGTGACAGCACTTCTCCACCAGGGTGCCGCCGGTGTTGTCGTTGAAGCGGTTCCAGTCACCGATCTTGGGCAGGAACGGGAAGCGATGCTCGCGGATCGCCACCATGACCGGGCGCCCGACGCTCCCTCCGCGCACTTCCTCGATCAGCCGAGCGACGGGCGCCATGTAGCGGTACTCCATTCCCACCCAGACGAGACCGGGATGATCCTGGGCCCGCTCGCGCACCCGCTCGCAGTCCTCGTTGGTGGTGCAGAGAGGCTTCTCGACCAGCAGGTGGAGCCGATGCCCCCACAGCTTCTCGAGGACGGCCCCATGGGTGTGATTCGGCGAAGCGATCACCACCGCGTCGAGCTCTCCAGCGGCGGCAAGCTCCCCGGCAGCTTCGTAGAGGGCGATCTCCTCGCCGAGATGCCGCCTCGCCCTCAGGCGCGACTCAGGGCGCGGATCGGCAACCGCCGTCACGCGGACGCGCAGGCCGTGCTCGCCCAACAGCGTGAGGTTGCGCGCGTGCTCGGCGCCCATCAGGCCGTAGCCAGCGATGCCGTAGCGCAGAACTGGCGGCTGAGTAGTCATGTGCGCTAGAGGATCCCACGGCGGGCTCGCGGGCTGCGAACGTGTCAGGATCCGGCCATCGAAGGAGATCGCGATGCGCCGCTTTTCAGCCTTGCTCCTGATCGGAACCCTGATGACCGCCTGCTCCGGAGGCGACGACAACGATGGGACATCGTCGCCGGGCGAGCCCGAAGCGCTGTCGACGGCCGCGCTCAGCCCCGCCGATCGCAACGCCTACTTCGGCGATCTGCACATCCACACCCGCTACTCCTACGACGCGTTCGTCTTCGGCACCCGCACCGGTCCCGACGACGCTTACGAGTACGCCAAGGGCAACCCGATCGAGCACCCGGCCGGCTTCGAGCTCAAGCTCGACCGGCCGCTCGACTTCCTCAGCGTCTCGGACCACGCCAACTACCTCGGCATGCTGCCGGCGATGCTCGATCCCGAATCGTCGGCCTTCGACCACCCCGCAGGGGACATCGTGCGCAACGCCCGGACGCCCGCTGAGCGGCAGGGAATCTTCGCCGCCATGCAGCCCTACGTGCGTATCCACGAAGGCGAGGACCCGTCGATCCGCGGGCATCTCAAGATGGACGTGGTGCGCTCGGCCTGGGAGGAGATCATCGCCTCCGCCAACCGCCACAACGATCCGGGGCGATTCACCGCCTTCATCGCCTACGAGTACACCTCGGCCGGAGCCGGAGGCATTTACGAGAACCTGCACCGCAACGTCGTGTTTCGCGGCGATCGCGGCCCCCAAGCGCCGTTCTCTCGACTCGACTCCTACAACCCCGAGAACCTGTGGGCGAAGATGGACGAGTGGCGCGCCGACGGTATCGAGGCGCTCGCCATTCCCCACAACACCAACGGCTCCGGCGGCCGGATGTTCGAGTACGAGTATTTCGCGGGTGGCGCGATCGATCGCGCCTACGCCGAGACCCGGATGCGCAACGAGCCGCTGGTCGAGATTACCCAGACCAAGGGCACCTCGGAGACTCATCCGGCGTTATCGCCCAACGACGAGTGGGCAGACTTCGAGATCATGCCCTACCGGGTCTCTACCCGCATCCACTCAGAGCCGCCAGGCAGCTACGTACGCGACGCCTATCGCCGGGGTCTGGAGATCGCTGAGGGTGGAGTGCCGAACCCCTACAAGCTCGGCGTGATCGGATCCAGCGACACGCACGTGTCGGCCGGTGCATTTCGCGAGGAGGAGTTCTGGGGTGCCTCGGGCCTGACGACCGAGACGCCCGAGCAACGGGGCTCACGGCCGAGCCCCGATCCCGGCTCGGAGAGGTTCACGATCGACGACGGCAGCAGTCGGATCTTCCGCGACACGCCCTCGACCACCAACGGCGCGTCGGGTCTTGCGGGTGTCTGGGCCGAGCACAACACTCGTGACTCGCTTTTCGATGCGATGCGGCGCAAGGAGACTTTCGGCACCTCGGGAACGCGCATCCGGGTGCGCTTCTTCGGCGGCGCGGGCCTCGGCGGGCTGAGCGTCGACGATGGGGACCTGGTGGCCAAGGCCTACGCCGGAGGCGTGCCCATGGGCGGGGATCTCGGCCCCGAAGCAGAGGCTCCAAGCTTTCTGATCTGGGCGATGCGCGACGCTCAGGCCGCGCCGCTTCAGCGCCTGCAGGTCGTCAAGGGGTGGTGGTCGGACGGCAAGAGTCACGAGGAGGTGATCGACGTCGCCTGCTCGGACGGTCTCACGGTCGATGCCGACACCGGGCGCTGCCCGGACAACGGCGCCTCGGTCGACCTTGCGACCTGCGAGCCCACCGGCGAGGGCGGTGCCAGCGAGCTGAAGGTGCTCTGGACCGACCCCGACTTCGACCCCGGCCAGCGCGCCTTCTACTACACCCGCGCGTTGGAGAACCCGACCTGCCGCTGGTCGACCTGGGACGCCCTGCGGGCCGGCATCGAGCCCCGGCAGGACTTTCCCGCGACGATTCAGGACAGAGCCTGGTCCTCCCCGATCTGGTTCACCCCCTAGCGGGGGACGCAGCCATGCAGCGAACAAACCCGACCCCCACGCGCGTCCTTCTCGTCGCCCTCACAAGCCTTGCCCTGGTCCCGACTCTCGCGAGCGCGGAGCTGAGATCGAGCGCTGCCGACGGGTTCCTCGTCGAGCACACCTTCGAGATCCCCGCCCCGCCCGACGCCGCCTGGAGGGCGCTCACCCAGCCCGAGAGCTACTGGCCCGCCGATCACACCTGGTCAGGTAGCGCCGAGAACCTGAGCCTCGACGCCAAGGCCGGGGGGTGCTTCTGCGAGTTGTGGGACGGCGGCAGTGCCGAGCACGGCAGGGTGCTCATGGCGCAGCCCGGCAAGCTCCTCCGCATCCGTGGATCGCTAGGACCGCTGCAGGAGATGGCGGTCGCTGGCGTTCTCGGCATCGCCCTCGAAGAAACCGAGACCGGCACGACCGCGGTCGTGACCTATCGCGTGAGCGGCGACTCGACCCACGACCTCACCGGCATCGCCCCCGTGGTCGACGAGGTGATCGGCCAGCAGCTCGGCGGCTTCGCCGCGCTCGCTGCGAGCGGTGGCAGCGGCCCCTCATCCGTGCTGGGCGGCGTCTACACCGAGCTACAGGCAGCGCGCGGCTTCCGGGCCTATCGCGGTGTGTGCCAGGAGTGTCACAAGTCGGACCTCGGCGGCGAGGACATGGCCCCCGGGTTGGTCGGCGTCGCGTTCTCCTTCCGCTGGCGCAACAAGACCCTCGCCGACATCTTCACCAGCTTGAAGACCACCATGCCGCTCGAACGGGCCGGCAGCCTGACCGATCAGGCCTACGTCGACCTGGTGGCCTTCCTGCTGTCGAAGAACGACTACCCAACGGGCGATGACGAGTTGGCTCCCGACGAGGCCCTCCTCGCCGGCATCAAGGTCGAGTCGCAGCCCTAGTCGTACGCCAATGCGAAAACGAAGAGGTTGTTGCCGAAGGCGGGCTTCACTTCGGGGGTGAGCCGAAGGAAGCTCGAAGTGGTCGCCGATCGACCGGTGGAGACGGCGACGAACTGGCGGCCGTCGACCGCGTAGGTGATCGGGTAGCCCGTGACCGGTGAGCCGAGGTTGACCTCCCACAGCACTTCGCCCGTCATCTGGTGAATCGCCTTGAAGCGGCCACCGGTATCGCCGCCGAAGAGCAGGCCACCACCCGTCGCGACCAGTGAGGTCGTCGAGGTGCGCTGCTCGTAGAGCCACTCGGTGGCTCCGGTCTCGACCGAGATCGCGTAGATCGTTCCCAGGTTCTCCTTGCCCGGCGCGAGCTCGTGCATGACCGAGAGCGCGTAGTACGGGTGCGACGCACTCGCGTCGTCCGACACGAGGGTGGGCATGCACATGTTGCGCAACGGGAAGTACATAGTGTGGGTCAGCGGACTGTAGGCGCCGGCCTCCCAGTCCTTGCCACCGTGCATGTTCGGGCAAATCAGCCGTTCCTGGCCCATCTCGCGAAACACCACCTCCGGATTCTCGATCACGTCGCCGGTCTTCACGTCGATGTCGATGATCACGTTCTGGGGCACAGTGGGTTTCGCCCACAGAAACTCTCCCGTCTCGCGGTCGAGCGTGTAGACCAGACCGGTCTTGCCGGGGATGCCGGTCAAGACCTTTCGGGTCTCGCCCGGTGTCACTGCGGGGTTGATCCACTCGACCTCATCCGCGGCCGGGGCGACGGCCGTGTCGACCAGCATGCGCTCGAAGGGGTGGTCGAGGTCCCAGTGGTCGTTCAGGTGCTGGTAGTACCAGACGATCTCACCGGTGTCCCCATCCAGCGCGAGGGTAGAGTTGTGGTAAAGGTGCGCGTTTTCCGCTCCACCGAGCAGAAACTTCGGCGCTGGCGCCGTAACGGAGGTGCCGACGTAGACCAGGTTGAGCTCCGGGTCATAGCTCGGCGGCATCCAGCTGCCGACGTGCTTGCGCTCCTCGAACGGCACCCCGCCCCAGGTCTCGTCTCCCGGCTCGCCAGGACCTGGAATCAGGCGCCGGCGCCAGACCTCGGCGCCGGTCTTCGCGTCGTGGGCGACGATGACGCAGGACTCGGGTCCGCCGCGCGGCGAGCAGCTACGCCCGGAGACGGCCTTGCCGTTGGCGATGATCGGGCCGGCGCCCTGGAGCGCGGGTTGGGTCTTGTAGTCGAGGACCATAGTCTCCCAGGCCATCTTCCCCGTCACGGCGTCGATGGCAAAGACGTGATCGTCGACCGAGGTGTCGATGATCAGGCTGCCCCAGATCGCGATATTCCGGTTGTTCTGCGACAGGAAGCCCATCTCCGCGTCTTCGGGTATCGCCCGCCTGTGCTCCCAGATGAGGTCGCCCGTCGCCCCGTCGAGCGCCTGGATGACGTCGTTGGGATTCGGCATGTACATCACACCACCATAGGCGAGCGGCGTGCCGGTCTGGCTACCCTCGTCGAGCGCGCGAGTCCAAACCATCCGCAGCTCGCCGACGTTTCGCGGCGTGATCTGATCGAGCGGGCTGTAGCCCCAGCCGTCAACCGTTCTGCGCCAGCTCAGCCAGTCGCCGTCGGCGGGATCGGCGAGCATCGCGTCGGTCACAGGCACGAAGTCACGGTCGGCTTCGGCGCGCGCCGCCGAGACGTTCAGCGCGAGCAGGAACACCACGACAAGAGTCGCGACCGCACAGGGGGTTCGTCGAGACATCTGAAACTCCCTGGCCCGGGAACGGGCCTTCTCGGATGAAGAGGGGGCGCGAGTATAGAGGAGGTCGCTACCGTTGCTGCGCGGATCGGAAGAGTCGTGGGCTCAGGGCATCGCCCGCGGCCACCAGCATTTCCACCTCGTTGGGGCCCGCGACCAGCGCCTTCTGGGCGACCAAGGCCGAGAAGCGCGCCTCGCCTGAGGCCGTAAGACGCCCATGGGCGAAGCCGGCCACCCGGCCGTTGACCGCGGCCACGAGATGCACCTCAGCGCCACCGGCTCCCGGCACCTTCACCGTCCCGGTGAGCTCTGCGGGAACATAGGTCCAGGCCGGATCGTAGGCCTCGAGCACGCGGCTCTGGTCCACCTGCCAGACGAGGCCGGGGGACTCTTCGAGGTTCAGCTCGTCGAGTCTCCGGCCTAGCAGAGAGCGATAGGGGCCGATGCCGATGAGCGACGCGACGCCGTCGCTCCAGTCGAAGAGCGACAGCCTACGCTCCACGGACGCGAGATCCGGATCGAATGCACCCGTGAAGGTGAGCACGCCTCCGAATCGGTCGCGAAGGGACTTGCGCTCAGGGAGCTGTGTCGCGGCGGAGCGGAGGCTGAGGCCGTCGAGGGCATACTCGCCCTGCGCCCCCACAACGTCGAGAATCGTCGGCAGCACGTCGACGGTGCGGGCGTTGCGGTCGTCGATCTCTCCCGCCTGCTGCGACGGATACTTGACGAACAGCGGTACGCGTAGGACGTCCTCGGGATGAGGCATCGAGCCCGGCAGCCGGCGGGAGCCCTGAGGCCAGTGACTGGAGCCGTGATCGCCGACTACGATCAGCAAGGCGCGATCCCACAGGTCGGCCTCCTTCAGCCGATCGACGAGCTCACCGATCAGCCGGTCGGCGAACGCGACCTGCAGCAGGTGCCGCTGATACGTCAGTAGGTTGAACCACGGATACTGAGCCCACAGCTCGCGTGGGTCGCCGCTGAGGAACGGCTCTCCCTTGTACACCTTCCCCGTTGGAAGGTAGTAGTACGGCGTGTGCGGCAGCAAGGAATGGAAGAAGTAGAGGCCCGGCTCCTCGGTGGGCTCGATCGCATCCAGGAACATACGGAAACGCTCCGCCCGCCGACGCTCATCCGCGGGAAGCGCACCCTGGTGCTGCGTCGGTAGCCGTAAGGAGTCATCGTCGGCACCCAGGCGAAGTCGCCAGAAGTTGCCCCAGGCACCCTCGATCGACGGCAGTCGGTAGCGCCAGGCCTCGGGTGTGGCGGTGTGCAGCAGGACCACTCCCATGTCCGCCATGAGTTGGGCGAGCCGGCGCGGTCTCGCCTCCTTCTCCGGCTGGAAGTCGCGGTTCGGAGGCGCGAGGCGCGACAGGGTCTCGATGACCCGCAGCTCGTGGCTTCCGGCCAAGAGACTGAAGAGGTTCTCTCGGTAGTTCGAGAGGATCGGAGCGACACCCAGGCTCGCGACCTTGCCGGAAAGGATCGAGCTCAGAGATTCCTCCGTACGCGCCCACACGGTGGTGCCATTGCGGTACCAGGTGGCACGCTCCGCCAGCTCCGCGAAGTTCGGGAAGGCCCTGGCATCGATCTCGAGTCGCTCGTCCAGAAGTGACGTCAGGGGGAACTCGTCGAATACCAGCAACACGACGGGAAAAAGGTCGGCGATCTGTGCCGCTTCCACCTCGATGGACCCGGCTGCGAAGAAGCCACGCACCTCCAAGCGCGCGAAGAAGGCGGCAACGATCACGACCAGACCGTAGGCGAGGTAGCGCAGGTACAGACGCGTCGTCTCTCGGGTCGTCAGCCATGTCAGGAGCGGGATCGCAGCCCCGCCGAGCGCCACACAGAGCGCGGCCGGGAGGGCCGTCCGAACGAGGATCTCGAGAACGAACAAACCTCCTAGCAGGCCAACAACCGCCGCATCGGCAATGATCGCGGACGACTCACTGAGGGCGAGGTGGACTACGCCATGCACCAACGCCAGCGCGATCATCCCGCCGCCCGTCACGAGCACGACCACCAGGATGGCGTCGAGCCCGTCGGCACCCTGGTAGAGCAGGAACGGAATGTTCCCGGCTATGAGGTCGAACAGGGGCTGGAGCACCGCCAGTCCGAAGACGGCCCAGGAAGGCGCAGACGCTCTCATCAGCTCTCGCACCATCGAAGTGTGCTATTTAACGCTCCTCAGTGACAAGCGGGGCGCCGGCAGACGAGTTTGGGCCTCGAACAAAGACAAACACATCGTTGGAGACGCAGATGTCTGACCAGAACCCCGAACTGTTCAACCTCGGCATGTCCGAAGAGGCGCAGCCACTGATGACCGCGGTGAAAAAGCACATCCGCGACAACGTCGAGCCGATCACCGAAGAGTTCTTCGCCCTTCAGGAGGGAAAGGAGGACCGCTGGACCTGGCATCCACGGCAGCTCGAGCTGCTCGAAGGAGCCAAGGACAAGGCCAAGGAGTCGGGGCTATGGAACTTCTTCCTGCCAGGCGCATCGGAGATCGGCAAGGGCCTGACCAACCTCGACTACGCCTACATCGCCGTCGAGCTCGGCAAATTCGGCCTGGCGTCAGAGACTCTCAACTGTTCGGCGCCCGACACCGGCAACATGGAAGTGCTCGAGCGCGTCGGGACGCCCGAGCAGCAGGAACAGTGGCTCAAGCCGCTGCTGAACGGGGAGATCCGCTCCGCATACGCCATGACCGAGCCGCACATGGCGTCGTCGGATGCGAAGAACATCTCGTGCAGCGCTGTTCTCGACGGCGACGAGTGGGTCATCAACGGCGAGAAGTACTACATCTCCGGCGCCGGCGACCCGCGCTGCAAGATCATGATCACGATGGTCAAGACCAGCCCCGACGCCCACCCCAGCCGCCAGCAGTCGCAGATCCTGGTGCCGAAGGACACGCCTGGTGTCGAGCTTCTCGAGGGCATGCAGGTATTCGGCAAGGACCACGCGCCGCGCGGCCACATGCACATCAAGTTCGACAACGTCCGCGTGCCGAAGGACAACATCCTGCTAGGCGAAGGCCGCGGCTTCGAGATCTCACAGGTGCGCCTCGGCCCCGGCCGCATCCACCACTGCATGCGCTCGATCGGCAAGGCCGAGAAGGCACTGGAGCTGATGGTCAAGCGCGCCTCGACACGCCACGCCTTCGGCAAGCAGATCGTGCGACTCGGCAAGAACCTCGAGGTCATCGCTCGCGCGCGCATCGAGATCACCGGCATGCGCCTGGCGGTGCTTCAGGCCGCCAAGGCGATGGACGTGCTTGGCAACCAGGAGGCCAGGGTCTACGTCAGCGCCGTCAAGGCGATGGTGCCGGAGAAGGTCTGCCAGATCATCGACGCCTCGATCCAGATGCACGGCGCCACCGGCATCTCGCAGTGGTCACCACTTGCAGACCTTTACACCGACATGCGGCACTTGCGTTTCGCCGACGGCCCCGACGAGGTCCATCACATGGTGGTGGGTCGCGCCGAGGTGCAAAAGCACGGCCTGTGGAACGTGGAGGTCCCCGGCTAGCGTAGTCACTGCTTCGGAGAAGTCGAGTTTGTTCCGCGCTCGTACCGCGCCCCCCGCTAGCGTTGCTTCCCTCCGAGGGGCGCTCGCCTTCGTGTCGATCGTTGCCCTTTGGGCCGCGCTTGGAGCGCGGCCGGCCGCCGCCGCGGAGATCCCCGTCGGCACAGGTCTCGCCAAGAGCAGGGAAGCCATCGGCCAGATCGAGGCAGCGCGTGACCCGGCCGCGAAGGGCGACGCCGCGTTCACCCTCACCGAGCTGATGACGGAGCACCACACTCCCGCCCTCAGCGTCGCCGTGGTGCGCGACTACCGGCTGTTGTGGGCGAAGGCCTACGGCGTCGCCGATGAGCAGGCCGGGCTCACCGCCAATGTGGAGACACTCTTTCAGGCAGCCTCTATCTCGAAGCCGGTGTCGGCGATGGCCGTCCTCAAGGCCGTCCAAGACGGCCATCTCGGCCTCGACGAGGACATCAACACCCTGTTGGAGTCGTGGAAGCTCGAGCGGTCGCAGGAGTACCTGGAGAAGACGGCGGTCACACCGCGGATGCTGCTCAGCATGACGGCGGGAACGACCGTTTCGGGGTTCCCGGGTTACCTACCTACCGATCCGATGCCGACCCTGCCTCAGATCCTCGGTGACGGCTCGGGCAATGAGACTCCGGCCAATACTGACCCGGTCATTGTCGATTGGCAGCCCGCCACCAAGGAAGCCTACTCCGGGGGTGGCTCGACGATTCTGCAGCTGGCGATGATCGACGTGCTCGATCGACCCTTCCCTGAGATCATCGCGAAGGGGATTCTCGAACCGCTCGGCATGGCCAACAGCTGCATCTGCCAGCCTCTACCGACGGCCCTCGACCGCAACGCCGCTCGTGCCTACGGCTCTCGAGTTCGAAAGCAGCGCGAAGAGGGAGGCCACGACGCCAAGTGGCACGTCTACCCAGAGCACTACGCCGCCGGCCTGTGGACCACGCCGACGGATCTGGCCAAGTTCATGATCGAGGTACAGCTTTCTCTAGCTGGCCGATCGGACCGCGTGCTGAGACGGGAGATGACCGAAAAGATGGTCACTCCGAGCGGGATCGGCAGCTATGCCCTCGGCTTCACCGTCGGCTCCGAGTCACCCCATCGGCCGGCCAAGCCCGGCGAGAGGAACCGTTTCTTCGGCCACACGGGAGGTAACTGGGGCTTCCGATCCAACCTCGACGCGCATCTCGAGGGGGGCAACGGCTTCATCATCATGGCCAACAGCGGCGAGTCCAACCCCATCCTGTTCGCTGAGCTGCCGCGCCGCATTCGGGCCGCCTACGGCTGGGACTGATCTAGTGTCGCGTGCGGGCTAGAAGGTGATCGGGTCCAGTAGCTCGGCCCGGACCGACAGCTCACCACTCGCTGGTTCGACTACCTTGACCGGTAAGCCGTCGTTCTGGCGCGCCGAGATCAGGTTTCACAGATCCGCCACCGGGTAGTCATGCCCCTTGTGCGCCTTGAACTCCTCGGGCGGGTAGGTGAAACAGAGCGTTCAGGATCGCCCGGAACGGGAGCGAGCCCGCTCTCGGCACGCCCGTCGATGAGCTGGGGCACGATCGCCAGGGACTCGAACATCGTGTACTCACCTGTCCTCAGGGCCGCAACGGCGCCGAGGGGATGCAAGCCGCGGTAAGCGTCGGTGTCCTGTTCCCCTGCTAGCAGATCCACCTTCCGCTCGTGTAGTCGACCTCGAGCTCCTCGAGCACCCACCTGGCTCGCTGCGATCGGGTCGGCGGAAACTCGAATAGCTCGATCATGCTGCCTCCTTCTGAACCAAGGACGAACGGACAGATGGCTAGGATACGCACCCACCCAAGAAACTGACGGCGGTATATTCGGCACTCGCCCGAACCAGCCCGAGTACCCATCCCGGAGGAGAGACACTCGATGACTCCAGATCGACGGACGCTTCGCATCTTCAACCTGGCCCTCGTAACGGCTCTTTGTGGCGGCTGGCTTCAGGCCGCCGAACCGATCGAGACCGACACCCACCGGCTCACCGAGGTCCGCAACGGGATCTATCTGGCGCAAACCACGGCACAGGTCTTCAACTCGAACGCCATCGTCATCGTCAACGAGGACGACGTGGTGTTGATCGACTCGCACATCACCCCGGCCAAGGCGCGCGACCTGGTCGCGTCGATCGGAGTGCTCACGGACAAGCCGATCTCGGCGCTCATCAACTCCCACTTCCACTTCGATCACGCCCACGGCAATCAGATCTTCAACGGCATCCCGATCATCGGCCACGAGTTCACGCGCATGAAGATGGCTGGCGCGCCGCTCGAGGAGCCGACCTGGGTCAGCAGCACGGCCGGGAATCAGGCACAGCTCAAGCAGCTCGAAGAGCAGATCGCCGCCGCGCAGGGCGACGAGAAGTTCGAGCTCGAGGCCTACCTCGAGATGTTCGCGGCGCACGTCAAGGACTTCGACGAGGTAGATCCCGTCGCGCCCGACGTCACCATCCGCGAAAAGATGACCTTGCATCGGGGCAGCCGGGAAATGGAGATCCTCTTCTTGGGTCGCGCCCACACCGGCGGCGACGTCTTTGTCTACTTCCCCCAGGACAAGTTGCTCTACACCGGTGACGCGGCCTTCGCCGGCCCATCGTTTCTCGGTGACGGCTATGTCGACGAGTGGCCGGACACGCTTATGAACATGAAAGAGCTCGACTTCGACATCTTCGTGCCGGGGCACGGACCGCCGGTCGAGGACCTGAGCCGCATCGACATCGTCGCCGACTACTACCGCGACCTGTGGAAACAGACCGCCGAACAGTACGGCTCCGGAGTCAGCGCCGAGGACGCGTCGAAGACCATCGACCTGACGAGCCATACCAAGATCCCGGTCATGGAGGTGGGTGCGAACCTCCAGGCTGTGCAGCGCATGTATCACCGGCTCGACAACCCCGACGCCCCATGACGGAGGCGCCAGCCGAGCCGGTGGTCCAGCATTGGATCGACGGCAAAGAGACGACCTCGCACAGCCTTCGGCAGGGTCCCGTCACCAACGCCGCGACTGGCGAGACCGTGCGGACGGTCGCCCTCGCGACCGCCGACGAGGTCGACCAGGCGGTGCGCGCGGCCAAGGCGGCCTTCCCGGGCTGGCGCGATACCACCCCATTGCGGCGCGCCAGGATCCTCATGAAGGTCCGCGATCTGATCGAGGATCATCAGGGCGAGTTCGCGCGCGTCATCAGTGAGGAGCACGGCAAGACTGTGCCCGACGCCGCTGGATCGACCCAGCGCGGCCTCGAGGTGGTCGAGTTCGCGACCGGCGTTCCCCACCTGCTCAAAGGCGAGCATGCCGAGAACGTCGGCACCGCCATCGACTCCCACACCGTCAAGCAGCCGCTGGGGGTGTGCGTGGGCATCACGCCCTTCAACTTCCCGATCATGGTGCCGCTATGGATGATTCCGGTGGCGCTCGGCTGCGGCAACACCTTCGTCCTGAAGCCCTCGGAGAAGGACCCGTCGGCGAGCATGCTCCTCGCCCGCATCTTTCAGGAGGCCGGACTACCCGACGGGGTGCTCAACGTAGTCCACGGAGACAAGGAGGCCGTCGACGCGCTCGTGACCCACCCGGACGTCGCGGCAGTGTCCTTCGTCGGCTCGACACCGATCGCCCGCTACATCTACGAGACCGCGACTGCTCAGGGCAAGCGCGTCCAGGCCCTGGGGGGAGCAAAGAACCACGCCGTGGTCCTACCCGACGCCGATCTCGACGCCGCCGCCGACGCACTGATCGGCGCCGCCTACGGCTCGGCTGGCGAGCGCTGCATGGCGATCTCGGCCGTCGTCGCGGTTGGCGAGGCTGGAGACGCTCTGGTGGAAAAGATCGCCAACCGGGCGGCTGCGCTGCCGGTCGGCCCCGGCGATCGGCCGGGCATGGAGATGGGTCCTCTGGTCACCGCCGAGCACCTCGACCGCGTGCGCGGCTACGTCGATGCCGGTGAAGGCGAGGGGGCGAGCCTGGTCCTCGACGGCCGCGGTCTCGAGATCGAGGGCCACGCGGGCGGCCACTTCATCGGACCGACGCTGTTCGACCACGTTACTGCGGACATGACGATCTACCGAGACGAGATCTTCGGCCCGGTCCTGGTCGTGGTGCGCGCCGAGTCCTTCAGCGAGGCCATCGAGTTGGTCAATGACAACCCATACGGCAACGGGACGGCAGTTTTCACCCGGTCAGGCGCCGCCGCCCGCCGCTTCGAGCACGAGATCCAGGTCGGCATGGTCGGCGTCAACGTGCCGATTCCGGTGCCGATGGCCTTCTTCTCGTTCGGCGGCTGGAAGAGCTCGCTGTTCGGCGATCTGCACGTGCACGGCGTCGAGGGCGTGAAGTTCTACACCCGTACCAAGGTCATCACGCGCCGTTGGCCCGAGCAACGGGAAGAGGTGAGCCTGTCGATGCCGACGATGGAGTGAGAGCACCTATGAGCTCATCGAGACTATGCTTTGTCGCTTGCCTTTCCGCGGGGCTCCTCGGAGGGCCCCTGTCAGCCCAGCACGGTGCGCAGGGTGGCGACTGGTCGAGCTACCACGGCGATCTCGGCGCCGCGCAGTACGCACCCCACGATCAGATCGTCGCCTCGAACATCGACCTCGTCGGGCTCGCGTGGAGGTGGGCATCTCCCGACAACCCGATCGCCGCCGCGACCGAAGATCGGCGCATGATGCCCGGCGCCTACAAGGCGACACCGCTGGAGATCGATGGTCGACTCTACGTCAGCACCTCCCTCGGACAGGTGGCAGCGATCGACGCCAAGACAGGGGAGACGATCTGGGTCTTCGACACCAGGTCGAGGGAGTCGGGCCGGCCCAACAACTCCGGCTTCAATACTCGCGGTGTCGCCTACTGGACGGACGGCAACGACCAACGCATCCTCCATGCCGGCAGCGATTCGGGCCTGTGGTCGATCGACGCCAAGACGGGCGAGCCCGTCACCCGCTTCGGCCGCAAGGGCAAAGTCGATCTTCTCGAGACTCTGAGGCGCGAGACCAACCGCCGGATCTACTCGATCGTCGGCGCGCCACTCGTGGTCGGCGACATCGTCGTGCTTGGCTCGGCCATCTTCGACGGCCCGACCCGCAAGGAGATGCCGCCAGGCGACGTGCAGGCGTTCGACATACGGACCGGCGAGCTCGCCTGGACCTTTCACAACCCGCCGCTGGCGGGTCAGCGCGGCTACGACACCTGGGAGAACGGCTCGGCCGACTTCACCGGCAACGCCAACATCTGGACCAACCTGTCGGCCGACGAAGAGCTGGGTCTGGTGTATCTGCCCTTCGGCACTCCGACCAACGACTGGTACGGCGGCCACCGACTCGGCGATGGCCTGTTCGGCGAGTCGATCGTGTGCGTGAAGGCCGAGACCGGGGAGTACGTCTGGCACTTCCAGCTCATCCATCACGGCCTGTGGGACTATGACCCAGCCTCGGCACCGACGCTGTTCGACGCCGTTATCGACGGCCGCCCGCGCAAGGCAGTCGTGGTGGTGACCAAGCAAGGCTTCGCATACACGTTCGATCGTGTGACCGGAGAGCCGATCTGGCCGATCGAGGAGCGTCCGGTGCCCCAGTCGGACGTGCCCGGCGAACGCTCGTCGGCGACCCAGCCCTTCCCCACTAAGCCACCGCCCTTCGAGTCCCAGGGAATCTCAAACGAGACGATCATCGACTTCACCCCCCAGATCCGCGCCGAGGCGATTAAGACTCTCGAGCGCTATCGCTGGGGTCCGATCTACACCCCGCCAGCCGTGTCGACCGACGAGATCTACGGCACGGTCCAGAACCCGGGCTGGGGCGGCGGCAGCAACTGGGGTGGCGCCGCCACCGATCCCGAGACGGGCATGCTCTTTGTACCGTCGTTCTCCGAACCGATGGTGGTGGCGCTGACCAAGCCCGACGCGGCGCGCTCGAACTTCGACTACGTGCGCGGCTTCGGCCCGGATCCAGTCAACTCGTTCGCCGAGATGATGTCGTCGCCCTACGGTTCGATCCAGGGCCCGCACGGCTTGCCGATCGTCAAACCTCCATACGGGCGGATCACGGCCTACGACATGAGCCGCGGCGAGATCGCGTGGCAGGTACCGCACGGCGACGGGATTCGTCAGGAGATCATCGACGCCGGCCTTCCGGATCCAGGGCCGGTGGGGTCGGTGGGAACGTCGGGACCGCTGCTGACAAAAGGCCTGCTCTTCCTCAACCAGACCGATGACTCTGCGGCAGGACGGATCGTCGCTTACGACAAGACCTCAGGTCGCGTCGCCGGCGCCATCGAGGTACCCGGCCGCCCGAACGGCACGCCTATGAGCTACATCGCCGGCGGCAAGCAGTACATCGTGGTCGCGACCGGGGGCGAGGACGCGGCGCTGGCAGCATTCGCTCTACCCTGACCGGCCCCGGTAGACAGCCAGTGCGGGTGTACGATCCGCAGCGCATACCTGGATCAAGGAGACTGCACATGGCTCAGCGACCCTCTCGGAGCTACGGGTTCACTCTACTGCCGGCGCTGTCGCTGCTGCTGGGCACCACCGCCGGCGCCCAGCAGGAACCGGTCGACTTCGAGCGGCAGATCCGTCCGATCTTCGCTCGCTACTGCTACACCTGCCACGGACCGGACCGTGCGACCCGTGAGGCGGAGCTCCGACTCGATCGCAAAGAGTTCGCCTTCAAGGAGCTGGGCGCCGGCTACCACACGATCGTGCCAGGCAAGCCCGACGAGAGCGAGGTCTATGCACTGATCTCGTCGGAGTTCGCAGAAGATCGCATGCCGCCGTACGAGGCGGGCGTCGAGCTGCCAGGCCGTGCGATCTCCATCATCCGTCGGTGGATCGCGGAGGGCGCGAGCTGGCCCGACGGCATCGACGACAACCCGCTGCCGGCCTCCGCGAGACCGCCCGGAATCCCTCGGGTCCAACTGCCGGATGAGTCGATCATCGTCCACACCCACGAGATCCCGCAGGTACGGGTGCGAGTGCTCACGAAGGGACTCTCCCATCCCTGGTCGATCTCATTCCTGCCAGAGGGCGACCTTCTCCTCACCGAGCGCAGCGGAGAGCTGCGTATGTACCGCGACGGAGTGCTCATGCCGGATCCGGTCGAGGGCGTCCCCACCGACATCGTCGCCCGCGGCCTGTCGGGGATGATGGAAGTCGCCGTTCATCCGGACTTCGCCGAGAACCAGACCATTTTTCTCACGTACACGCGCCAACTCGGCGAGCGCAACGGCACGGTGGCACTGGTGCGGGGACGTCTCGACCGCATGACGCTGACCGATGTCGAAGACGTCTTCGTGGCCGACCCTTGGATGGGCGAGGTGGACAGCGCCGATCCGAACGCCTTTCTCAGCTTCACCGCCGCCGCGCGCCTCGCCTTCGCACCCGACGGCACGCTCTTCATGTCGATGGGAGGCGCCTTCGGCGTCGAGCGCGACGATGGCACCTCGAGCTTCTTCGGCAACGCCATGCTGGCGCAAGACCCGATGAGCCATGCAGGCAAGCTACTGCGGCTCAACCAGGACGGCTCCGCTCCGGCCGACAATCCGTTCCACGGCAAGGTGGGCTACAAGCCCGAGATCTACTCGATGGGGCACCGCAACCAGCAAGGCTTGGCGCTTCATCCCGAGACCGGCATGCCCTTCGCGACCGAGCACGGCGTGCAGGGCGGCGACGAGCTCAACGCGATCGAGTCCGGGGGCAACTACGGCTGGCCCGTCGTCTCTTACGGCCGTCACTACGACGGCCCACGCATCGCCAAGCAGTTCTGGCGGGACGGCTTCAAGGAACCCACGGTGTTCTGGGTGCCCTCGATCGGACCTTCGGGTTTGGCCTTCTACACCGGCGACAAGTTCCCGGAGTGGAAGGGCAACTTGTTCGCGGGCGCAATGATGGAGGGCCGGATCCCACGCACGGGAAGCCTGCAGCGGATCGCCTTCAACGAGCAGGGCGAGGAGCTTCAACGCGAGTCGATGCTCGGCGAGCTGCGCCAACGGATCCGCGACGTGCGCCAGGGCCCGGACGGCTTCATCTACCTCCTCACTGAGGAGAACCAGGCCGCCCTTCTGCGTCTCGAGCCCGTCACCGTCGAGTAGAACAAAACAGAGAATTATAAGGGGGAGCAAGGACATGAAAGTTCTTGTAGGTTTAACCACTTTAGTTTTTCTCTCAACAGTGGTTTATGCATATTCAAGTTACGAGCATTCTAGAGACGGTTCCAGTGTTGCCTGTGGAGGTGAATATTCAAGTTACGAGCACTCCAGAGATGGAACTTCTGTTTGTGCCGGAGGCAGACATTCAAGTTACTAGCATTCTAGAGATGGGAGTATCCTCGCGGAGCCAGCGGCTCAGGACGGTCAAGTGATGAATCTGTCGCGCAGCGGGGTGCTTCTCGAAAAGCCTCCGGTAGCAATCGGCACGAGGGTCCGAGTGGGATTTCAGGGACTGGAGGCCAGTGGAACGGTCGTACGAGAGATCAGCGCCGTCGGTTCCGCGAAGCACCTCGGGGCAGCCGTCCGTTTCGATGAGGTGCAGCAGTCGGGGGGATGGCTCGTTGGGTAGCGAACAGACCCCCAGAAGGGCTTCTCGCGTCCGCTCCGTCCATCTAGTTGCCTACACCGACAAGACTCGTGAGCGAGAAACGGCGTCGATCTCGTTGGGCAAGACGCTCGACCTGAGTCCTTTTGGCATTCGCATTGAAGTCAACGAAAGGCTGGAGGAGGGGGACCTTATCGAGCTCGAGATTGGCGTTGGCGACAAACTGATTCAAGCCGAGGCGCGAGTGGTTCACGTCCCTCCACTCTTCACCGATGAAGGGCTCCGTTTCGAAGTGGCCGAGGGCGGCTGCTTCAAGGTTGGTGCCGAGTTCACGAGCATTGCTGACGAGGACCGAGCCGTTCTCATCTCCCTTGCGGATTAGCGCGACGAGCGACGAGCGGACGTATCCACCGCTAGAGAAGCGGATTGAGCAATCCGGATGTTCAGCGCTTCCTACCCGCGTTGAGGGGAAGCGCCCCGCGTTTACTCAAGTCACTGGCTGTCAAGTGGTCGGTGGCGTTGCCTACGGGCGAACGAGCGTTCGTCAAGTCCGGCACGAACGAGTTGCTCTCGGTCGAACGCGCATTGACCCTTCCGCGGGCCACTGTTACCTTCCGTCTCCCACACGATCTGAATTGACAGGGAGACCACATCCATGAGGGAAGCAGTCGTCGTCGCCAGCTCGCGCACCCCACTAGCGAAATCGTTCCGCGGCTCATTCAACATGACCCGTCCGGACGACCTCCTGGCGCACTGCCTCAAGGACGTGCTCGCCAAGGCCCCAGAGCTCGACCCGGCCGAGGTCGAAGACGTGATCGCCGGCTGCGCGACTCCCGAGCGCGCAGCGGGGTCGAACGTGGCGCGCGTCGCCGCTGTGCGGGCCGGTCTTCCGATCACGATTCCTGGAACCACCGTCAACCGCTTCTGCTCGTCAGGGCTGCAGTCGGTCGCGATGGCCGCCAACCAGATCGTGGTCAACGGCGCCAGTGCCGCCATCGGCGGCGGGGTGGAGTCGATCACCTACAACGTCGGCGGCCAGTCGAGCCCGAACGACTGGATCGTCGAGAACAAGCCCGAGCTCTACATGGCGATGGGCGACACCGCCGAGGTGGTGGCGAAGCGCTACGGTGTGAGTCGCGAGGCGCAGGACGAGTTCTCCTTGGCATCGCAAGAGCGCACGGCCAAGGGCCAGCAGGACGGCTTCTTCGACGAGGAGCTGGCGCCGATGCACGTGACCTACGGCATCATCGACAAAGAGACCAAGCAAATCACCTCCACCCAGGAGAAGCTGGTCGATCGCGACGAGTGCAACCGCCCCGACACGAGCCTCCAGGGCCTTTCGAATCTGCCGCCGGTCTTCGATCGTGAATCCGGCCAGGGCAGCGTGACGGCGGGCAACTCCTCGCAGCTCTCCGATGGCGCCTCCGCGACGCTTCTCATGTCGCGCCAGCGCGCCGAAGAACTCGGCATCGAGCCGAAGCTGATCTTTCGCGGCTTCGCCGTCGCCGGCTGCGAGCCCGACGAGATGGGAATCGGCCCGGTCTTCGCGATTCCCAAGCTGCTCGAGCGCAACGGCCTTGGCGTCGACGACATCGACGTCTGGGAGCTCAACGAGGCCTTCGCGTCGCAGGTCGTCTACTGCCGCGACAGGCTGGGTATCCCGATGGACCGGCTGAACCGCAACGGCGGCTCGATCTCGATCGGCCACCCGTTCGGCATGACCGGCTCGCGCATGGTGGGTACGCTGGCCAACGAGCTCAAGCGCTCGGGCGGCCGCTATGGCGTCGTCACCATGTGCATCGGCGGCGGCCAGGGCGCAGCAGGCCTGTTCGAAGTCCCCAACTAAGGATCGAGCCGGGGATCGCCGGTCAGCCGGCCGGCTGCTCGACGAGAGAGCCGTCGGCCGGAACCGCTGGCCTCCTTCGCACCGCCGAGCGAAGGGCGGAACGCCACCAAACCAGGGCGACGACGGCCGATACCCAGCTACCGACGATGATCGCCATCCAGACGTACTGGATCGGCCGGTCGAAGGCAAAAGCGAAGATGCCGGCCAGCGGCACCGAAATCAATAGCACCCGCAACAGGCTCAGAACGAGCTCAGGGGTGCCACGGTCGAGGCCCTGCTGCGCTCTACCTAGAAGGATCGAGAACGGGAACGCGACGAACGCGAGTGTGGCGTAGCGCAGGTACTGGACCGCAACGACACGAATCGCCTCGGAGTCCGTGAAGGGGGCGACCAACCAGGGCGCGAAAGCCAGAAAGAAGGCTGACATCGTGACCGCGATCAACACCGCCTGCTTGATCGCGTAGTTCGCGATCTCCTCCACCAGCTCGAGCCGCTTGGCGCCATAGAACATTCCGACCAGCGTGACGAGCGCCGACGCGATGGAGACGATCGGAAGCACTACGAGATGGTCGATGCGAGTTCCGACCTGCAGCCCTGCGACGGCGTCGGGGGAGTACTCTACGAGGATGCGGTTGAAGGTGCCGCCCCCGGCTGACATCACCAAGAACGACAACGACGCCGGCGCGCCGATGCGAACGAGGTCGCGAACGATCTCGCTGCGGAGGCGGAAGTTGCGGTACGACAGGTCCACGTGGATTCGCTTCCTGATGAATAGCAGGTAGGCAAACGTCAACATCACAGCGGCCTGGGTGACGACGGTGGCGACGGCAGCGCCGCGAATGCCCATGTCGAGGCTGAAGATGAAGATCGGATCGAGCACAATGTTCGTTGCCGTGCCGATTCCCGAGATGATCACCGGTAACTTCACCTCGCCCTCGCCCGAGAAGAGCGATCGGAAGAGGATCGCCTGGACCTGGAAGACGAACCCTGCCACCACCACCGAGAAGTATTGCCAGGCGAACGGCAAGATCTCCTCGGGAACGCCGATTCCGAGTAGCAGGCGCTCCCCATAGACCAATCCGACTGACACGAAGCCGATCGTGAGCAGCACCCCGACCAGCAGCGCGTGCTGCGCGATTCGACTGGCCCGACGCTGATCCTTCGCGCCGATCGCCTGCGCGATCATCGCGGTAACGGCGCTGCCGAGCCCGAAGGTCGAGCCCATGGCCAGAAACAGCAGCGGCATGGTGAACGACACCGCAATCAGGGCGTCGGGGCCGAGCATGCCGACGAACACCATGTCGGCGATCATGTAGGCGGTGTAGATCGACATGCCGACCATGATCGGCAGCGACAGGGTCCACAGCGCCTTGCGCGGGTTGCGCTGGAACTCTTCCAGGCGCGCTCCGGCGCGGTCCTGATTCGCGGGTTCGCTCATGGTGGGACCGCCCCAGGTCGCGCAGGCTAGCACCTTCCCTGCAACGGGCCGGTACACTGCGCTGCCTAGGAGGTTCACATGGCGGACTCGAAAGTCGGAAGTGGCGGGGTCGACCCGGCACCGGCAGCCGACAGGCCCAGCCGGCGCTCATTCCTGAGACACGCCGGCGTCGCCGCGGCGGCTGCAGCCGCAGGGGGTACGACGACCGCCGCGCAGACGGCGCGTCAATTGGGAGCCACTCCGCGGGAGCACGGCGAGCGGTCACCCCACGTTGGCTCGAAGCGATGGAGCCGGGCACCGGACGCAACGGCCTCGTCGTCGAACTCTCCGCTCGCTGACTCGGTGGGCATCGTTACGCCCTCGGATCTGCACTTCGAGCGCCACCATACCGGCGTGCCCGAGATCGATCCGGCCGAGCACCGTCTACTGATCCACGGTCTCGTCGAGCGGCCCCTGGTGTTCACGATGGACGACCTCGTCCGGCTGCCAGCCGTGTCGCGTTTCCACTTCGTCGAGTGCTCAGGCAACAGCGCCGCCGAGTGGCGGCCTCCCGGACGCCCGAACGTGCAGATGAGCCACGGCCTCGTGAGCTGTAGCGAGTGGACCGGAGTGCTGCTTTCCGACCTGCTAGACGAAGTCGGAGTGCAGTCGAGGGCGAGCTGGATCGTCGCCGAGGGAGCCGACGCGGGTCGCATGAGCCGCAGCGTGCCGCTACAGAGAGCGCGCGACGACGTCATCCTCGCCTACGGCCAGAACGGCGAGGCGGTGAGGCCGGAGCAGGGTTACCCGCTTCGCCTGCTGGTACCGGGATGCGAGGGCAGCCTCAACGTCAAGTGGCTGCGCGGGATCGAGGTGGCGAGCCTGCCGGCGATGGCGCGCGACGAAACCTCCAAATACACCGATCTGCTACCGGACGGCCGAGCCCGCCAGTTCACCCTGGTGATGGACGCGAAGTCGGTCATCACCGACCCCTCGGGCGAGCAGAAACTGAATGCTCCGGGCTTTCACGAGATCCGCGGCCTGGCGTGGTCGGGTCGCGGCCGCATCGATCGGGTCGAGGTCTCCACCGACGGCGGTGGCCGCTGGGTCGACGCCGAGCTGCAGGAGCCACGCCTGCCGAAGGCGTTCACGCGCTTCCGGCTGCCATGGCGGTGGCAGGGGGCGGAGCACGTCGTGATGTCGCGCGCGACCGACGAGACGGGCTACGTCCAGCCCACTCTGGCTGCGCTGATCGAGGCGCGCGGGATGTCGACCATCTACCACCACAACGCCATCAAGCCCTGGCAGGTTCACGCCAGCGGCGAGGTCACGAATGTCGAGGTGTAGCGCAACCTGCCGTCTGGGGCGTGCGGCGGTGGCGCTCCTGGTCGCGATGCTCGCGGCGACCGCGATCGCGGCGCAGGAGCGACGGTTCGACGTCGGGCACGCGCCGACGAGCGAGGAGTTCGGGGCCTGGAGTGGGAGCGCCTTCCCCGACGGCACCGGCCTCCCGCCCGGCCAAGGCACCGCACGCGAAGGTGCCGCGCTGTACCGAGAGGCCTGCTTCGTCTGCCACGGCCACAACGCCCGTGGCGACCAGGCGGCGGCACTCGTCGGCGGACGAGACACCCTGACCGAGTCACGCCCGAAGCGCACGGTCGAGAGCTACTGGCCCTACGCCACGACGCTGTGGGACTACACCAAGCGTTCCATGCCCTACGAGGAGCCGGGGTCGCTCACCGACGACCAGGTCTACGCGGTCGTCGCCTACGTGCTAAACCTCGCCGGCCTGGTGGAAGAGGACGAGATCGTCGACGCCGATTCGCTGCCTCAGATCCGAATGCCGAATCGCGACGGCTTCATTCCAGACTCGCGTCCCGATACCCGATAGCGGCCCGGATACTCCGTATGAGCGAGCCAGAGCCTTCCCAGAAGAAAGACTACAAAAAGATCTACACCCTCGGAGTGCTGCACATGGCGCAGTACTTCCCACAGGGCTTCACACAGAGCGGCCTGCCCGCGATCTTCCGCCAGCAGGGACTGCCGCTCGAGAAGTTCTGGCTGATCTCGTCGTTGCCGATGTGGCCACGCTGGATCAAGTTCCTCGTCGCCATGGCGGTCGACAACTTCGGCTCGGAGCGTTTCGGCTACCGGCGCAGTTGGATCCTGCCCTGCACGCTCATCTCGGCGCTGCTCTACGTGAGCCTGGCCTTCGTGCAGCCGCTGGTGGCGACGATCGGACTGATGTCCACGATCCTGGTCGTCAAGTCGCTCTTCATGACCGCGCAGGACGTGGCCGTGGATGCCTACTGCAGCGAGAGCTTCACGGAAGCGGAGCGCCCGTCGGGAGCCTCGATCCTGGCGTTTCTGGCCTCTCTGGGTGGCTTTCTGGGCACCGGCATCATCGCGCTCGTCGACTCGATCGGATGGTCTCCGACCATGGTCCTGGCCTCGCTGCTCCTGCTCGCGGCGGCCACGCCCGCTATCCTGCGGCCGGAGCCACCTCCGCCGCCGGCGCTGCAAAGGAGGCGCGAGCGCGGCGAATCTGCGACTTTCCTCAGGACGCTACGCCGACGGGACGCGGCACTCATCATGCCGCATTGCTTCGCCGCCGGCTGGGTGGACAGCTTCGCCTTCACGATGGTCGCGCCCTTCCTGATCGATCAGGGAATGTCACTCACCGCCTACGGCATCTTCATACCCTCGATCGGCATCCTCGGCCGCGGCTCTGCCGCCTACGTCGTTCCCAAGGTGATCGCCCGCTTCGGTCAGAGCCGCGCCGCCCTGGTCGGAGCTCTGGGCTTCTTGGGTGAAGGCGCCTTCTACTGCTACCTCTCCGTGACCGGAGAGCTGCCGCCGCTCTGGCGGATGATCCTCTACGTCGCGGGCCTGAACTTCCTCTACATGCACTACGTCATGTCGCTGAACACCTCGCGGTTCCGCTGGGTGTCGAAAGAGCAGGCGGGTACCGACTATTCGACCCAGTCGAGCTTCTACTTCCTCGGCATCAGTGCCGGCGGGGCCGCCAGCGGATTCGCCGCCGCCGCGCTCGGCTACTCGAGCTTTTTCATCGTCGGCTTCAGCATCACAACGACGATCGCCGTAATCTATGCACTCACGCTCCCCAAGGTCGACGCGATGGTGGACGCGCGAGAGGCACGCATCGCGGCCGACGAACCGGCACCGATCGAGCCGTAGGCGACGGCCCCAGCAACCGCCTACCTGCCGACAAACACGGGTTCGCGCTTCTCCACGAAGGCGCTGCCGGCCTCGGCCGCGTCCTCCGACGAGAAGCAGGCGTCCTCCATCGCCAGGGACAGCGGCATCACCTGCTGGACCATCGACTTGATCCACCGGTTCAGCGGTACCTTCGAGGCGGCAATCGCCATCGAGGGTCCCTTGGCCAGACGCTCCGCGATCCCCAGTGCTTTCGGCAGCAACTCATCGGGCTCGGTCACGAAGTTGACGAGTCCGAGCCTCTCCGCCTCCTCTGCGGGGACGAAGTCGCCGGTCATCAGGTAGTACTTGGCGCGATTCGGTCCCATCAGGAGCGGCCAGATGATCTGGCCGCCGTCGCCGGCCCCGATTCCCATCTTGACGTTGGTGTCGGCGAACACGGCCGCCTTCGAGGCCACCACCACGTCGCAGAGCAGGGCGACGTTCGCCCCCAGACCCATGGCATAGCCGTTGACCGCGCTGATCGTGGGCTTCGGGCAGTCGAGCAGGTTCTCGACGATCTGGATCGCCTCCTGCATCATCGGCGGCGCGTGCGGTGGCGGGTCCTCGTCGAGGCCCCCGCCGAAGTCGCCGCCCGAACAGAAGCCACGACCGGCGCCGGTGACCACCAGCGCCTTGACGTCGGCGTCGCCCGCAGCCTCACGCGGTAGCTTCGCCATCTCGTAGTGCATCCAGCGATTGACCGCGTTGAGGCGCTCCGGCCGGTTAAGGGTGGCGAGTAACACCCCATGGTCGCGATGCTCGATCTCGATCGTCTTGTAGCTGGCGGGGTCCAACATGGCCAATGCCTCCGTCTATCGGGTTTTCGGGGTGACGAAGGTTATCGCCGTAGCCGGGCTCCACGAGTAGCGCGGGGACCGATCAGAAGACATCCAGATCGTTGGCCGAGACCACCTCGCCCACGAATCCCGCCTCGCGCACCTCGCGCTCCAGATCCTCGTTGCTCGCGGTACCGAGAAGCTGGTGGTAGAGGACAAGGAGCTTCGGCTTCGCGTCGATCGCCAGCTTCGCCAGCTCCGACGTCGAGGTGTGTGCCTGCCGGTGGTACTCGGAGTTGTAGTGATACTCGATGAAGCTCTGCGAGTAGACCTCGTGCAAAAGCACGTCACAACCGTTGCAGGCCTCGACCAGGCTCTGGCTCGGTCGGGCATCGCCCGAGACGACGATCGTGCGATCGGGAGTGCGAAACCGATAGCCGAAAGCGTGGGGCCAGGTCAGGTGCGCGACCGGGATGGCGTCGACGGCGACCGTACCGTCGTCGTAAACCTCGCCGCCCTCGATCTCGTGCGCTACGGCACGGTAGTCGTGGCGCGTGACCGCCTCGAGCCCGAAAAGCCGCATGTGCACGTCTTCGATCCATGCCTCGGCAATCTTTTCGGTCATCCGCCGAATTCCGGGAGGACCCCAGACCTGGACAGGCTCGAGCCTGCCGTTCTGCCACGGGGTGAACATGAGATCGGGCAGCCCCAGGGTGTGATCTGAGTGCAGATGGGTAATGAAGACCCGTCTCAGATGCTGCGCCTCGAGGCCCGTAAACCCCAACTGGTGCGCCGCCGCCGCGCGACGGACGATGCCTGGGCCGGCATCGACCAAGTAGGCCTCGTCGCCGACAACGATCGCCACGCCAGGACCCGAGCGCTCTGGATCGGCGATCGGTGTGCCGCTGCCCAAAACCACGATCTTCGTCGCGGGGCTCTGAGCCGCCGAGAAAGGCGACGCCAGGGTCGCGAGGATGAGAATAGTGGGCAGGCGACGCAAGATCGGCGGTCATCTTAGCCCGTCATGGAGGAGGTCGCCCGGGTAAGGTATGGCCCGTGCCGATCATCGAGACACGCGAGTTGACCAAGCGTTACCCGCGAGCCGACAACCCCCAGCAGACCTTCAACGCAGTCGACGGGCTGTCGCTGGCCATCGACACCGGCGAGATCTACGGCATTCTCGGCCCCAACGGCGCCGGCAAGACCACCACGCTCGAGATGATCGAGGGTCTGACCGACATCGACGCCGGAGATGCCTTCGTCGACGGCATCGACGTGCAGGCGAAGCCGTACGCGATCAAGCAGATCATCGGCGTGCAACTACAGGCCAACGAGTACTTCGATCGCCTGTCGCTCACCGAGCTGCTGGACTTCTTCTGCGCGCTCTACTCGAGGCGGGCCGATCCGCTGGAGCTGCTCGAACGCGTGCAGCTCGGCGACAAGGCGCGCGCCAAGCCGGCGAATCTCTCGGGTGGGCAGCAGCAGCGCTTCTCGATCGCATGCGCGCTCGCCAACCAACCGAAGATCCTGTTTCTCGATGAACCGACGACCGGCCTCGATCCGCAGGCGCGCCACAACCTCTGGGACCTGGTGCGCGACCTCAACGGCAAGGGCATTACCGTCGTGCTGACGACGCACAACATGGACGAGGCCGAGGAGCTCTGCCAACGGATCGCGATCATGGACCACGGTCGCATCGTGGCCGAGGACACGCCCCAGAACCTGATCCTCGAGCACGCTCCCGAGCCGCCCCAGGCGGCACTTCACGGCAACATCGAAGACGTCTTCCTCGCCGTCACCGGGCACGCGCTGAGAGACTGACATGCCGCTGCCATTCAAGCTCGCCCGCGTCTTTCTGACCATGCACCTGCGCGACCGGCAGGCCCTCGTCTTCAGCATGTTCTTTCCGATCGCCTCCATGGTGGCGCTGGGCCTGTTCAGCGGAGCCGGAGGCGACCCGATCGACCTGGGCCTGGTTCGGGGTAGCGGCGGCGAGCTGGCCGCGCAGTTCATCGCCGAGTTGGAAGACAACCCGTTCTTCACGGTCCAGGAGGGCGACGAACAGGCGCTACGCGCATCCCTGATCGAAGGAGACCTGCAGATGGTGCTCGTTTTGCCCGAACACATGCAGGACCGCGCCGGTGCAAACGAGCTACGGCTGCTCGTCGACCCGGCGCAGACTCGTCAGCTCGGTCTCCTGCTACCCATCTTCGAGAAGGCCCTCGGCGGCGTGGAGCGGGAGCTGCGAGGCAACGAGCCGCTCTTCTCTCTCG
>JAYZDP010000153.1:0-46851 GCA_036337765.1 Acidobacteriota bacterium
GGTTGCCGCCAAGCTTCGTGCGCGCGCCATGCCGCCGGTCGGACGACCGCGCCCCGACGAGCCGACCTACGACGCGGTGGCCTCCTGGCTCGAGGGCGAGCTCGATCGGCGCGCCGCTACGAGTCCCGATCCTGGCAGAACCGAGGCCTTTCATCGCCTCAATCGCGTCGAGTATGCGAACGCGATTCGCGATCTGTTCGCGCTGGAGGTCGACGTAGCGGAGCTTCTGCCCGCCGACGACATCGACGAGCATGGCTTCGACAACATGGCCGATGTCCTCACGGTCTCGCCGGTGTTGATGGAGCGCTACCTCTCGGCGGCGCGAAAGATTGCCCGGATGGTCGTGGGCGAGGCTCCGGTCGGGCCGGTGACCGAGACCTACAAGGTGTCTCACTTCGACATGCAGGACGTGCGAATGAGCGACGACCTGCCCTTCGGCTCGCGCGGCGGCGTTGCGGCCAACCACTACTTCCCCGTGGCCGGAGAGTACGACCTCGAGATTCGCCTGCATCGCAACTACGTTAATTACATCCGCGGGATGGGCTCGCGCCACGAGCTCGAGGTCCGCCTCGACGACCATCTGGTGCGCAGCTTCTTCGTCGGTGGCGAAGAGCCCGACGTGCTGCAGGCTCCGGCGAGCTACGGCGGCAACCAATTCGGCGATCCCGAGTGGGAGGAGTACATCCTCTACGCCGACTCCCATCTCCGTCTGCGGTTTGAGGCCGAAGCGGGCCGGCACCTGGTCGGGATCTCGTTCGTACGTCGTCACACCGAGCAGGAGGGGGTGCTGCAGCCGCGCCAGAGCGCCTTCGCGACCGCTGCGAACGAGGAGCGCGACGGTCTGGCTGCGGTGGAGTACGCGGCGATCCGCGGTCCATACACGAACCTCGGGGTCGGCGATACGGCGGCTCGGAGAGCGGTCTTTTCTTGCACGCCTGCCGAGGGCGACATCCGTGAGCCCCTCGACGGGGAGCAGGAAGGGGCCTGCGCCCAGGAGATCCTCGGCCGGCTGGCGCGCCGTGCCTACCGGCGCTCGGTCGACTCTCGGGATCTGGCGACGCTTCTCGAGTTCTTCCGCTCGGGTCGCTCCGGCGGCAACTTCGACTCGGGCATCCAGCTAGCTCTCGAACGGATTCTCATAGCACCCGACTTTCTGTTCCGCATCGAGCGGGATCCCGCCGCGATTGCGCCATCGAGCGTCTACCCGTTGTCGAGCCTCGAGCTGGCCTCGCGCCTGTCGTTCTTCCTCTGGAGCAGCGTGCCCGACGAGGAGCTCCTGGATCTAGCCGTGAGCGACCGGTTGCGCGATCCCGATGTCCTGGAGGCGCAGGCGAGGCGCATGCTCGCTGACGCGCGCGCCACCGAGCTGTCCCGCAACTTTGCCGGGCAGTGGCTCAATCTGCGCAACCTCGCAGGGGTGGTGCCCGACGCCCTGACCTTTCCCGAGTTCGACGAGAACCTACGCCGGGCCTTTCGGCGTGAGACCGAGCTCGTGCTCGACAGCATGATCCGCGGCGATCGCGGCATGCTCGATCTTCTGCGAGCGGACTACACCTTCGCCAACGAGCGGCTGGCGCGCCACTACGGGATTCCCAACGTTTACGGCAGCCACTTCCGACGGGTGGAGCTCGTGGGCGAGCTGGCGGAGCGCCGTGGCAGCATCTTCGGCCACGGCAGTGTGTTGACCGCGACTTCCTACCCTAATCGCACGTCGCCGGTGCTGCGTGGCAAGTGGGTGCTGGCGAGCATCCTCGGCGCGCCGCCGCCGCCGCCGCCCGCGGACATTCCGGACCTCCCCGATCGGGGCCAGGACGGCCGTGCCGCTACCGTGCGCGACCGCCTGCGCGTCCACCGCGAGAGCCCGGCCTGTGCGGCGTGCCATGCGCCCATGGATCCGTTGGGTCTCGCGCTCGAGAACTACGACGCGATCGGCAACTGGCGCACCACGGGCGAGGGCGGGTTGCCCATCGACAGCTCGGGCACCCTTCCCGGCGGCCTGGCCTTCGAGGGGCCGTCGGGACTGCGCGACGTCCTGTTGTCACGACCCGAGCCGTTTCTGCGCAGCACGACCGAGAAGCTCCTCAGCTATGCCCTCGGCCGCGCCGCCGAGACGGCGGACCGGCCGGTGGTGCGCTCCCTCCTGCGCGACGCCGAGGGCGACGGGTACCGTTGGTCGTCTATCATTGTCGGCATCGTCCGCTCCGAGCCGTTCCGAATGCGGAGGTCCGCATCATGATCGTCACCCGAAAGAAGATCGCTCGTCGTACCGTGTTGCGCGGCATCGGCGCGTCGATGGCGCTGCCCTTTCTTGACGCGATGGCGCCGGCCTTCGCTGAACTGTCACGTCCGACGGCGGCGCCTCGCCGGCTGGGTGTGGTCTACGTGCCGAACGGCATGATGATGGACCATTGGACGCCGTCCGGCGACCGTGGCGATTTCGCCCTGCCGTCGATCCTCGAGCCACTCGAGCGCTTTCGCTCCAGCTTCAACATCCTCTCGGGAATGCAGGGGATGACCGGCGAGGGGCCACACGCCCGGGCCTCGACGCGCTTTCTCACTGGCGTGACGTCGCCTCCCGATAACGGCTCGTACCTGCGCGCCGGCGTGTCGATGGATCAGATCCTGGGCAAAGTGACCGGCCAGCAGACCCAGCTGGCCACTCTCGAGCTGGCGATCGACGGTCGCGACTTCGCCGGCTCGTGCGACGACGGCTTCAGCTGCGCCTACACCAACACCATCGCTTGGGCTAACGAGACCACGCCGCTGCCGATGGAATCGAACCCGCGCGCCGTCTTCGAGCGTCTGTTCGGTGACAGCGGCACCACCGATCCGGCGGTGCGCGCGGCACGGCTGCACAAGGACGCGAGCCTGCTCGACTCGGTGACCGCGCGCGCCGGCGACCTGTCGCGCGAGCTCGGCCCGGGCGATCGCGCGAAGCTCGGCCAGTACCTCGATGCGGTGCGCGACATCGAGCGCCGCATCCAGATGGCCGAGGCGCAGAGCGATCGGGAGCTGCCGTCGGTCGATCAGCCCGCGGGCAGTCCCGGCACCTTCGGTGAGCACGTGCGGCTGATGTTCGACTTGATGACGCTGGCCTACCAGACCGATCTGACCCGGGTGACGACCTTCATGTTCGGTCGCGAGATCACCGGACGCACGTACCCTGAGATCGGCGTGCCCGATGCCCACCATCCGATCTCCCACCACCAGGGCGACCCGGTCAAGCTCGAGAAGCTGCGCCAGATCAACCGTTACCACGTCGAGCTGTTCGCCGAGTTCCTCGACAAGATGGCGTCGACGCCCGATGGCGACGGTTCGCTTCTTGACCACTCGATGATCGTCTACGGCGCCGGCATGGCCGATTCCAACGCCCACGCCGACAAGGACCTGCCGATACTGCTCGCCGGTGGCGGCGCGGGAAGGGGTGGGCAGCACCTCCGCTACGCGCCGGAGACACCGCTGGCGAATCTCCACCTCAGCCTGCTCGACAAGATGGGTGTGCCGGCTGAGAGGCTCGGTCACGCCACCGGTCCGCTGCCGGTCGACCCGCTCACCGGCGCATAGTCGCCCAGGCGCTCACGGCGTCAGCTTCTTCGCCATGGTGATCAGCCGGTGCTCGCCGACGGTGGCGGTGCCAGGCACGCGGTCGTAGCCGAACTCAGCGTAGAAGCTCTCCAGATGGTCGTGCGGATGGAGCTCGAGGTGGCCGATGCCGCGCCTACGCGCCGCCGCCTCGAGTCCGCGCACGACCCGTCTCCCGAGCCCGTTGCTGCGGTGCTTGGGCGACACGGCGATTCGTGCCAAGACTCCCACGCCAGGAGGTGTCGTCACCAGGCGCCCGGTGGCTGCGACCTCGTCTTTGACGAGGACCACTACATGGACCGCCTCATCGTCGAGTCCGTCCGCCTCCTCGCTAGCGGGGATGCCCTGCTCCTCCACGAAGACTCGCCGGCGCAGCTCGACCGCGGCCTCGCGCTCGGAACGGGTCGCGGCTAGGCGTACCGAACCGGGGGCCTCGAGGACGTCGCGCAGAGCCCGCACCAGGAGATTCAGCCCCAGCTCGAAGTCCCGATCGGGCGTAGCCCGTGCGGCGGCGGGCAGCGCCTGCGCCAGCCATGGGTGTTGCTCGTCGAGATCATCGATCTCAGCGGCGCGCCGCTCGACCTCCTCGGCGCTAAGCCGCGCGAGAGCCATGGTCGCCATGCCGATGGTGAACGCCTGGAGCACGCGGAAAACCTCGTGCCCCTCGTCGGCCCCTAGGCCTTCCCGGCTCAGGCGCTCGAGTAGGAGCTCGGCGGCGCTCATGGCAGCCTCGGAGAGCATGGGCGTTGCAGTCAGCAGCGAAACGGCATTGGGGTGGTTCTGGAGGGTCTTCCAGAACGACCCTATGCACCTGCGGACCATGTCTTCCCAGGCCGCATCGGCAGGCGGAAGCGCGATCTCGGCGACGACGGCCTCGCCCACTGCCTCTAGCAGCGCGGCCTTGTTGGGGAAGTAGCGGTAGATCGACATCGCCTCGACGTCGAGGCGTCGCCCCAGCGCGCGCATGGTGAGGGCTTCGAGCCCCTCCGCGTCGATGATGGCGAGGGCCGAGGCGAGAATGCGGTCGCGTGACAGGCGCGGCCGTTCCTGCGAGTCTGCGGTGGTGGACGGTGACATGATGAGCACGCTAGTCAGAAAATTACATCGTAAGCTTACATAGTAAGCGCTCATGATTCCAGCTGCCATCGCCGACCAGGACCCACTGCTCGAGACCCGTGGGCTGATCAAGACCCGGGGGCGCCCGCTACGGGAGGGTGCGGGAGGGGGTGGCTAAGAAGGGTGTCCCGAGCAGGGCCTGTCCTCGAAGAACATCATGGAGTGCGGACGGTCGACTTGTAGAAAAAAAGGACTTGTAAATACAAAGAGTAATCATTAGGCTATGGCGGAAATGAAACAGTGCGGCTCGAGATCCCAGTCATCGGGGTGGCGACGGCCCGCTTGAGCGTCCGCCGCACAGGATCAGGATCGAACGCGCAACGAGGAGGTTCTCGAACCCATGCAAGAGGCCCCTGACTCCCTACAACATCGACTGGCTCCCGCAGAAGAGATCTTTTCCACCTGGCTGATGCGCGTCTTCGGCGCCGCCATTCTCGTCGGCTCCGCCTGGATCGACGACGCGCCACCTCTCGAAATTGTGGCGCTGATCATCGCGCTCTATGTAGGCGCTCGCATTGCTACGCAGTTCGGCGCCTTCGTATCCGCGGCTCCCTTCCAGAACCGGGTACTGAAGGCGTTCTTCGCTCTCGGCTCCCTGGCTTTGCTCGGAGGCTCATTCATCGTCGTTGCAACCTTCGTCGAAGGAGTGGCCAGGTCCGTGGTCGGCTGAGGATCGAGTCAGCGACTGAGTCGTGTCGCGGTATCTAGCGAACAAACGTCACGAAATAGCCCGCAGCGAATCAGACTCCTGGGGTCGAGAGGGGAGTCTCCGGTACATGCTAGAAAGGATCTCCTTCTTAGCCACCACGAGGGACGCCGTACTCCGGGCCTGGCCACTACGAGACAGAGGAGGGGTTGGGTGACTCACAATAGTCGCCTACTCTTCTGCGTGGCCAGAAACCGGGTGCCTCCCTTCGGCGCAAGACAGAGTGGAGCTATGCACTACTTGATGGACAGAAAGAGGAATCTGGACGGCCGAAAGGACAGCTGACGTATGAGCGAAGAGCGCAGATCGGACCGGAGCGGCGCCGAGAGCTTGGTGCAGACCTTCGTCGATGCCGGCGTCGAGGTCTGCTTCGCGAATCCCGGTACCTCGGAGATGCACTTCGTCGCAGCGCTCGATACCAACCCACAGATGCGCTGTGTGCTGGGGCTGTTCGAGGGCGTTGTTACAGGTGCCGCCGATGGCTACGGCCGCATGAGGGGGACGCCCGCGGCGACGCTGCTGCACCTCGGCCCGGGGCTTGGCAACGGGCTGGCGAACCTGCACAACGCAAAGAAGGCACGCACCCCGCTGGTCAACGTCGTCGGTGATCACGCGACCTACCACCGACAGTACGACGCGCCGCTGAGCTCCGACGTCGAGAGCATCGCTGGGCCGGTGTCGGGTTGGGTGAAAGTGTCAGAGTCTGCCGACGCGGTCGCCGGTGACGGCGCCGAGGCCGTGGCGGCGGCGCTGGCGCCCCCTGGCCAGGTGGCGACGCTGATCTTGCCTGCCGACACCGCCTGGAACCGCACCGAAGCCTCCGCCATGCCGCTGGAGTCCGCGGCGCCGACGCCGGTCGATGCGGATCGGGTGGCCGAGGTAGCTTCGGCACTCACGAGCGGCGAGCCGGCGGTGCTCTTGATCAACGGCCATCTCACGGCCGAGCGCACGGCACTGGGCGATCGGATCGCCCAGGCGACCGGTGCCCGCTTTCTCTCCGACACCTTCGTACCGCGCATCGAACGGGGGGCCGGGCGCGTCAACGTGGCGCGCCTGCCGTACTTCGGAGAGCAGGCGGAAGAAGTGTTGGCGGGGACCAAGCACCTGATCCTCGTCGGGACCCAGCCACCGGTCACCTTCTTTGCCTATCCGGGCAAGCCAAACTGGCTCACTCCCGAGGGTTGTGAGCTGCACACCCTGGTGGAGAGGGGTGGCGACATCGACGGCGCGCTGGCGTCACTCGCCGATGCGGTCGGAGCGGTCTCGGTCGAGGCGCGCGTCGTCGATCTGGCGCGACCGGAGCTCCCGAGCGGGGCGCTGACGCCGCGCTCGGTCGGCGGCGTGGTGGCGCATCTGCTTCCCGAGAACGCGATCGTGGTCGACGAGGGGGGTACCTGCGGCGGCGGAACGACGATGGCCACCGTCGGCTGCCCTCCCCACGACTGGCTGATCTTGACCGGCGGCTCGATCGGCTACGGCCTGCCGACGGCGACCGGTGCGGCCGTGGCCTGCCCCGAACGTCGCGTCATTGCCCTGCAGGCGGACGGCGCCGGCATGTACACCCTGCAGGCCTTGTGGACGCAGGCCCGCGAGCAGCTCGATGTGACCACCATCATCCTGTCAAACGGCAAGTACGCCATCCTGCAGATCGAGTTCGAGCGGGTCGGCGCTCACTCCCCGGGGCCAAAGGCGCAGAGCATGCTCGAGCTCACCAACCCGGACCTCGACTGGGTGACCCTCGCCAAGGGAATGGGGCTCGAGGCCTGGCGGGCGACGACGGCCGAGGAGCTCGAGAAGGCCCTGCGGTCCTCGCTAGGGTCACCCGGCCCTTCGCTGATCGAAGCCGTTATCTAGGGCAAGCTCTCCTTGCGGATCCTCTGCGCTTCAGCTCTTGTCGCCAGTGCGCTACTCGCGCCTGGCACGCGGGTGGTGCAGGAGGCGCGGCGTCCTAACATCGTGCTGTTTTTCGCCGACGATCTCGGCTATGGCGACCTGGGAGTACAGGGTCACCCCACGATCCGCACGCCCAGCATCGACTCGTTGGCCGAGGACGGAGTGCGACTGACCTCTTTCTACTCTGCCCAGTCCTGTGTGCCGGCGCGCATCCGGCTCATGACCGGCCGCTACCCAGTCCGTACCGGCATTCGAGGCACCTCGGTGGGCGGCCGTGGCGGCATACCGCCGGAGGAGCTGACGCTTGCCGAGTCGCTATCCGAGGCCGGCTACCGCACCGGCATGGTTGGCAAGTGGCACCTCGGCTACGCCGAGAGGCGTTTCCTGCCAACCAGTCAGGGGTTCGACTCGTGGTTCGGACTGCCGTACTCGAACGACATGACCAGACCCTGGGTGCAGACCGACGAGCCGCTGTGGCTCTACGAAGATGCGGATCGGGTCGGGCACCCGGTCGATCAGGCGCGGTTGACCGTCCGCTACACCGATCGCGCGGTGCGCTTCATCGAAGAATCGGGCTCGCAACCCTTCTTCCTCTATGTCGCATACAGCATGCCCCACCTACCCCTTCATCCGGCGCCTGGGATGCGGGGTCGATCGGCCGCTGGCCTCTACGGCGACGTCGTCGAGACGATCGACGCCTCGGTCGGGCGTATTCTCGAGGTGCTTCGCTCCCTGGGAGCGGAGGACAACACCCTGGTCGTCTTCACGAGCGACAACGGTCCCTGGCAGCATCCGCCCGAGCGCATGCTCCAGGATGGCGTCCGGCCGTGGCACGTCGGATCGACGGGCCTCTTGCGTGGAGCGAAGGCCACGACCTACGAGGGTGGCTATCGGGTGCCGTTCGTGGCCAGGTGGCCGGGCGCGATCCCGCCCGGGACCGTGTCGGACGGGATCGCGACGACCATGGATCTGTTCACCACCTTCGTCGTGACGGGTGGCGGGTCGCTCCCGGACCATCCGGTCGACGGGCTCGACCTGCTGGCACACCTGCGCGGTGAGACGCGGTCGCCGCGTAGCGAGCACTTTTACTTCCGCGGCTCGGAGGTTGTCGGCGTGCGCCAGGGGGCCTGGAAGCTGCACTACCCTGCCCAGGTCCGTGAAGGGCCGTGGAAGACGGGCGAGGTGGTCGAGCTCTTCGAGCTGGATAGTGACCCGCGCGAGAGCGTCAACCGCGCCGCCGGCGAGCCGGAGGCGGTCGAGCGTCTGCGCCGCCGAATGGTGGCGTTCGCCTCCGAAGTCGGCGCGACCTTGGCTGACCCCGTGCTCTAGAACACGGCCAGCGGATTCAGGGGCGAGCCGGTTCCACCGGGTACGCGCAGCGGTGCGCCGACGAACAGGAACTCGAAACGGTTGCGCTCCTGCGCCGCCTTCGACACTGCCTCCAGGTCGAGGTTGTCGAGGATGGGTAGGCCGAGACCGACCAGCACGAGCTCGTGGAGCGGGTTCGCCAGACCTTCGACACCGGACGGCATGACGTCGCTCACCCCGTCACAGCCGATGACCGCGACGTCGCGCTCTTTGAAGAACTTGGCCAGCGAAGCGTGCGATCCGGCCGCTCTGGCGAGAAAGTTCGACTGACCCTGCTGGCGGACACCCTCCCAGCGGCCTGTTCGCACGAGCACCACATCGCCGCTCGAGATCCGGATTCCACTCTTGCGCTCGAAGGCCTCGTAGTCGGCCCGTGTGAGCGCTGTGCCCGGCTCGAGGAAGTCGACGCCTCGGACCCACGGCATGTCCACCAGCACGCCGCGGGTGACGATGCCGTTCTTGAAGTTGTGGATGCCCAGATGTTCGGCGCCGTCCGGCTTCAGCCCCGACATCGGGAAGCCGTTGTACATCTTCCCCTTGTGGATGAAGTGGGGGAGGCCGTCGAGGTGGGAGTGGGCGAAGCCGTGGTACTGCACGCTGTACTCGTCGCCGGCGACCTGGTGGCCGCTGAAGGTCGACACGCTGAGCGTGTGACGGAACGGATTCGCGTTGACGGCGTCCTGAACCTTGTTGAGATCCAGCGCCATCGAGACCGTGGTGCCCTCGCGCACCAGCTTCGTTGCCGCCAGAGTCTTTTGGGCGGTGACGAGGTTGAGAGTGCCCAGTTCGTCGTCCTCTCCCCAGCGGCCCCAGTTCGAAATCTCCTGCATCCAGCGGTCGAACTCGGCTTTGGTGACCGGCTCGGGTGCCTGGGCCAGAGCGGGTGTCGTGGCAGCCAAGACGAGGGCGGCCAGGATGAGGCCGAGGGTGAGACGTGTCGTGGTCATAGAAATCTCCTCACGAAGACGCGACGGAGCCGCCGTCGCAGGTGATGGTTTCGCCGACGGTGTAGGCACCGGCCCTCGACGCGAGAAAGATCGCTACACCGGCGATGTCCTCGGCCGTGCCGACCCGGCCGCGCGGGTTGCGGCTGCCGACCTGATCCCAGTCCTGGCCTGCAACCTTGCCGCCGAAGCCGACGCCGGCCGAGAGCATCCAGGTGGGGAACGGTCCGGGAGCGATCGCGTTGACGAGGATGTTCTCCTTGACCAGGTGCGCGGCCATGACGCGCGTCAGGTGGTGGAGCGCCGCCTTCGAAGGACCATAGGAGAAGTTGTCGAAGACCGGGGTCTTGATGCCGTCGACGGAGCCGATGTTGATGACGCGGGCAGGGTCGTCGGCGTCGCCCGACGCGCGCAGCTGAGGCAGGAGCTTCTGGGTGAGAAAGAAGACGCCCTTGACGTTGGTGTCCATCACCTTGTCCCAGCCCGCTTCCGGGAACTCGTCGATCGGCGCGCCCCAGGTCGCGCCGGCGTTGTTGACCAGGATGTCGAGCTGGCCCTCGCGCTCGCGGAACGCGGCGGCGACCGCGGCGATGCCGTCGAGCACCGAGAGGTCCCCGGGAAGCGAGAAGCACTCACCGCCGTACTTGCCCACTAAACGCTGCGCGGTGGCGTCGCAGACATCGGCCTTGCGGGAGCTGATGTAGACCTTGGCGCCGTTGGCCAGAAAGCCGGCGGCGATCATCTCGCCGATGCCGCGTGATCCACCGGTGACGAGCGCCACCTTTCCTTCGATCGAGAAAAGATCCTTCACGTCTCGCTCCTTGCTCGTTGCACGCTAGTCCGAAAGGCAGGCTGGCTATTGTAAGCCTGGAGCGTCACCATGTCTTGCCGGTCTCGCTCCCTCCTCCGATCGGGTCCACTGATGACGAACTTGCGTTTCGCGCTTCGATCTCTGGCCAAGACCCGCGGGCTTTCGCTGACGATCATCCTGACCCTGGCGATCGGCATCGGCGCGGCGACGACCCTCTTCGGCATCGCCAACGTTGTCTACTGGCGCAAACCGGAGGTGAGAGACCCGGGCCGCGTCGTCCAGGTGCATACCACTCACCGTCAGCCAGCCTTTGCCGGGCCGCATGGTCCGCTGTCGTGGCCCGACTACGTGGACTACCGTGACGGCTCGAGGTCGTTTGATGGCCTGGCGGCTTTCAGGCAGTTCAGCGTCGAGCTGAAGCCGCCGCTCGGCGACGGCGACGCCAGGGCGGTGGCAGTGACGGGCAACTACTTCCAGGTCGCTCCACACGAGTTCACTGGAACCGTGGCTGGAGCGCGCGACGACTTCTACCTACCTGCTCACCAGGCGGTCGAGAGCTTCGACTTTCCGCCCAGTGCACTCACCGATCGCACCGCTATGGAATGGGATGTGCTCGGTCGTCTGGCGGCGCGCAGCGATCGATCCTCGGCCGCGATCGACCTCGGCGTCATTGCCGAGCGGCTCGACGCTGAGCATCCCGCTGCCAACCTAGAGCGGCGAGTTGCCGGGCGGTCAAGCTCCTACAGAGGCTTGTCGAGGGGTCGGTGTGGGTGGAGCCCTCGTGATCGCCGCATCCATCCTGCTCCTGCTGGTCGCTTCGATGACTGCGGCCTTCCTGCCCGCCCGCACAGCCGCGAAGCTCGATCCTCTGGTCGCGCTGCGCCAGGATTAGCCAAGGTCGAGGGCGTGGTCGAGAAGAACTGAGGTAACGTCTGCTCCTTGGCCTGCTCCCCCTGACTCGGTCCGGTCGACATGTCAAACCTTGGTGCCTGAACGGATGGCAGGGCACCTTCGGCTGACCTGGAGAAGAGAATGACTGGCAGCGAGTGTCGTATCGATCCCTTGCCTACTCGTCACGACAGCACGCGCGCTACTGGTGGTACCGGCGCCACTCGTTCGTGCCAGAGCCGCTGGCAATGCTAGATGACGAAGAGTGGTCGATCCTGGACGCCTGGTATGACGAGACAGACCTGCGCGGCCTAGCCGGGGAGTGCTCGATTCCCGCGATCTCGGTGCTGCAGGGGATGATCGGGGGAGGCGCGATCTCTCGGGTGGTGCAGCTCGGTCACTTCGCGGGTTTCTCGGCGCTGCTTCTCGGCTTCTATTTTCGCCGCCTCGGCAGACCCAAGAGTCTGTTCTCGATCGACATCGATGGCGAATGTTCGTCCTTCACCAGCAGCTGGATTCGGCGGGCCGATCTCGAGGATTTCGTCCACATTCAGGTGGGTGACTCAGGCGATCCGACGATGAGCGACGCAACCGCATCATGGCTCGGAGACGCTCCACAGCTCGTGTTCGTCGATGCCTCCCACGCCTACGGCCAAACGGTGACCGAGTTGCATCTCTGGTACGAAGCAACGATCGGAGGGGGGCTTTTGCTGTTCCACGACGCCAGTGGCCTTGCGGAGGATTTTGATCCCACGAAGCTTGGCGGAGTGCGCCGGGCGTTGGTCGACTGGGAGCAGGAGACCGGCGTACCTGTCTTGCTGCTCAACGGAGGCTACGTCGCGACGACACCGGCCGAAAGACTCGTGTACCGAGATCCCTGCGGACTTGGATTGGTGCAGAAGCCGTTCGACGCGTGATCGGGTTTGTCCTCTATGTCAGGCCGACAGCGCTGTATCGTCATTCTGGGTCCGCACCGGTCCGGCACGTCTCTGACTACAGGCTTGCTGCGTCTCGCGGGGGTCGAGCTGGGGAGCAGCCTGTTTCTCCGGGCCAACTCGTTCAACGAGAAGGGGTACTGGGAGCGCGAGGACATCGTGTCCATACACGACCGGATGCTGTCTTCGATCGGCGTGACCTGGGACCTCCCGACTCTGCTCGCGGATGGCTGGCATCGGCGGCCCGAGATGGCCGCGTACAAGGCCGAGCTGCTCGAGATCGCGAAGCGCGACTTCTCCTCGACATCGCTGTGGGGGATGAAGGACCCCCGCCTGTGTGTCCTGCTGCCGCTGTGGCTCGAGGTCTTCGAGGAGCTGGGCTGCGAACCCTGTTTTGTCCTGACGCAGCGCGACCCCGATGCAGTCGCGCAGTCCCTTCGCAATCGAGACGGCTTTCCTCTCGATCGGGGCCGTCTCATCTGGCTGGCAAGCTCCCTCGCCGCAGAACGTCACACTCGAGGCTTGAGGCGAACGCTGGTGTGGTACGAAGATCTGCTCCAGGACTGGCGCGTCGAGTTCAGGAGGATGGCGGCCGAGCTCGACGTTGCCTGGCCCACAACCGATGAGGAAGCCGTTGACGAGTTCCTGACACCGGGGCTTCAGCACTGGTCTGGCCTGTCGGACTCTGAGCAGGGTGCACCTGCCTGGTTGGGCAGTCTGGTCGAGGACCTGTCAAGCGCACTGAAGAGCCCGAGCCCTGCGGTCCTGCAGCGACTCGACGACGTCTCTGGTGACCTCGAGACGGCCGGATCGTTGCTCGACATCTTGCGCCTCCGATTCGGGCCTGTGCTCGGCGATGACGCCTTCGCCGCCGGGCAAGCCCCATGGGAGAAAGGAGAATCGCCGAGATCGCCGCTCCTGTCCGCACTCGCGAGGAGCGTCAGCGAGCGGCTCTTTGCCGACGGTGTGACATTGCGGAGTCGTGTCGACGAGGTCGAGGCGGAGGGCGAGAATCTGAAGCGCCACAACGTCCGGGCAGGCGTGACGGAGGGCCACCGCCACCGGCGTGAAGCGACCGCCGATCCGACCGAGCCCGGGAGGGTCGAGAGCCTTGAGCGAGAGCTGGCGGAGAGCCGCAAGCAGAACCGGGCCCTGAGCGCGGCTCTGAGAGATCGGGAGGACCGTCTCGACACCTTCGGCAGCTCCCTCGTCTGGCGGAGCGCCGCGAGGGTATACGGGGTCGGAAACCGCATTCTGCCGCTCGGATCTCGGCGTCGACGCTGGATCGACGCGTTCGTCTTCGGCAGTTTCGAAGCCTTGGGACGGTTTGGTGCCAGGGTCAGGCGATTGGGCGCGTCTCGCCCGGACCCTCCGCCGGCGCAGCCAGCCGTGCTGCCTCTTGGAGGGAGCTCGGCGTCGGCGGAGCCATGGTCTTCACAGGGTTCCGCTACGTCTCCAGGGTCGAGCTCGCGTCGCTCGCAGGGTGCTTCGCCTCACCCCGTCCGGTTCCCGAGCCGGCGCCGGTTTCGCGTCGCCTATCTGGTCGGCTCGCTGGAGTACGAATCAGCCCGCTACAGGGTCTTCAACGTCATCGAGGCTTTGCGGCGCGTGGGCATCCACTGCAGCTACTTCTACGACATGGAGATTCCCGAGCGGATCGAGCAGCTCCTCAGCGCCGACATTATCGTGCTCTTCCGAACGGGATGGAGCGCCAACGTCGAGAGGCTGGTCGCGCAGGCGCGTGCCCGACAGATTGACCTGGTTTTCGACGTCGACGATCTGGTCTTCGAGCCAGGGGCCCTCCACCATGTCAAGGCGATCAAGGACTGGACCGGGAGCCAGAAGCGGGACTACGAGAAGGGAGTGCGCCTGTATCGGCAGGCTCTGTTGGCGTGTCCTTACTTCACTGGGCCTTGCCGCTTTCTCGTCGATCAGGCCGAGGCGCTGGGGGCACGCGGCTACGTGCTGGTCAACTCCCTGAACCAGGTGCAGCTCGATGCCGCGGCGGGCCTCGAGCACCGGCCTGTGAAGGCGGAAGAGATCGTCCTGGGCTACTTCAGCGGAACTCTCACCCATCAGGAGGACTTTGCCGTCGCCAGTGGGGCAGTCGCCCGTATCCTGAGTGAGTTCTCGACCGTGGAGCTGCTGGTGGGGGGCCATCTGGAGCTCGGAGACTTCCCCGAGCTGCGGCCCTTCGCGTCGCGCATTCGAGAGACGGCCTTTGTTCGCTGGCAGGAGCTTCCCCGTGTGATGGCCGGGGTCGATGTCAACCTCGCTCCGCTCGAGCCTGACAACCCGTTCTGCAACGCGAAGAGTGAGCTCAAGTATTTCGAAGCTGCACTCCTGGCGATCCCGAGTGTCGCCAGTCCTACACAGACCTACGCGAGCGCCATCGATGACGGTCGTACTGGCTTGTTGGCCACTGGCGAAGACCAGTGGTTCGAACAAGTAAGCAAGCTGGTCGCTGACTCGCCGTTCCGGCGTCGGATGGGCGAGGCGGCTCGGCGCTCGGCTCTTGACCGCTACGGGCCTGAGAGGCTAGGTCGAGACGCCAGGGACGTCTACGTCGACATCCTGGATCGGCGACGACAGGGCGCCGGTGTCGGCACCGATTCACTTGTTGTGAACTTCGTGCTGCCTCCGCCCATCCTTGGCTCGGGCGGTCACAAGGATGTCTTCTTGATCGCCAACGTACTCACGGGCCTGGGCCACTACGTCACGATCCACTTTCCCGACGACACGCGCCGGTGGTCTGAAGAGAGCCTGGGCAACTTCATACGGGCTCACTTCTGCGAGCCCGAGTTCTCGATCGCAGTCGGAGCCGAGGTTTCTTGTTGCGACGCGCTGATCGCGACGCACTACTCCACCGTCGCGTCAGCCGTCGAGAACGCCCACCTGGCCATGGAGACGTTCTATTTCGTTCAGGACTACGAGCCGTACTTCAATCCCATGGGATGGGAGTACCTCAAGGCGAGAGAGAGCTACAAGGCAGGGCTGCAGTGCATCACACTCGGCGACTGGCTCAAAGGCGTGCTCGAGGATCGGTTCGGCGTCATGGCGAGTGTCGTCCCGTTCTGGGTCGAACGAGACATCTACGTTCCGAACCGCTCAGAAGAACAGGAGCGCATCGTCTATCTGGCGCGGCCAGAGATGCCGAGGAGATGCTTCGAGCTGGGGATCCAGGCGCTGAACGAGTTCCACGACAATCACCCCGATGTTGAGATTGTGCTGTATGGATCGCAGGAAACGGCCCTGAGATCCGTCCCCTTCCCCCACACCGACCTCGCGGTGGTCAACAAGTCCGAGCTCGGCGCGCTGTACCGGAGCGCGCGGTTGGGCGTGGCCTTCTCGACTACCAACCCGTCCTTCGTCCCGTACGAGATGATGGCTTGCGGGTGTCCGGTTGTCGACATCTTCATTGATGAGGAGCTCGACAAGCTCAAGTACGGAGGCGCCGACAACTGTTTCCTATCGTCGCCGGACAGTCTGTCGCTGGCGGCGGTGTTCGACGTGGCGTGGACGGATGCGGACCTGCGGAGGGAAATGGCTGACCGAGGACTGGGCTTTGCGAATTCGCTGCCGGATATCGAGGGGGCCGGCAGACGGTTCGAAGAGATCCTGCAGGAACGCGTGCATGGCTCTTCCGGAACGGACTAGGCGCTAGCGTGGTCGCGGCGAGCCGCTAGTTAAGCGGCGCGCCGGGCCGTGAAGGTCCGTTCACCGCGCGGAGTCGAGATGGTGACGTTCATGGTGTCGCCATCGACGGTGGCCGAGTAGTCGAGGGTGAACGAGTTTCCTTGGCGGCTCAGAGTGCGCTTGAAGGTCAGTGTACCGTCGGCGTATGCCACGTCCTCGAGCTCCGAGGTGCCTTGCGGTCCAGTGATCGTGCCCTCGAGCGCGTCGGCCGAGCCGGTGAACTCCATCACGATGTCGTTCGTCCCGCGCGGAGTCTCGACGCTCGCCTCCCACTTGCCTGCCACCTCGTCGGCAGCCAGAACCGGCAATGCCAGCGCCAAGATCGCGATCGCGGCCACGTTCGTCACAGTCAGGATCTTCTGCATCACTACTGTCCTTTCTACTTGCTCGGAAGGGCTCCGATCGGGCCGACCCGAGGGTCGGTCTCTTCGACCTCATCTTCGACACGGACCGACCTGTCGCGCATCGTCTCGACGATGACGTAGGCGCTCGGGACGAGGATGAGGGTGATCATGGTGGCGAAGACGATGCCAAAGCCCAGCGAGATCGCGATCGGCACCAGTGGAAAGACGATCGGGTTGGTGTTGAATATCAGGGGCAGGAGGCCCACCAGCGTGGTGATCGAGGTCAGCATGATCGCCCGGAAGCGCTCGGCTCCGCCGAGCTTGACCGCCTCGACCAGACCCATGCCCTCGCTGCGCCGGTTGTTGATGAAGTCCACCAGCACCAGGCTGTCGTTCACGACGACGCCGGAGAGCGCCACGATTCCCAGTATCGAGAAGAACACCAGGTCCCAGCCCATGATCATGTGACCGATGGTCGCGCCGATGGCTCCGAAGGGAATGGCGCTCATGATCACCAGCGGCTGGGCGTAGGACTTCAGCGGTATGGCCAGGAGCCCGTAGATGACGAGTAGCGCCACCGCGAACCCGCGCGCCAGGCCCTGCATCGAGCGGGCGCGTTCGCGCTGCTCGCCCTCGAGCGAGTAGGTCACCCCTGGGTACTGATCGAGGATTCGAGGCAGGCCGCGAGCCATGAGGCTGGCAAGCACCTCCTCGGGTACCGCGACCGAGCGGTCTACGTCCGCCGAGACCGACACCACGCGCTTGCGGTCGTTGCGCTGAATCGAAGCGTAGCCGTGCCCGTACTCGGCCCGGGCAACGGTGGAGAAGGGGACTTCGGTACCGTCGGAGGTGCGAATACGAAGGTCCTCGAGGTCCCCGAGCGAGCGGCGTTGCCACTCGGGGTAGCGCACCATCACCCGGATGTCGTGCGAGCCGCGCTGAATGCGCTGCACCTCGATGCCGTAGAAAGCCTCACGTACCTGGCGCGCGAGGTCCGTCTGGGTGAGGCCGAGGAGCTCTGCCTCGGGGAGGATCGACAGTTTGATCTCGCGCTTACCGGCGCGGAAGGAGTCGGAGACGTCGAAGACGCCCTCGTAGCCGGCCAGCTCGGAGCGAACTTCGGTCGCGGCGTTGCGGAGCTCGTCGATGTCCCGGCCGGCGAGCTGAACGTCGATCGCCTTGCCGGCCCCGAACGAAGACGCTTCGAAACGCAGCTCTACGGCCTCTGGGATCGGTCCGGTGAGCTCCCGCCAGCGCGCCACGAGCTCTGCCGTCGTGATGTCGCGCTCGGTGCCTTCGGTCAACGCCACGACCACCTCACCCAGGTGTGACTGGCCGGGCTCCTCGACGTTGGGCCGCGGTCCGCCACCCGAGCCTGCGCCGTGCTTGCCGACCGCCGATTGAATGATCTTGACCACCGAGCCGGCGCCTCCTTCCAGGTCCTCGGCTTCCGCTTGGAGCTCTCGCGCTGCGCGCTCGATCTGACGGACCGCCGCGTCGGTCGCGTCGACCGTCGTGCCGAACGGCATGGTCAGAATCGCCTGCATCTGGTCACGGGCGATGTTGGGGAAGAACTGGAAGACGATTCGCCCGCTGGCGACCAGGCCTCCGGCGATTATGAGCGTCCCGAGCGCCACCGACACAGTGGTGTAGCGCCACTCGATGGCCCGCGCTAGCAGGGGCCGGTAGACGCGCCTCGACAGTGCCTCGAGAAACGGGACCGGGACGTCGCGCATCGGGCGGCCGGTCTTCTTTACCGCCTTCTGGCGCCGGCGCTGACTGTGGTCCAGGTGTGACGGCAGGATCAGCTGCGACTCGATGATCGAGAAGACGAGGGCGATGATGACGGTCATCGCAAGTGCGCCGAAGAAGCCTCCCATCTGGCCTGGAATGAGCGCCAGCGGCATGAAGGCCGCGATCGTCGTGAGCACTCCGAAAACGACAGGCACGGCCACTTCGTTGGCGCCCGAGATCGCTCCCACGGTGGGGTCTTCGCCGCGCTGCTGGTGGGCGTGGATGCGCTCGGCGATGATGATGCCGTCGTCGACCAGGACGCCGAGAACCAGGATGAAGCCGATCAGTGACAGCGAATTTATGGTCATTCCGAGCGGTGGGAAGAAGATCAAGGTGCCGAGTACCGCCACCGGAATACCGACCGCCACCCATATCGCAAGGCGGAACTGCAGAAAAAGCGTGAGCACCAACAGCACCAGCACGAGCCCGCCTGCGGCAGAGCCGAGCACGGTCTTCAGCCGTACGCCGAGGTCGTTCGAGCGGTCGTCCCAGATGGTAAGGGTGATGCCCTCGGGGAGGCGGTCTCCCGCATCGGCCACGTAGCGCTTGACGTCGCGCGCGATGCCAAGGATGTCCTCTTCGCCGACCTGCGAAACGCGCAGCACGACCGCGGGCTCGCCGCCGAAGCTGGCGCGCAGCTCCTCGTCGTTGAAGCCGTCGACCACGGTGCCGATGTCGGCGACGCTGATCGAGGTGCCGTCGGCGCGGGTCACGACCACGACCCTCTCGAACTCTTCGCCGCGATATGCCTGGCCCATCGAGCGCAACAGGATCTCGCCGTCGTCGGTCTTGATCGACCCTCCCGGCATATCGAGCGACGAGCGTCGCACCGCCTCGGCTACCTGCTGCAGGGTCAGACCGTAGCGGCGCAGCTGCTCCTCGGGGATCTCGATCGAGATCTCGTAGGGCCTCGTGAAGTCGACCGTGACCTGGCTGATGCCGTCGATCTCGACGATCTCGTCGCGCATCTGGTCGGCGAGCTCCTTGAGCGTGATCTCGGATACATCGCCGGACATGGCCACCGCGAGCACCCCCTGGCGCACCGTGAGAAGGGAGACCTGCGGCTTCTCGGTCTCGACCGGGAAGGTGTCGATCTGCCCGATCCGGCTCTCGATCTCACCCAGGGCCCAGATGTTGTCGATGCCCAAAACGAGCTCCACCATCACGTTGCAGGCGCCCTCCGAGGCGGTCGCTGTCATTCGGTCGATGCCGATCGTGCCGTCGAGAGCCTCCTCGATGCGCAGGCAAACTCCCCGCTCCACCTCTTCTGGCGCGGCTCCGAGATAGGGGACCATCACCTGCACCATCTCGGTGTCGATGGCGGGGAACTCTTCCTGGCGGATGGTGGGCACCACGAGCAGGCCTCCCACCAGCAAGGTGAACATCAGGAGGTTCGCGGCCACCGAGTTGTGGACGAACCAGGCGATGATCCGCTTCACGAATCTCTCCCCTCGGGGCTCGTATCGAACGGCTCGACCAGCTCACCCTCGATCATGTCTGGCGGCGGGGAGACGCTGATCCGATCGCCGGGCGCCAAACCGGCGACCACAAACGCCTGGTCGCGCTCGAGACGAAGGATCTCCACCTCCCGGCGCTCGAGACGGTTCTCGGCATTGACGATCACGACGCTGGACTCGTCCCACAGCACGCTGCGCGGCAGAACGTAGACGTCGTCGACGGTGCTGGCCTCGATCTCGGCATGAACGAAGAGACCGACAGGCAGTGGCGGTTCATCCGATCCCTCGGCGGCGGCCTCGACCCGGGCGACGACGTGGACCATCCGGCTTCGAGGGTCGATCTCGCCCTCGGTGCGTACGATCTCACCCCGCCAGCTGTGCTCTCTGCCGGCGAAGCGCGTGTAGAGACGCACTCCGGGACGCGGTCCAGCCGTGGTGTCGCGCTGCCATAGCGGCCTATCGAAGTAGGCGAGCTGGTCGTCGGGAATCGGCAGGCGCACTTCCAGATAGTCGGTGGCGTAGAGGGTTGCAAAAACGGCGCCCCGGCTCAGCACCTGGCCGACGTCGACTTGCTCTTCTCGCACCCTTCCCTGAAAGGGCGCCCGGATCTGGGTCCGGTACAGATCGCGCCCCGCCTCTTCCCGCGCCGCCTTGGCGTCGCGCAGGTTGGCCTCTGCCACCCGCATGCCGCGCCGGGCGTCCTCGTAGCGATTCTCCGAAACGATCTGGTCCCGGGCCAGGGTCTGGTGGCGTTTCAGCTCCGACTCGGCGTACTCGTACTCGCCATCGGTACGCCCGACATTGGCGTGGGCTCGTTCGAGCGCCGTTTGGTACGGCGCGGGATCGATCCGCACCAGGACGTCGCCCTGGTTGAAGTACCCCCCTGAGACGAGGTCCGGCGAGGTCCACGTAACGGGTCCTGTGACCTCCGGAATCAGCTGGCTCTCGGTCCGGGGGGCGACTGTGCCCTGCGATCGCACGACCATCTCGACTTGCTCGGGCATGGCGCTGATCGTACGGATGGCGGTCAGACGCCTCTCGGATGGCGTCGGCGTGACGGTGTCGCGGGTGGCCAGAAGCGCAAAGGCGCCAGCCAGAGCTAGCAGGACAACGAGAATCGGCAGAAGGATCTTCAGGCGCATGATCGCGTAGGGCGGTCTGGGATTCTAGCCAGGTGCTGGCGTCAGCACACGACCAGGCGGGCCGCGGCGCCGGTTTCGGCCTCGTCTTCGAAGGAAGGATTGACGCTCACGGGATCACCGCCCTCGAAGAGGTAGACCTGCACCTCGTCGATTTCCGCCGCGCAGGCGGCGAGCGTCGCTCTGCCCTCCTCGTCGGTCACGGCGACTAGCGAGCCGTCGGTGCTCTCGATCTCGATTCGAATCTCCGGGATGACCTCTCCGGAGCAATTCTCGACCCGGAAGGTGGTCGCACACGGCCCCTCTTTCGTTGCCACGGGAGCGGCCAGGCCGAGCGCCGCAGCGAACAGGATGCCAAGGGTGCCAAAGAGCTGAAACGTTCGCATCTACCTACTAGAAAGACGGTTGATGTTGCGCCCGTGTTTCGGGTTGTCGGGGGCCTCGACTATCCTTCGGCGGCGAGAGACGGAGGTTGCGGATGAAGTTGCTGATCGCCAACCGCGGAGAGATCGCGATCCGGATCGCCCGCGCGGCTGCGGATCTGGAGATCCCTACGGTTGCGGTGTATTCCGAAGACGACGCCGAGTCGCTTCACGTCCGCAGGGCCGACGCCCGCGCCGCTCTAGCGGGGGTAGGTGCTCGTGCCTATCTCGACGGCGAGCAGATCATCGCCGCCGCTCGGGAGCACGGCTGCGACGCGATCCATCCGGGCTACGGGTTCCTGAGTGAGAACGGTACGTTCGGGCGTCGTTGCGCCCAGAACGGGGTCACCTTCGTCGGGCCCTCGCCAGAGGTCCTCGATCTCTTCGGCGACAAGGTACGCGCGCGTGAGCTTGCCGCCGAGCACGGGGTCTCGGTAGCGCGCGGGATCTCCCGGTCGGTGACGCGGGAGGAGGCCGAGGCGTTTCTCGCCTCGCTGCCCGACGGCACCGGGATGATGCTCAAGGCGGTCGGCGGCGGTGGCGGCAGGGGCATGCGCGTGGTGAGCGATGCTGGCGAGCTGGCCGACGCTTTCGCCAGAGCGCGCTCCGAGGCCGAAGCGGCGTTTGGCATTGGCGATGTCTATGTCGAAGAGCTGATCACCGGGGGTCGTCACGTCGAGGTCCAGATCGCTGCCGACGAGACCGGCGCGGTCACGGCGCTCGGTGATCGCGACTGCAGCCTGCAGCGACGTCACCAGAAGATCATCGAGATCGCGCCGGCTCCGGCCCTACCCGTTGGCATCCGTACCGCGCTTTCGGATGCCGCCGTCACCCTGGCGCGCGCAGCCGGCTACCGCAGCCTCGGGACCTTCGAGTTCCTGGTCGAGGGCACAGCGCAGCCGCATTGGGTCTTCATCGAGGCGAACGCGCGGCTTCAGGTCGAGCACACCGTCACTGAGGAAGTGACGGGCATCGACCTCGTGCAGCTGCAACTCGAGCTGGCACAGGGTCGCTCACTCGAGGAGCTGGGGTACGCGGAATCGCGGCCGGTCGTCGCCCGAGGTTTCGCGATCCAGGCTCGCGTGAACCTGGAAACGCTGACTGTGGACGGCGAGACGCGGCCCTCCGGCGGCACCCTGACGGCGTTCGAGGTTCCGTCCGGCCCGGGTCTGCGGACCGATACCTTCGGCTACGCCGGCTACACGACGAGCCCGAACTTCGACTCCCTGCTGGCGAAGGTGATTGGCAGCGTCGCGCGGGGGGCGGAAGATGCCAATGGCGGCGGCCTCGCCGCCGCGGCGCGGCGCACCGCGCGCGGACTCGGTGACTTCCGGGTCGAGGGCGTGCGAACGAACATCTCCTTTCTACGGGCGCTGCTCGAGAACGAAGACGTCCTGGCATCGAGAACGCACACCCGATTCGTCGATGAGCGCCTGGCAGATCTCGTCGCCCGCGCCGATCAACTGGAGCGGGAGGCGACGTCCGCCAGTGCGTCCGGAGACGCCGCGGTACAACTGGCGGGGGTCAAAGTCGACCAGACAGACCCGCTCGCCGTGCTCGACTATGGCAAGGCAGCGGGCGGCGCTCCGGCCGCCGCGTCACGCTTGGCCGAATCGCAGGTCGGACCCGCGGCACCCCCCACACCCGACGGTTGTGTTGCGGTGGTGGCACCGATGCAGGGAACCATCATCTCGATCGAGGTCGGGACGGGTGACGAGGTCCGTGAGGGCGGGCTGGTGCTCATCATGGAAGCGATGAAGATGGAGCACGAGATCCGCTCGGGAGCCGGCGGAACCGTGGGGGAGCTGTTCGTCGGTGCAGGTGACGCGGTCTGGGAAGGCAGCGTGCTGGCCTTCGTGACCCAGGACGAGGCGGTGGGCTCCGTTGCGGACGACGAGGAGGAGATCGATCTCGCCCATGTCCGCCCTGACCTGGCCGAGCTTCACGCCCGCCACGCCGTCACCCTCGATTCGGCCCGCCCCGATGCCGTCCAGAAGCGCCGGCGCACGAACCAGCGTACGGCGCGCGAGAACATCGACGATCTGTGCGACGAAGGCTCGTTCGTCGAGCACGGCAAGCTCGTGCTCACCCCTGGCACCGGATTGCCACGCGCGGAGGTGATCCGCAAGTTCCCGACCGACGGCATGGTGACCGGGGTGGGCGCGATCAACGGCGATCTCTTCGCGGGCGACGCTGCACGCTGTGTCGTGATGTCGTACGACTACACGGTGCTCGCCGGCACACAGGGGGCGCTCAACCATCCGAAGACCGACCGCATGCTCGAGCTCGCCGAGCAGTGGCGCCGGCCGGTGGTGCTGTTCGCCGAGGGCGGCGGCGGCCGCGTCGGGACCGGGGGTAAGCGCAAGGGCGGCGAGTCGACCAGCAAGGCCGGCCAGGGCCGCAGCGACGAGACCTACCGACCGCTCGATACGCCGACCTTCACCACCATGGCACGCCTCAGCGGGCTGGTGCCGCTGGTGGGCGTGACGTCGCGCTGGTGCTTCGCCGGCAACGCGGCGCTTCTGGGTTGTTGCGACGTCATCATCGCCACTGCGGACTCGTCGATCGGCATGGGCGGGCCGGCGCTGATCGAGGGCGGGGGTCTCGGTGTGTTTCGCCCCGAAGAAGTCGGTCCGATGGACGTTCAGGTACCCAGCGGCGTCGTCGACATCGCCGTCGAGGACGAGGCCGAGGCGGTTGCGGTGGCGAAACAGTACCTGTCGTACTTCCAAGGCCGTGTCGCGCAGTGGGACTGCCCCGATCAGCGCCTGCTGCGGCGGGTGGTGCCGGAGAACCGGCTGCGCGTCTACAAGGTTCGCGACGTGATTCACGGCATGGCCGATACCGGCAGCGTGCTCGAGCTACGGCCCGAGTTCGGTCTCGGCATGGTGACCGCCTTCGTCCGTATCGAGGGCCGCCCGATCGGCGTGGTCGCGAATAATCCCGAGTTCTTGTCGGGCGCGATCGACAGCGATGGCGCCGACAAGGGCGCCCGCTTCATGCAGCTGTGTGACGCCTTCGACATCCCGATCCTCGTCCTGTGTGACACCCCCGGCATGATGGTCGGTCCCGAGGTCGAGAAGACCGCGCTCGTGCGCCACTGCTGCCGCCTGTTCGTCACCGGCGCCAACGTCAGCGTGCCGCTCTTGACGATCGTCCTGCGCAAGGCCTACGGCCTCGGCGCCCAGGCCATGGCCGGCGGCGACTTCAAGAACCCGTTCTTCACCGTCACATGGCCCACCGGCGAGTTCGGTGGCATGGGTCTCGAGGGCCAGGTCAAGCTCGGCTTCCGCAACGAGCTAGCCGCGATGGAAGACCCCGCGCAGCGCCTCGCGCGCTACGAGGAGCTGGTCGAGGCGGCCTACGCCCGCGGTCGGGCGCTCAACGCCGGTGTCGCCTTCGCCGTCGACGACGTCATCGACCCGGCCGACACCCGCCACTGGATCGCACGCGGGCTGGACTCCCTGCCGCCGCCGCCGGTACGGGAGGGCAAGAAGCGGCGCAACGTGGACACCTGGTAAGCCGTTCCAGGGATCGAAGAGGACCGGCTCAGGTCTGCATCTCGTAACCGTTCATGGTCAGCACCGCCTTGCCCGTGACCTTACGGTCGACCATCAGGTGCATGACCTCGATGGCCTCCTCGAGAGGGCGGGCGATCGAGACGTGGGGCGAGATGGCGCCGGAGTTGGCGAGCTCGCGTAGTGCCTGACGGTTGGCTCGTCCGATCTCAGGGTGCCGGCGACCGATCTCGCCGGCTCGTACACCGATGATCGAGATCTCCTTGATGAGGATCAGGTTGACGGCCGCCTGCGGCCATCGGCCGCTGGTGAAGCCGATCGTGAGGATGCGACCGCCGAAGTTGACGCAGCGCATCGACTCGTCGAAGACGTCGCCGCCCACCGGGTCGAGGATGAGGTCGGCGCCGCCCGTGCTGGTGATCTCCTTGACCCGCTCGCGGAAACCGCCCAGCCGTCCGTCCGGCAGGGTGTAGTTGATGACGTGATCGGCGCCGCGCGCCGCCACGACCGCGAGCTTGTCGTCGCTGCCGCCGGTGGCGATGACCCTGGCGCCGTAGTGCTTGGCCAGATCTACGGCCGCCATGCCGACGCCGCCAGTCGCGCCGTGCACCATCACCCACTCCCCTGCCCGGATGCCGCCGCGAACAACGAGTCCGACGTAGGCGGTCATGTAGGCGGTTTGGAAGGCGGCTCCCTGGGCGAAGCTCATCGCGTCGGGCAGCCGATTCACCGACGTCGCGGGCGCGTTCACGGCGTCGCTGTAGGCGCCGTAGCGCATGGCGACGACCACGCGGTCACCGACGGCGAGGTTTTTGACGCCCTCTCCGAGGCGTGTGACCACACCCGAGGCTTCGTCCCCTGGAGCGAAAGGCAGAGGCGGCCTGAACTGGTACTTGCCCTGCAGCATGAGGACATCGGGGAAGTTGACGGCACACGCACGCAGCTCCACCTGCACCTCGCCCGGTCCCGGCTCGGCCAGCTCGACGGTGTCCAGGAGCAGCTCGAGATCGGCGGTGCTCTGCACAAGTCGGTGGCACCTCGCGGTGCGGATGGAACGGGTCACGAGGAACTCTCCGAGCGCGTCTCATACTCGAGTCCCAGCCCTTCGCAGGTGAGGTGGATGGCCACTGGCTATTCCTTCCCGATCCCGATCGCGGCCAGGCCCTCGGCGATCAGATCGGCTCCGGTATAGCTCATGCGCTCCCCTCTCTGCGACACAGAGAGCCCGAAAGATAACCGATCTGAGAGCCCGCCGCGGGGCGGCGTCCTGGGCCGCGTTGGGTGCTAGCATGCGCGCTCCCCGTTCATCGGCTTCCGCCGGCACCAATCTCGTAGTGAGTGCGGCCGCATGAGCTGCCGGGTCCGTTCTGCCCCAGAAAAGCGAATGCATCCCGACCTCGAGGAAGCCGTCGATTTCCACCGGGCGATCGTGGCGGAAGGGGGCAAGGCCCTCATCGGCTACGACACCGAGAAGGCGCTGGCGAACGTCGCGTTACTCTCGGAGATTCCGACTACCTACGACCAGGACAGCGAGCGGCAGGTCAACTCTGGCAACGTGCTGCTGCGTGGGGTGCCTGGGGTCGGTAAGACCTTCTTCGGCGTCATCCTCGCGGCGATCTCGGATGCGAAGTTCGCGCGCATCCAAGGGCGCGCCGATCTGCAGCCCACCGAGGTGGTGGGCTTTCAGATGATCAACCCGGCGAGCGGTGAGTTCATCACCGAGTTCGGCCCGCTCGCCTCAGCCGAGGTCATTCTCCTCGACGAGATCAACCGCATCCCGCTCAAGTCGCAGAGCGCCTTTCTCGAGGGTCTTCAGGACCGCACCGTAACCGTTGGTAAGACCAGCTACGATCTGCCGCTGTTCAACTTCGCCATCGCGACCATGAACCCGGTCGAGCTCGGGCAGGGCACCTTCCCGCTGTCAGAGGCGGCGACCGATCGCTTCGCGATCATGGTCAACATCGCCTACCTGCCACCCGAGGAGGAGGAGAAGCTGGTCGGCTTCGACTTCAAGAAGGTTCGCCTCGACTCGCTGGCGTCGAAAGAGCGCATCATCGAGCTGCGCTCGGCGATCACCCGCGAGGTGTACCTCCACGACTCGCTCGGCACCTACATCCGCAGGCTGGTCGGTGCGACGCGGCCGTACAACGCCGAAACCGAGTGGCTGCACCGGTCGCCGTCGGAGCTGGTCGAGGCCTGCGTGGACCTCGGTGCGTCGCCGCGCGCGACGATCTGCTGGGGGCGGCTGGTGAAGGTCTGGGCGGTGTTGCAGCACGGCCGGGCCGAGGTCTACCCCGAGGATGTCCAGGAGCTCGCCAAATACATCCTCAGCCATCGGATCTGGCTCGGGCCACACGCGGCGAGCCACGGCGTGACGGTCGAGATGGTGGTCAAAGACGTCGTCGAACAGGTAGCCGTGCCTTGATCAAGAGCCTCTCTGAAGGCCGCAGCGGCATTTCTGAAAGCCGCGACGGCCCTTCTGAGGGTCGCGTCGAGCTGTCCGAGATCGCGGAGATCGAGCTCTTCGTCCTGAAAAGGATGAGAGAGCTAACCCTGGGGGACCACGCCAGCGTCTACAAGGGGGCAGGGTTCAACTTCGTCGACCTGCGCGACTGGGAGCCCGGCGACCGACCGTCGTCGATCGACTGGGCTCAGTCCTCGTTGTCGAACTTCTCGCCGATGGTGTCTCGCGAGTACGAGCAGAATTCCACCTCGGTCATCGTGGCGCTCGCCGACGCCTCGATGTCGACACGCTGCGGCGCCCAGGGCATCCTCGTGGCACGAGCGATCGCACGCTCGGTGGCTTCGGTAGGGCTGTCGGCGCTGCTGTTTCAGGACAGCTTCGGCCTGGTCACATTCGACGACGATTTTCACGAGCTGGAGTCGGCACGTCCACGGATCGGCAAGCCGCACGTCCTGCACTGCGTCGACATCTATCAGGAGCGCCGCGACGACTCCGAGCGCTCAAGGCAGAACGTGGTGACGGCTGTCCACGCTCAGCTCCGGCGTACTGCCGTCGTACCGGTGATCTCGGACTTCCTGTTCGAGGACCCGTCGTCGCTGATCTCGGAGCTGGCGCTACTCAACGCGGTGCACGACGTGTTCCTGATGATGGTGGACGTGGGCTTCGCCTATCGACTGCCCGAAGTCAGCGCCGGCTGGATCGAGGCCTTTGACGTCGAGACCGGTCGAGAGCGCGTGTTCTCGCGTGCCGAGCTCGGTCGGTTGGCCGACCGGGTGGACGTCTGGCAGGAGGAGGTCGCCGCTGAAGCGCGCGACGAGGGGCTCGACGTGGTGCGCGTCGGGCTGGATCGGTGGGCGATGGAGAATGCGCTGGTGGAGTTTCTGGCGGCGCGCCGCCTGCGCAAGGTTTGAGGAGGATCGGTACGTGAGATCGCGAATATTGGTGGGGATGCTGCTTGTCTTGGCTGCCGCGCCGATGACGCTCGTGGCCCAAGACGAGCCCGGACCGGCTGAGAACCTGGAGCTCGACCCGATTCGCTGCTGGTGGCGCTCCGAGAAGCCGGCGGTCTACATGGGTGAGCAGTTCCGACTGGTCCTGACCTGCAGCGTCGTCGAGACCAGCGAGATCCGCGTCGTGCCGCAGACCGAGGAGCTCGAGCCGACGGCCATCGCGCTGATCCCGTTCGAGATCGTCGGCGGCCGGACTCACGAGGATTTCGTCGACGGTCCGTGGCGCTACTTCCAGTACGAGTACAGCGTGCGCCTGCTGGCGGAGGATCTCTTCGGCGAAGACGTCGAGGTACCCCCGCTCGCGGTCACCTACAACGTCCAGTCGACGACCGTGAGCGGTGCCGAGGGCATGGACCGGACCTACGTGCTGCCCGCCCTGCCGATCCGGATCCACTCGCTGGTACCGGACAACGCCGACGACATCCGTGACGAGCCGACCTGGACCTTCGCCGACATGGAGCAGCGTCGCCTACGCTCCTCGCTGACCCGCACCATCGCCCTGGTGGTCTTCGGCTTCGCCGTGCTGCTTGCGATCGTGGCCCTGGTGCGAGGCTTCGGGCATTTTCGCCGCCGCAAGCCGGTGGTACGCACTGCGCCCGTGTCGCGCGTCCTGTCGGGATGTGCGCGCGAGATTGCCGCCGTTCGCACGGTGGCGGGTCGGGATGGTTGGAGTGCGGATCTGGCCGGACGTGCGATGGCCGCATTGCGTATCGCTGGGGCGGTCGCGCTCGGTCATCCGGTGGCGCAGACGGTTCTCGACGGGCGCGCCGAGACCGAGAGCGGTCAGATTCTTGTTCGTGCCGGACTGATCCGCCCCCGTCGTGTGCTGGTATCGGCATCCACCACGACGTTGCATCTCGACGCCGCGATCGCTGACGGAGCTTCGTTCGGGGCCCTCGCACCGGCCATCTCCTCGCTGCGTGACGCGCTCGCTCAGCTCAACGCCTCGCGCTATGTGCACGAGGGGGCGCTCAATGAGTTGGTGCTCGACCAGCATCTCGACGAGGGAGCGGGCGTCGTGGCGCGTCTGCGTCGGGCCCACCTGCTGCCCGGGCGCGCGTTCTGGAGTCGGTTGCGCGGGTTCGGAGGGAATGCGGCCTCGTGATCCCCATCCGTGAGCTGAACGTCATCGTCCGCGGCACTCTCGACGAGTGGTGGCGGCTGTCGCGCGATGACCTCCTCTTCGACCGAATCGGCATGACGACGGTGTCGTTGGTGGCGATGATCGGTCTGGTCGGGCTGGTCCTTGCGGCGCGCGCACTACGCTCGTCGCGAGCGGGGCACACACATCTGACCTTGCCGGCTCTTCTTCCCGCCATGCGCCAGTCGTGGCTGTCGGGATCGCGGCATTTGCCCTTCCTTCTCTTTCTCGCCGGGCTACCGTTGTTTGCGCTGGCGCTGGCCGACCCGCACACTGCCTTTACGCGCGAGGAGGTCTCGTATCCGGGCCGACGCATCGCGATCGTGATCGATGGCTCCTCGAGCATGATCCTCAACTTCGAGGGCGAGCGCCTGCGCGGTGGCGATGGCAGCGCTTTCTACACCACGGTCGCCGCAGCCGAGCACTTCATGAAGCTGCGCATGGACGGTCCCTACCGCGATCTGGTGGCGCTTCTCGAGTTCGGCAACGAGTCCTACGTCGTCACCCCGTTCACGACCGACTACGAGAACGTGCTCTTGCGCATGATGCTGGTCGGTGAGCCGCGCAACTGGGGGCGCTTCGACGACTGGGGCACCACCATCAGCCAGGGCATTCGCCAGGGGGTCGAGCTGTTTCGCACCTTCGACTTCCTGAACGCGTCCGGCAACCTGATGGTGATCCTCACCGATGGCCGCGACGATCAGGTCGTACGTGACGGCCAGCATCTCGACGACCTGATTGCTGAGTCCCGCAAGTACGACATTCCGGTCTTCATGATCCGGGTCGCCGAGGGCCTCGAGGCGGGCGCGCTCGACGAGGATGCAGTGTGGCGTGCCGCGGTCGAGAGGACCGGCGGCCGCTTCTATGCTGCGGCGACCGAGGACGACATTTTCGACGCGTCGGAAGAGATCGACAAGCTGTCGGCGGGCACCATCGACGTGCGCCGCTACACGGCGTACCACCCCCGTTTCTCGGGCTACGCGCTCGTCGCCGTTGCACTCTGGCTGGTCGCAGCGACGCTCAAGCTCGGCCCGAGGCAGTTCCGCACGTTTCCGTAAGGGCAGGGGTTCGAGAATGCAGGAGGCATCGTCATGAGAGGAGCCATCATCTATCTGGCCGTCGCCGCGGTCCTCGGGTTCGTCGGCACGGTGCTCTTGGCGGCCAGCCGCCTCGACTCGGCGCTGGCCGTCGCCCAGCAGGGGCTCTGGGTGCGCGACTACGAGACCGCGGACGCGGCTTTCGAGACCGCTGAGCAGTTTCTGGGCTTCGCCTCACTCGTACCGGGCATCGGCGACGACCCGCTCGAGGAGTTGCAGGCACGCCGCGCTTCGGCGAGCTACTGGCAGCGCCAGTACAGCGATCTGGTCGAGGGCGACCTGCGCCCCAGCGTGAGCGACGCCTATGGCGACAATACGGATCGCCAGCTGGTTGTTGCCCATGCCGTTTATCGGCTGGGGCAGCAGCAGGCCGAGGGCCAGGAGACCGCTCTCGCCGCACTCGACGCCGGGATCCAGGCCTACCAAACCGTGCTGCGGCAAGATCCGTCGAGCGAGGACGCCGCCTACAACTACGAATTCCTTGTGCGTCTGCGGGCTGAGATCCAGGCCGGCGACTCCGACCTGCCCCAGCTCGCCGACGATCCCGCCTCGTTCGGCTCCGAGGGTGGACCGCAGCAGGAGATGGAAGGCGACGCCGAGTTCAAGGTCTACATCCCCCTCGACGCCGAGGAGCTCGACAAGGTAGGTGGCGCCGCCGGCAAGTCGGGTCCACGGGAGAAGAAAGGGTAGAGTTTGCAGGAGTTTCTCGACGGTCTGGCCTTCGCCGAGCCGCTCTACCTGTGGCTGCTCGTCGCCCCGGCGCTGCTGGCCGTGCTGTGGGTGCTGCAGGTGCTGCGCCGTCGGCGCGACGCGAGGGCCTACGCTCGGCTGCGCCTGGTGCCCTTCCGCGAGCGGTTCACGATCGCCGGCGACCTCGGGTTCTGGCTCGCGGTTCTCGTGGCCACGAGCCTGTGCATCGTCGCCCTTGCCCGGCCGACGGCGCGGGTGTCTCTGGTGCGCAGGGCCGGCGCGGACTTCGTGCTGCTGCAGGACGGCTCGTCGTCGATGTACGTCGACGATGTCGATCCCGATCGTTGGCAGCGCTCGGTGCGCTTCCTGCGCACCTTCTCGGAGTCGTTGAGCTGGAAGAACGACCGGGTGGCGCTGGCTCTCTTCGCCAGCCTACCCGCACCGCAGGTACGCCTCACCGCCGACCCCAATGCGCTGTTCTTCTTTCTCGACCACCTCGGTGAGCGCTCTCCCTTCCGGTTGGAAGACATCACCACCTGGGACACCAACATCGAGGAGGGGGTGTTCTGGGGCCTTCAGGTCATTGAGCGCGACGAGGAGGTGCTGGGTCCGAACAACAACCCCAAGGCCTTCGTCGTCCTCTCCGATGGCCAGGCCTGGAGCGGCGACGTCGCCATCGCCCTGGCACTCGCGCGCCAAGAGGACATTCCGGTGCACGTCGTGGGCGTCGGCAGCTCCAACGGAGGCTTCATCCCCGAGTCGATCGACAGGGTGTCGAGCTCCGGGGTCATCCTGGCCTCCGAGCGCCCGCGCATGTCGAACATCCACTCCGTGCTCGACCGCGACTCGCTGCGTGCGATCGCCCGTGCCGGAGGCGGTGAGTACTACGAGCTCGGCACCGAGTCCGATCGTGACATCGCCTTCCGCATCATCACCAGCGTTCGCCGGCGGGCCCCAGTGGCGCAGGAAGAGGAGAGCGTCGAGGAGCTCTACTGGTGGCTTCTGGCCACCGCCGCTGGCTTTCTCGGCCTCGGGGTCCTGGTGCTGAAGCGCCCGACCGAGCTCTGGTGGCAGGCCATCGCCGGAGTCGCGATCCTCCTGCTGCTGCTCGTGGGGTGAGAGCGTGGGGAGCGTTAGTACAGCACGCCTCGTAGACGTGGGTCGAGCACGTCGCGCATGGCGTCGCCGACGAAGTTGAATGCCAACACCAGCATGAAGATCGCCAGGCCCGGCACGATCGACAGCAGCGGCTGCTGTTCGATCATCGGGAAGGCCGACTGGAGCATGTTTCCCCAGGTCGGCGTCGGTGGCTGGATGCCGACGCCGATGAAGCCGAGCGCCGCCTCGGTGAGAACGGCGTAGCCCATGCTCAGCGTGCTCTGCACGATCACGGGAGCCACGCAGTTCGGAAGGATGTGGCGGAGCATGATCCGCAGGTGGCCGACGCCGGAGGCCTCCGCGGCGGAGACGAAGTCGAGCTCACGGATCAGCAGAGCCTGGCTGCGGATAATGCGTGCCATCCATGGCACGTTGGCGATGCCGATAGCGAGAATGACGGTCGTTAACGAGCCGCCGATCGCCGCCGCCAGACCGACCGCGATCAAGAGGCTGGGGAAGACCACCAGCGCGTCAATGGCGCGCATGATGATGTCGTCCGCCCAGCCGCGAAAGTAGACCGACAAGAGCCCCAGCGGCGCACCGATCAGGACCCCAAGCCCCACCGCGCCGAGGCTGACCATCAGCGCGATCCGCGCCCCGTACACGACCCGGGCGAGGGTGTCTCGGCCAAGCTGGTCGGAGCCTAGGAGGTGGGCCGAAGTGATGCCGCTGAGGAGGTTGTCGAAGTCCATCTCTTCGGGGTCGACCGGAACGATCCAGGGCGCCAGAAGTGAAAGCACCACGGTGACGGCGATGACCACGAAGCCGAACGCGGCGTAAGGCACGCCGAACAGACGCTGGGCCAGGCTGCGCTCGCTAGCCACCGTATTTGATCCTCGGGTCGAGCCAGGCGTAGGCGACGTCGGTGAGGAGGTTGGCTACCAGCACCGCCATCGCCATCAGGAGCACAGCACCCTGCACGGCCATGAAGTCGCGGGCGAAGACCGCCTGGACCATGAAATTGCCCATGCCCGGGATGCCGAAGAGGGTCTCGATGACGACGGCTCCGGCGAAGATGCGCCCGGTCTGCAGACCGAAAACGGTCACGATCGGCAGCACGGCATTGCGCAGAGCGTGCACCGCGAGCACCCGTCGCTCCCCGAGGCCCTTGGCGCGTGCGGTACGGATGTAATCCTGCGCCAACACCTCGAGCATCGCCGAGCGGCTCTGGCGCATGATCAGTGCCCAACTGGTGATGCCGAGCGCGAAGGCCGGCAGGATCATGTGGCGCAGCCCGTCGAGGGGATCCTCGAAGATGTCGACGTAGCCCTGTGTCGGCAGCCAGCCCAGCTTCACTCCGAAGAGCAGGATCGCCATGATGCCGAGCCAGAAGTTGGGGATCGCCACCCCGGCGATCGAGACCATCGTGGCGACGTAGTCGGCCGCCTTGCCCCGGTACACCGCGGACAGGATTCCAGCCGGCACCCCGACGATCACGGCCAGTATCCAGGCGACGATTCCAAACTGCAGGGTGGTTGCGGCGCGCGTCGCCAGTTCCTGCGACACCGGTCGGCGGCTCTGGCTCGAGCGTCCGAGATCCCCCTGCAGCGCCTTCCCGAGCCATAGTACGTACTGGACGACGACGGGCTCGTCCAGGTTGTGCTCGGCACGGATGAGCGCCAGCTGCTCCTCGTCCAGCGCCTCGCCCGGCCCGACCAAGGCCCTGGCCGGATCGCCGGGGATGGCGAGCATCATGCCGTAGACCAGGAAGGTGATGAGCAGCATTACCGGCAGCATGTGCAGCGCGCGTTTGCCGATGAAATGCCACATCGGAGGCGGATCCGGACTCCGCTAGCGGGCGAGATACAGAGTCTTGAGGCTCATCTTGGCGTCCCAACCCATGAGTTGGTCGAGGTTGCCGACATCGGCCGGTGCTGCGGCGTAGATGACGCTATAGAGCAGCGGCATGTACCAGGCCTCCCCCAGGACGATCTCGTCGATCTGCCGGTAGACCGCGCGTCGCTCGGCGACGTCGTACAGGGAAGCACCAGCTTCGACCAGACGGTCCATGTCGGGGCGTGGAAGGTTGCCTGCGTTGTAGAAGCCGTCGCTCTTGTAGGCCAGCGAGGCGAGCCAGTCGGGCTCTGGATAGCGGCTCCACGAAGTGACGTACATCGAGTAGGCGCCGGCGTGAAAGAAGCCCTCGGTCGCAGAGCCGGTGGCGAGAACCTCGATGTTCAGCGTGATCCCGACCTTCTTCAACATCGCACGGATCACCTCGGCGCCCGGCACGAGATAGGTGTCGTTGTTGGTTACGGCGGTGAACTCGAAGCCGTCGGGACGGCCGGCTCTGCGCAGGTACTCGCGAGCCTTCTCCGGGTCGTAGGTGGGGCGGGGCACCGTCGAGTCGTGGGCCCAGGATCCGATGGGCCACATGCCGCCGTCGGCGATCATGTTGCGGCCGAAGTAGATGGCGCGGTTGATGACCTCCGGATCGACGGCGTGAGAGACCGCCAGTCTGAGGTTGACGTCGTTCATCGGCGCCACGCTCTGATTGAAAGTCAGAAGCATCGCGACGGCGCCGCCCGGATAGGTTTCGATGCGGAATCGCGGATCGCGCTCAAACGTGGCGACGTCGTTGTAAGGCAGGTAGGCGACGTCGATCTCGCCGGTGCGCAGGGCCGACGCGAGCACAGTGCGGTTGCGGATGACGCGGATCGTGATCTCGTCGAGGTAGGGGAGCCGGCCTCCTGCCTCGTCAGTACCCCAGTAGCTCTGGTTGCGCACCAGGTGCACCAGGGTCCCCGTGATGACGTTCTCGACGCGAAATGGCCCCGTGCCCGAGGGGTGCCAGCCGTAGTCGGGGCCGAGCGCTGATACGGCGGCGGGCGAGTTCATCACGCCGCCGCGGTCGGCGAGCATGTTGCGTCCAGCACCCCACGGTCGGGACAGGTTGAAGCGCACCTCGTGCGGATCGAGGACGTCGACCGACGTGATCACCGTCATCGAGGCGCGTGGCGTGGCCATGGTGGCCGGGTCGAGAATGCGCTCGACGTTGCGCTTGACCGCCTCACCGTCGAATGGCGTGCCGTCGTGGAAGGTCACGCCCTCGCGCAGCTGGAAGGTGATGGCGTTGGGATCGGTGGAGATCTCCCATGAGGTGGCGAGTGAGGTCTCGACCCGGGGGCGCAGGTCGCGGTGGGCATCGATCAGCTGATCGTAGATCTGGTGCCAGTAGTACGCGTCGCCGCCGGAGCGCCCGAGCACGGCGTCCAGCGACATGGGCTCGGTGGTGTAACCGACACGAAGGTGACCGCCGTATCTCGGGCCCGAGTCGTGGGTCTTCAGCGCCGTCGGCAGATCCCCTGCCGTCGCCCGCTCGCGGCAGCCCGACAGGGTGGCGACACACGCAAGCACGCACGACCCCAGCGCCATGGGTGACGCCCACCTGTTGGGCTTGCACGACGAGCATACGGTCGAAGGGGTCACCACGGTGCAGGCCGACTAAGCGAAGGCGCTCAGTACTTCTTCGGCGACTAAGTGGAGCTGGTCGAGATCGTCGGTCGGGATACCGCCGATCATCACCTCCTCGGCTCCGGCTTCGATCAGCTCGCCGATTCGGTCGACGACGTAGCTCTTCGTTCCCGCCGCCGTTCCCTCTCCGAGCCGCCGGCCCGCGATGAAGGCCTCGACCGCCGCTGGATCGTCTGTAACGAGGGTCGGCATGAGCACGGTGTGCTTGACCTCAGCCGGATCGCGACCGCAGTCTTCGCAGTGGGCATCGAGGATCGAGACCTTGTGCTGGAAGTACTGGGCGGTCATCGGCCCGCCGGCCCAACCGTCGAGGTTCATGATGTCGCCGTAGCGAGCCAGGGTGCGCAGGGTGCGCTTCGGCCCGGTGCCGCCGACGAGGATCGGGGTGTTGGGTGACTGGTAGCAGCCTGGGGAGAGGACCGCGTCGTCGAGTCGGTAGTACTGGCCGTCGAAGGTGACCGCCTCTGCCGAGGTGAAAAGCTGGCGGATGAGGTTGCAGGCCTCCTCGAAGCGGTCCTGGCGCTCCTTCATCGAGGGGAACGTCCAGCCGTAGGCCTCGTGCTCGCGCTTGAACCACGCCGCGCCGATGCCGAGGATGAACCGACCATGGGAGATGTGGTCGAGGGTACCCGACATCTTGGCCACCAGCGCGGGATTACGGTAGGTATTGCCGAGCACCAGGTGCCCGATGCGTAGCTTCTCGGTCATGCCGGCCACCGCGGCGGCCACGGTGAAGCCCTCGTGGGCGGTCAGGTGCTCCTCTTCTTTGCGCCCCGGCGGCGGAATGAAGTGGTCGGCGAACCAGATGCTGTCCCACGGCCCGGCCTCCATCGTTGCGACCACCTTGGCGATGCTGTTCCACGTGTTTCTGTAGCAACTGACCTGTGCGCCGAACTTCACGGTGCCCCTCCTTGTCTGAAAGGAGCGCAGAGCCTATCTCGCCACGGCCTTCCGGCAAACGTCGTTGCTACACTTCCGCGCTGCCCCGCTGGATTTCTGAACCGGAGGAAGATCGCCGTGAAAGTAGCTCTTCAAGCCAGCCCGTGGAACCGCGCCGATCTTTTCGAAGCTGCTGGCTTCGAGGTCGTCGAGGGGCGCTGTCGCAACGAGGACGAGTTGGTCGAGCTGCTCTCAGACGCCGACGGGGCGCAGGTGGGAGTACAGCCCCTGACCTCGCGCTCGGTGCTCGAGCTTTGCCCGAAGCTCAAGGTCGTCTCGCGCATGGGGGTCGGCGTCGACTCCATCGACCTCGACGCCGCCACCGACCTGGGCGTGCTCGCCTGCAACGTGCCCGGGTCGAACACGGCCGAGGTCGCGGACCATGCCGTGGCCCTGCTGCTGGCGCTGACGCGGCGGATCTGTGACGCGGTACCGACGACGCGCGATGGTGCGTGGGGTCGCGACTGGGGTCTGACTCGAGGCTACTTCGAGTCGGTGCGCCGCGTCGCCGGTCATACGGTGGGGATCGTCGGCTTCGGCAACATCGGCCGCGCCTTCGCGACGCGGATTCGTGGCTTCGGGCCGGCACGGATCGTCGCCTGCGACCCCTATGTCAGCCAGCTCGCCGCCGATCTGTACGGCGTACAGCTCCTGTCTCAAGAAGAGCTGTTCGCCGAGTCGGACTACATCACCGTTCACTGCTCGGCGACCGAGGAGACGCGCCACATCATCGATGCCGCCGCGCTCTCGGCGATGAAGAAGACCGCTCTTCTGGTCAACACCTCGCGCGGCCCGGCCGTGGACGGTGCCGCCCTCGCCACTGCGCTCGAGGCTGGCGAGATCGAGGCGGCCGCCCTCGACGTGACCGAGAAGGAGCCGATCGACCCTGACGATGCGCTCCTGAAGCTCCCCAACTGCATCGTCACCCCGCACATCGCAGGATTCTCACCGGTGTTTCTAGACGACTGCCCGCGACGCCAGGCGGAGAACATCATTCGGGTCTTGACGGGCGAGCCGCCTCACGGCCTCGCCAACCCCGAGGTGATCAAGACGATCGCCGTGATGCGCGATGGTGACGCGGGTCGCTGGGAAGGCGTGCCGGACTTCTCGACCGCCCTCCGGCTGTAGGGCGCGACCACGAGTTCTCTGTCGGTCGGGTGCGTCAGCCGCCCTGGCGCAGCTTCTGAGCGCGGCTACGATCGGCGGATCGCGTGGGTGTGGTACGGCTCGAGCGAGTCGATGGCTTCGACCGGCTGGTGGCTCTTCCAGGCGAAGAGGCGGATCGTGACCTCGCCGGGGGTGATGTCTAGAAGGGTGAAACCGTTCTTTTCGATCGCGGGGGTGTGGGTCTCGTGGACCAGGCCGGTCGCCGCGATGGGAGCGCTACCGCGAGCGGCCGAGGGCCAGCCGCGCTTGGTGCCGACCGGGCCAGTGAGTACCGCGTGGACCGGGTTGGAGCGAAGGTCGAGGTCGCCACTGCGCTCGATAGCGGCGTGACCGATCGCATGGAGGTCGCCGGAGAGGACGATCGGGGCACGCTTCGACTGAGCGCTGAGACCCTCCAATAGCCTCTGGTGCTGCTTGAACCAGCCGGCCTGCCAGAAGTACTTGTCGCGATCGGTCGTGAGCCGGAATTGCGTGCCGGGTGCCACGTTGCCGATTCTGGAGACGGTGGCGCCGTTGCCGTCGCGGATATCTGCGACGTCGGGATACCACTCGCGCCACTTGCCCGCGGACCAGCCGAAGGGGTGCGACGGAACGTGCAGGAGCTGCGCGACACTCTGGTCGCGCGTCCGGGTTTGCAGCCAGGCCTCTGCCTCGCGCGGCACGAGGCCGGCGTGGTCACCCTTGAGTGACAGATAGCGGGCGCAGTCGTAGATCAGTGCCTCCGCGAGGCGCCCGTAGCGAAAGGTGCCGAAGGCCTCGGAGATGCCGATCGCGCGATCTCCGGCACCGGTGCCCGACATCGCCAGTGGCCGCTCGGGGTCGGGCAGGAACTCGGGCAGGTAGGCGTTGCGCGTGAAGCGGGCGAACTCGAGCTGGTAGCGGTCCGGTGGCAGGGTGACCATGCGCGGGTCGGCGTCGTCGTTCTCGTAGTAGTCGTGGTCGTCGCTGACGAAGTACGACGGCGTGGAGCGGAGGAGCGTGCCGTAGAGACCGGCGATCTGAGGTCCGGCGGCGGCCTTCAACGAAGTCTCGTTGCGCGTGCCCAGCGCGGGCATCGATCGGTCGAGCCAGCCGACCTCTTCGTAGAACGCCCGCGTTCGCCGTCCGGCTTCCTCGCCGCGGTTCTCGAGGCTGGTGCGCTGGTCCCAGTAGATGTGATCGCCGATCGCGATCGCCGCGCGCGGTCCGAACGACAGGGCCCGGCGCAGGAGGCGACGCCGTACATCGAGCGGCAGAAAGGAGGGCGATCCAGGATGGCCCCCGGCGCACGTGTAGGTCAGGAGGCGTAGCGACTCGGGCTCCGCATTCGGGTGGGGGAAGGTTCGCAGCGGCCATGAGTCGCAGAGCGGTTGTCCGCCGCCGTCGACGACGCGCAGGTCGTACTCGACGTCAGGCTCGAGGCCCGCGATGTCGAAGGCGAAGAAGCGCCCGTCGGAATCGGTGCTCGCTCCTACAATCGAGCGATTGGCCACGCGTAGAACGGGAACGGACGACCGAGGCGCGGCGAACGAGCATTTCAAAGAGATCCGATCGTGGCTCGCCGCCGGAAGGAGGTGCTCGAGCTCCCCCGACCCCCAGCCGTCATCATCTTGTGCACGCGCGACAGCGGGGCTCGTAGCCGTCAGCGCGACCGTCGCCAGAAAGCGGCGCCGAGTCCAGGGAGATGAATCGTTCACATTGCGTCCGTGGGTCGAGTGTACCCAGACAGAACGCGGTCGGGGTTCACGAGTGGGGGTTCGGGTCGAGGTCGTCGATCGAGGTCGGGCGCCACGGCCAGGGCCGGTGGTCCGGGCGGCGCGATCTTGCGCGTGTCGCGGAGGCGGTCCCGGATGCCCCACTTCAGAACCGTTCGCAGGGTGTGCGGTCGATGGCTCGGGTCCATCGATGTGAAGGTGCGCGGCATTCGGGCAGCCAGCCTGCGTTCGAGATGTGGAGGCGGTTCCCGGCCTTGCGCGCCCGCTCAGCTCCCGCGCGGGACGTACCAGATCGGCGAGGTGAAGGCCCGCTCCTGGATCGTCGTCGGTAGGTCCTCACGCGGGGCGACGCCCGAGCGGATCGCGTCCCAGGTCGACCAGCGGCACACCGGGTTCTCGAGCACACGCACGTAGTAGAAGGTGCGCAACGACGGCTCGAAGTCGGGGTCGGTCCATACGGCACCGAGCTCGGCCGCGCCGACGCCGCTCGAGATGCTGCAGTCGCTGAGGTCGACGGTCGCTCCGTTGTCGGGGCAGAGGCCGGTCTGAGGATCGGGCTCGAGCCCGTCGGAACAGACAGCGTCGTAGATGCGGTCGTGCGCCTTGCCGTTCTCGACCCAGCCCTTCACGATCTGGACCCGCTGCAGCGGCGCCGAGCGTGCGTCGCGCGCCGCCCAGATCAGGAAACGCGGCTCGCGATCGCCATCTGCAGGGAGATCGCCCCCCATCGGCACTCCACCGGAATAGGCCTTCTCGACCATGTCGGCGTCCCCGGCGAGATCCTCGCCATAGTCGTAGCCGGCGAAGAGGCGCACCCGCAGCCGCGGACCGGTGGTGGCGAAGGTCTCCTTGCGGCGCATGGCGTCGTAGAGCGATTCGCGGGTATTCTCCTCGGCCCACACCCCGGCCAGGCCTGAAGCGCCGAAGAAGTGGAAGGAGCCGGGGGAGTAGAGGTTGCCGTCGGGGCCCGGTGTGTCGAGCGGCACCGATCCACGGCGCTGCGGGGTGCCGTCGTTGAAGCCGACCTTGGAGTGGTAGTTGTCCTCCTCGGGGGTCGGGCCGGCGTTGTGGGTGTCGGTCGAGCCGATGACGCCGAAGCGGAACGGATTGAACCCCTGCGCCTCTTCCATGACCATGCCGTTGAGGAACGCTTCGCGCACATAGGACCCCTTGGGCTCGCTGTAGAGCTGGGTGGCGATGCGGTAGGGGAAGATCTCGAAGTCGGCCCACTCGTCGTCGGGAAAGAGCAGCGGGTGCGACTCGGAGGTTCCCTTCACTTGCGTGATCTCGACAATCGGCTCGTTGCGCATCCGCAGCTCGGCGTACGCGATGTCGAGCGCCTCGCCGTCGACGGTCTCGAGCTGGAACATGTGCCCGTTCGAGCCGTTGGAGTTGTGGGGAATGGCGAGGCCTTCGATGCCCTGCCCTCGTAGTTCGTCGAGCCATCGCCACAGATCCTCCGGGTCGAGCGAGTCGGTGCGGGCAAAGGGGCGGTCGGGGACGTCGCTATTGCGGAAGATCACATTGCGGTGCAGGTTGCCCCGGTCGGGCGCCGACGAGGTGTACTCGTAGCCGACGAAGGTGGTGAAGCGGCCGGGATCGTTGTGGTTCTCGGCAGCGGCGACAAAGTCGTTCCACGCCGCCAGCTTGGCGGGCTCGGTGTCGAGGGCGGCGAGCTCGCCGTCTCGGAACGCTGCGAGGGTTCGACTGAAGGCGCGGTTCTCGAGCGCCCGGATCTCGGCCGCCAGCTCGGTCTGGTACAGCGGATCTTCGGGGTCGTCCATCGCCGGCAGGGTGCCGAGAAAGAACCCGTGGTCGGTGACCGACAGAAAGTCGAGCGGTCCGCTCTCGAGACGGATCTGGTGCCCGCTCGGATGGTCGATCGCGTCGCCCTTGGCGTAGCGGTACGCGTCGTCAGGGGAGGCGCGGACCTGGAAGATGTAGGCGTCGAGCGAGTGGCGCGTGTGAACGTGGAGATCACCGAAGAATGCGCGCCTGAGCGGGTCTGCAGCCGCCCGCCCGTCGGGGGTCGCCGTAGTCTCGAATTGCGTGCCGCCGTCCGGTGGCCCGCCTCCACACGCCACAACGATGCCGAGGGCACCAAAAAGGGTGAAGGCTCGGGTGGCGATCGCTCGACTGGATAGTCGCATCAGACCTCCGTTCGGTGTTTCCTCTCGGTACGAGCGTACTCGCTCGGTGGGCTCGCTCGCGATCGCGGCTATGATCGCCGTCCATCTAGAAAGAGGGGTAGAGATGAGGCGACTCCACTCACGGCTGGTGACCGTGGCCATCGCGGGCTTGGTTTCGTTCGCTGCAACGGGCCAAGAAGGGGCGCCGGGTGAGGACTGGCCGCACTATGCCGGCGACCGAGGCTCGACCAAGTATTCGCCGCTCGATCAGATCGATCGCGACAACTTTGCCTCCCTCGAAGTGGCCTGGCGTTGGAGGTCGGTCGACGATCGGCTGGCAGATGCCACCGAGATGCGTCCGGGCTATTTTCGCGGTACCCCGCTCAAGATCGGTAACCGCGTCTTTCAGCCGACCGGCCTGAGCCAGGTAGCCGCCATCGACGCGGGTAGCGGAGAAACGCTGTGGGTCTATGACCCGCGCAGCTACGGGCGCGGCCCCGTGGTGCACAGCATGGCTCAGATCCGTGGGCTGGAGTACTGGACAGACGGTTCTGCCGAGCGGATCCTGATCGCCACCGGCGGGCGCCAGCTGGTATCGATCGACGCCGACACCGGCAAGCCGGATCCGGCCTTCGGCGAGGGCGGCATCGTCGATCTCTACCAGGACCTCGGTCGTGAGTCGAATACCCGCAATATCGGTCACAGCGCGCCGGTCATCACCGTGGGTGACACGATCGTGGTGGGCTCGATCATCCTCGATTTCCCGCAGCGCGACACCAACCCGCCCGGCCACGTCCGCGCCTACGACGTGCGCACCGGCAAGCTCAAGTGGCGCTTCCACTCCATCCCGCAGGAGGGCGAGGAGTACGTCGACACCTGGGAGAACGACTCCTGGAAGACCACAGGCAACACCAACGTGTGGTCGATGATGAGTGCCGACGAGGAGCTCGGCTACGTCTACCTGCCTTTCGGCACGCCGACCAACGACTACTACGGCGGCCATCGGCACGGCGACAACGTCTACGCGGAGAGCCTGGTGTGCCTGAAGGCCGACACCGGCGAGCGGGTCTGGCACTTCCAGGCCGTGCACCACGGCATCTGGGACTACGACTTCCCTTGCGCCCCGAACCTCATCGACATCACGGTCGACGGCAAGCGCATCAAGGCGGTGGCACAGGTTTCGAAACAAGGCATGACCTACGTCTTCGATCGTGCGACCGGGCGGCCGGTGTGGCCGATCGAGGAGAAAGAGGTCAATGCCAAGAGCCCTGTGCCAGGCGAGAGGCTGGCGGCAACCCAGCCGTTCCCGACCAAGCCGCCGCCGTTCGAGGAGCTGGGGGCGACCGAGGACATGCTGATCGACTTCACCCCCGAGCTACGTGCGGAGGCACTGGAGGTCGCGAAGGACTACGTTCTCGGCCCGGTCTTCACTCCGACGATCGTGTCCGATCACGAAGGCAAGAAGGCCACGATCGTCAATCCCGGTGCCGGTGGCGGCGCCAACTGGCCGGGCGCTTCGATCGATCCCGAGACCGGCGTCCTCTACGTCCAGTCGCAGACCCGTCCGTCGGCCATGTCGCTGATGGCCCCGGATGCGTCTCGTAGCGACTGGCGCTACCAGATCGGGCGCGGGGGAGGCCGCCCCAATGTTCAGGGCCTGCCACTGCTCAAGCCTCCGTATCGGCGCATTACCGCCATCGACCTCAACCAGGGCGAGCACGCGTGGCAGATCCCCTTCGGCGACGGTCCGCGGGATCATCCGGCGATCAAGCATCTGAATCTCGGACCACTCGGCAGCCCGTTTCCCGCGGGCGTAATCGCCGAAGGCGGCCTCCTGATCACCAAGACGCTGCTCATCACGTTTCAGGCCAAGCTCGATGAGCTCGGTGACCGCCGCGCACATGGCAGCTACCTGCAGGCCTACGACAAGGGTACGGGCGAGCTTCTCGCCCAGGTCGAGGTCGATCGCAGTCTGCACAGCTCGCCAATGACCTACCAACACGAGGGTCGTCAGTACATCGTCGTGGCTGGAGGCGGTTCTCGCCGGGGTCAGGATGGTGAGCCGGCCGAACTGGTGGCGTTTGCACTGCCGAACTAAAAGAACATCGAGGTCGTGACCTCGCGCGAAGCTGTTGCTCGAGACGATCGAAGACTGACGGCTCGCTGCCGTGCCGGGCCTCAGATGATGTCGGTGTCACCGAGCATGTAGTGAAGAGTCACGTCCGGCTTCGCGAACAGGGCGGCCAGTTTTTTGTCGACCCCGACGGTCCGGTAGTGGAGAATGAGCCGGCGACGTACAGGTGCGAATCGGCGGCTACGTAGCGCCCGATACGTTGGGTGGAGCGGCGGTAGCCAGCATTCCAGCGCTGCGATCCCTTCGCGCTCCTGGCACAGATTCGCCGCATCGTCAGCCAGAGCGGCGGCCACGTCGGGCCGCCCGGGCTCGACCAGCAGGTCTGCCAGCGCGGCGAGCGGAGCCGTCGGTGAGGTGACGGCGTAGCCCAGCAGATCGCCGTTAGCGGCGAACGCCGCACGAGCCTCGAAGGCTCCGGCACGCGGATCCATATAACGCCAGTTCAGGTGTCGAGCGGATCGGCTGATGACCAATTCGAAAGGCGCCAGAGCCCGCGCGAGGAAAGCGTCGAAGGACGCATCGAAGCGATCGATGGAGCGAATGGTGACCGATCCGTCCGCTGGCAGGCCGACACGGTGCACCCAGGCCCCCAGCCTGGCGAAGGATCGCAGCAACACGCCGAGCACGAGTCCGGCCGCGCTTCGCACCATTGGCGTTCTGAGCCCTGAGCCCGCGAGCGGCCGCAGGAGTAGCGATACCGTCGAGCCGAGCTGCGTGAGTCCTCGTCGCTGCCACTGACCGAAAAGCGCGGGCTGCTTCGTGGCGGTGAGGTGAATGAACTCGCAGCGGGACAAGAGATCGTCCTTGAAGCGGTTATGTATCGAGGACAGGCCTTGACCCCGGTGTCGAGGGGAGACCGCGAGATCGTTGAAGGCGATTCGGCGGGTGGACCGGCCGTTGAGAAGAAACTCCTGGTTCCAGACCGTCTGCCCGACCGCGAGCTCGTTCCCGAGCCGCCCCAGTATCGCCGCCTCATCTTCGTCGGCGCCCTCCAGCTTCCAGCGCAGATGATCGACCGCAGGCACACCGGTCTGTCGCCCTGGCCACTGAGGGAACGAGGCTTCGAGTAGGGCCGCGAGCTCTTCGATGTCGGCGTCCGACAGCTCGGCACGGCGCAGCATCCTGAAGACGGGCGCGTCGGTGCGCTGCCCAGCGTCTAGGCTCTCTTCCGGTGGCATCGGTACCAGAGGCGCGTCGAGTAGGCGCTGTCGCCTACCGGACCGGGTGCTTGGCCAGCCCAGCCTCATCGGGCTCGGTACCCCAGCCAGGGGTGTCGGACAGATGAAGATGGCTATCGCGGATGTCGGGAGAAGCGGTGAAGAGCTCGCCGTCCCAGGGGATGCGGTCGATGTCGGTCTCCATGATCCGGAGATTGGGTACGGCGGCCGCCATGTGGGCGTTCATCATGGTTGCCAGGTGACCGTAGTAGTTGTGCGGAGCGACGTTGACCTGGTGCGCGGCGGCGCAGGAGGCGATCTTCATCGACTGCCAGATGCCGTTCCAGACCGCGTCGATGATGGCGACGTCCATCGACTGGGCGCGCAGGTAGGGGAGGAAGGCCTCGGTGGTGATGAGGGTTTCGCACGAGCTGATCGGATGCGGACTGCGTGAGCGGATGGTGGCGAGCCCCTCTGGCGACGGGCTGTCGATCTCGATCCAGAACATGTCGAGATCCGCGATCGCGCGCACGATCTCGAGGTAGCCCTCGGTCTTGGCGTTGAAGTTCAGATCCAACAGCAGGTCGACGTCCGGGCCTGCTCCCTCGCGGAACGCTTCGAGATGGCGGCGGATGTCGCGCAGGATGTGGCGCGGCACATTCTGATCGGGGCCGAAGGGCCGGCCGAAGCCCGGAGCCCAGCCGCGCGGCTTGCCGTTGGAATAGTCGAAGATGTTGGTCTTCAGCGCCGTGAAGCCGCGATCGCGGACCTCGGCACCGAGCGCCTTGACACCCCCGATGTCGGTGATGGCGTTGCCGTAGATCTGCGGAATGCCGATGCGCCAAGTTCCACAGTGTGACCAGTAGACCCGCACCGCGTCGCGCACCTTGCCACCCAACAGGTCGTAGCACGGCACGCCTAGGACCTTCGCCTTGGCGTCGAGAATGGCGTTCTCGACTGCACCGATGGCCATCGCCATCACCCCCGACATCGATTGACGTGCCCGTGCCAGACTGCGCTGATAGATCAGCTCGACGTCCATCACACTCTGACCGACGACTCGCTCCTCGAGCCTCTCGATGACGGCGGTGACGCCGTAGGCCCCCTGATGCTCGTCGTACTCGCTCCACCCAACCGTGCCGTCCTCGGTGGTGAGCCTGACGAAGTGGTAGTTACGCCAGCCAGCGTCACAGTGGCGCGTCTCGATCTGTGCGACGTTCATGGCCGCGGACCCTACCAGCCGACTCTGTCCGGCTATTCGTCTTCTTCGTCGGGCTCAGGCAGCGGCAGGTCGATCTCATGGCCCCAGATGTGCTTCTCGAACCAGCGCCAGTTCTGCCAGTTCGCGGCCAGCCGTGCTTTGGGCTCTGCAATGCCGAGGCCGAGCTCTGGGAAGATGATGAGCTCGGCCTCGACGCCGACGTCGCGCAGCCCCTGGTAGAGCTGGTACGCGTTAGGAACCGGCACGCGGCGATCGGCGTTGGCGTGTTGAATGAGGGTCGGAGTCTTCGCCCCCTGGATGTAGGTCATCGGCGACGTCTTGGCATACACATCCGGGTCGTCCCAGGGGGTGGCCTCGAGGTAGTTGCGGGTGAAGCGGTGGATGTCGGTGTTGACGTAGTTGGTCATCCAGTCGGAGTTGCCGGCGAAGAGCTCACTGGCAGTCGCCAGAAACGACGAGATGTAGCCCCCCTGGCTCCAGCCCATCGCGCCCACGCGCTCCGGGTCGACCCAGCCGCGGTCGATCAGGGCCTCGACGCCGGTCTCGACGTCCCAAGCGTCGCCGACGCCGAGGTTACGTACGTTGAGCGCGCGAAAGTCCGCGCCGTAGCCGGCCGAGTCGCGGTAATTGGGCATCAGTACGAGCGCCCCGCGCGCCATCCACTGCACCACCGGGTAGACGAAGGCCGAGACCGGTGTGGGCCGCGAGGTGCCGGTCGGGCCACCGTGGATGACGACCAGCAGCGGCAGCTTCTCGGTTGGG